>CAYWTM010000014.1:0-44777 GCA_964460185.1 uncultured Roseicyclus sp. | reverse complement strand
GATCGCGGCACGCTGTGCATCTCGTCCCAAGTCGGGTGCACGCTGACCTGTTCGTTCTGTCACACGGGAACACAAAAACTGGTCCGCAACCTGACCGCCGGTGAAATCATCGGGCAGGTCATGCTGGCCCGTGATGATCTGGATGAATGGACCGAACCTGGCGAAGGCAGTGATGCACGCCCGCGCCTTGTGTCCAATATCGTGCTGATGGGCATGGGTGAGCCGCTTTACAACTTCGAAAACGTCCGCGACGCGATGAAGATCGCAATGGACCCCGAAGGCATCAGCCTGTCACGCCGCCGGATCACGCTGTCGACCTCGGGGGTTGTCCCAGAGATTGCCCGCACCGCCGGGGAAATCGGCTGCATGCTGGCCGTCAGCTTTCACGCCACCACCGATGTGGTGCGCGATAAACTTGTGCCGATCAACAAGAAATGGCCGATTGCCGAACTTCTGGACGCCCTGCGCGCCTATCCCAAGGCGTCCAATTCCGAACGCATCACCTTTGAATACGTGATGCTGAAGGGCGTGAACGACAGCGACGACGATGCCCGCCGGCTGGTGCAGCTGATCAAGGGCATCCCGGCCAAGATCAACCTGATCCCCTTCAACGAATGGCCCGGCGCGCCTTATGAACGGTCCGACTGGCAGCGGATCGAACGCTTTGCCGATATCGTCTACAAGGCAGGGTATGCATCCCCGATCCGCACACCACGCGGCGAGGACATCATGGCCGCCTGCGGCCAGCTGAAATCCGCAACCGAACGGGCCCGCAAATCCCGTGCCGAAATCGCGGCCGAGGTTGCGTCAGGTCAGTGATCCTTCGGGATCGGACATGGCCAACCCCCGAACGTGAAAAAGGCGGCCCATATCCGGGCCGCCTTTTTCTTTTGTTCTGCAGACTAAAAGAATTAGTCGTTTGCAGCGATTGCAGCACCAATCAGGATGATTGCGAGGATCGGCACCAAGATACCACCGGCCGAGGAAGACGTGTCTTCCACGATTACGACGGGCTCGATGACGGGTTCCACGTAGCCGCCGGCAAATGCGCCAGTGGCGACAACCGACAGTGCAGCAGCGAGAGCGAGTTTCTTCATAATATCCTCCAAGATACGCCCTTTCGCGCACTATGCGCAAATTAAGGGCACCCAAGACTGTACCTCGTACGATTTGTTTAATCAGCAAAGACACATGAATGCAATGCCGCCAAATTCGTCCTGAAGATACGTTTGCACTGATGTCGTCAAATAAGCAACACTTGCGTTGCACCGCAGGCAAATCCCCGAAGATCGGCAATGCGTTTGGTGCAAGGCCCCCGCATCCCTTGGACGACCAGCGCCCGATCTTGCGCGTCTCTTGGGCCCCGTGGATCCGGCAAAACCGCCAGATCAGGCGCAGCGCTCGCCTTGGGCGATGCTGCGGTCCATCTGGATCGAACCAGGTGCTGTTCGTGCAAGTGCCGGCGCGGCAAGCCCGCGGGCCAGCACACCCTGACTGGCGCGCCGGGCCATCGCGCGTCTGCCTGTAAATGAATTATCAAAGGTTTTTCCCTTATGCATGGCGCCCATGTTGACCCGCAGACATCTACTTTTGGCGGGGGGCAGCGCGCTGACCCTTGCGGCTTGTACATCCACCGCGCCCCAGCTTGGGCCCGACGGACAGCCTTTGCCGCTTTTGTACCGGATTGATCCCGCCGACACGCACCGTATCCGGTTTCGGGCGCTCGACCGCGTGAATTCCCTGCGCCGGGCCGCAGGCGCTGCACCTGTCACGCTGAACGCCGAATTGAACGCCGCCGCCGCCATCCATGCCCGCGACATGGCCCTGCAGAACCGGCCATGGCATTTCGGGTCCGACGGATCTTCGCCTGTCGACCGGGCACAACGCGCGGGCTACCAGGGCACCATTCTGGGTGAAAACATCTCGGAAACCTACGAGGCCGAGGTTGAAACCGTGGCCGCGTGGATGACCCGCACCGATACCCGCGATGTCATCACCGACAATCGCGCCCGCGATCTTGGATTCGCCTTTTTTCAGGAAGAAAACGGCAAGATCTGGTGGACCATGCTGACGGGCGATGGTGGCGGGTCCGTCGCCGCGCCGACAGGCTGACAGGTTAGGGGAAAATGTCGATGACGGTGCCGTCCTGCACCATCGCGTAGATCTGGCGCATTTGCGCATTCGTCACCGCGATGCACCCCGCCGTCCAGTCATCGGCCCGCCGAAACGGTCTTGGCGTTCCGTGGATGAAGATATCGCCACCCGGGCTGACACCGCGTTCGCGCGCCTGTGCGATATCGTCAGGGTTGGGATAGCTGATGCCGATCGAAAGATAATAGGCACTGTTGGGATTGCGCCGGTCGATATAATAGCGCCCCTCGGGCGTGCGCCCGTCGCCTTCCTCGGTCTTGTGGCCGTCAGGGGCGAAACCCAGTTCGAATTCGTAACTGTCCAGCACCTCGTCATGGTGGAACAGGTACATTTGGCGGCTGGATTTATGGACCTCGATCCGGGTTACTTCCGGGCCGTCATAGGTGGCGAACCGCGAACACCCGGCGGTCAGGGTGATGCACAGAAGACAAAGGGCAAGAACAAGACGCATGGGGGCTGCTCGATATGTGGTTTTTGAGCCGTCCTATCCGAATTTCGCGCGGCGGCGTAGATTATTTTTCGCCTTCGGCAGCAAGCAGCGCACGCAACCCGCTGCGATAATCCGGATAGCGCAGGGTGACGCCCAGATCACGCTTCATCCGCGTGTTATCGACCCGTTTCGATTCGGCATAGAAACTGCGCGCCATCGGCGTCATCCGGGCCTCGTCGAACGGCGTGGCGGCCGGCACCGGCAGGCCCAGAAGCTCTGCTGCGTAGGCGATCACGTCTTGCGGCGGGGCCGGGTCGTCATCCGCCACGTTGTAGATCCCGCCCGGCGCGGGTTTGCGCATCGAGGCGGTTACGGCCTGCGCGATATCCTCGACATGGATGCGGCCGAAAACCTGGCCTTCCTTTATGATCCGCCGTGCGGTACCGGCCCGCACCTTGGCAAAGGGCCCGCGCCCCGGCCCGTAGATACCGGGCAGGCGAAAGATGTGCAAAGGCAGGCCCTGTCGATCGAACAGGTCCGTCCATTCGGTTTCCGCCGCGACCCGCGCGCGCCCGCGTTCGGTCGACGGCGTCAGCGGCGTCGTTTCATCGACCCATCCGCCCTGGTGATCCCCATAAACCCCGGTCGTGCTGAGATATCCCACCCAGTCCAGCCGCCCGGCATTGGCGACAAAGGCGTCATGCAGATGCGCCAGAACCGGATCATGCCCATCCTCGGGACCGGCGGTGATCAGGACATGGCTCGCCCATTCCAGATCCGGGCCCATGTCGCTGCCGGGAAAGATCCTTGGGGTGACACCTGTGCCTGCCAGCGCATCGGCCTTTTCAGGGCTGCGGGTGGTCGCGCGGACATGGTCCGCCGCGAGGGGTTGCAACGCGCTCACCATATAGCGCGCGGTGTAACCATAGCCGAAAATCAAAAGCTTCATGACAGTCTCTCCACCGCCCAACGGGCCGCGTCCGCCACGGCGGCGTCAGGATCATTCAACAGGCTCTGTGCTGCAGGTTTGAGCCGGTCATCGCCGCTGTTCCCGATCGCATAGAGCACGTTCCGCACGAACCTGTCCCGCCCGATCCGCTTGATGGGCGACCCTGCGAACAGCGCGCGAAACCCTGCATCGTCCAGTGCCGCCAGTTCGTCGAGCCGGGGGCTCACCAACTCGGGCCGCGCGGCATAGCGCAATTCCCGCGCATCTGCCGCGAACTTGTTCCAAGGGCACGCGGCAAGGCAATCATCGCAACCGTAGATATGATTGCCCATCAAACTGCGCAGATCGGTATCAACCGGGCCCTTGTGTTCGATTGTCAGGTAGGAAATGCAGCGCCGCGCATCCAGCTGGAACGGCGCGGGAAAGGCATTGGTCGGGCAAATGTCGAGGCACGCGGTACAACTGCCGCAATTTTCCTGCGCCGGCGCGTCGGGGTCCAGCTCTACGGTGGTGAAGATGGCCCCCAGGAAGAACCAGTTGCCCAGGTCGCGTGACAAAAGGTTGGTGTGTTTGCCCTGCCACCCCAGACCCGCCGCCGCCGCCAAGGGTTTCTCCATCACCGGCGCGGTGTCGACAAAGACCTTGATCTGATGACCCGGCGCCTGATCCAGCAACCAGCGGCCGACCCGTTTCAGGCGCTTTTTCACCAGGTCATGATAGTCTCTGTTTCGGGCATAAACGCTGATCGTGCCGCGATCCCGGCGCTCGAGGGCTGCCAGCGGATCGTCGTCGGGCGTATAGACCTCGGCCAGCATCACCACCGATCGCGCCTCGGGCCACAGGGCCGTGGGGTCGCCGCGCCACCCCATCCGTTCGGCCATCCATCCCATCTGCCCATGCCGCCCGGACGCGACAAAATCCGCAAGCCTGTCGGCCGCGTCTGGTATGGCGTCAGGCCTGCAAACCCCCATCCCGGCAAAGCCCGCCGTGCGGGCCTCGGTCAGAAGGGCGGCTTTCAGATCCGTCAAAAGTCCAGGTTCGCGTAGTGGGGGGGCTGGATGAAGCCGGGGATCTGGTCGGCCAGGATCGACCGGAAGGCAGGCCGCGATTTCACCTTGGCGTACCAATCCTTGACGCTGTCGGACCGGTTCCAATCCACGTCCGAGATATAGTCGAGGCAACTCAGATGCGCGGCCGCCGCGAAATCGGCCATGGTCAGACGATCACCCGCCAGCCAGCGCCGATGATCCAGGAGCCAGGCCATGTAGTCGATATGATACTTGATCTGCTGCGCACCCGTCTTGACGGCTTTCCCGTCGGGATACCCGGCGCGCATGATCTTTTTGTTCACGCGCTCGTAGACAAGGTTCGCGGTGACCTCATGGTGAAACTTGTCGTCGAACCAATTCACCAGGCGGCGCACCTCTGCCCGGCCTCTCGGGTCGGATGGCATCAGGGGCGGTTCGGGCACCGTTTCTTCGAGGTATTCGCAGATCGCGCTGGAATCGCTCAGGTGCATTCCGTCGATCTTGAGAACCGGAACCTTGCCGGCGGGATTGCGGCGCAGGAACTCTGTCGAGGGGTCCCAGTACTTTTCTTCGATCAGTTCCACCTCGATCCGCTTTTCAGCAAGAACCAGTCGGACCTTTCGGCAAAACGGGGATAACGCAAAATGATACAGGCGGGCCATGATCTGCTCGGCACTTATTTGAATGCCCTGTTGTGAAAGAATCTGACGCCCAGATCAATTCGCAAAGCAATCATCGCGACCATCCGCGGCGATTGTTGCAGCGCCGTCGGCAATGGATCGCGCGCGTCGGTCCACGAAATCCGACGGCGCAGAGGCGACTCTCTCTTGCGGATTGGGCAAGACAGCGGCCAGTAGGGACGCCTGCCGCAGGCTCAGATCGGCGGCGGACACCCCGAAATGATGTTGCGCTGCAGCTTCTGCCCCGAACACGCCTTCGCCGAATTCTGCGACGTTCAGATACATCTCGATCACCCGGGTCTTGGGCCAGATCAGTTCCATCAGGGGCGTGATCGCGGCCTCCATCGCCTTTCGAAGCCATGATCGCCCATGCCACAGAAACGCGTTCTTGACCGTTTGCTGGCTGATGGTGGACCCGCCCCGTTGCCCGCCCTGGTCGATCGCGGTGCGGATGGCCTCCATGTCGAATCCCCAATGCAGGCAGAAATTCGCGTCCTCGGCGGCCACGACCGCACGTTGCAGGTTGACCGAGATCTCTTCGATCGGCACCCAGTCGCGCTCGATCCCGCCCAGGCGGCGGCTTTCTTGCCACATGTAGATCGTCGTGGGCGCCGGCACGAAGGTGTAGATGGTTACCCACACGGTGACGATCAGACACGTCACCGCCAGACCGCGCAGGACCCAGTGGCGCAGCCAAGCCACTGCCCGACGCACGCGCGAAGGGTCGGACGCACGGCGTTTGCGCGTGCGTGTTGTGGTGCCACGGGTCGTGTCTTTGGCACCCTTTGAGTTGCTGGCGCGTCGGGCCAAGGCCTGCCTCTTCGCGTGATGACTGCTCAGGCGCGCAACCTAAGCGGGATCGCGGGGCAATACAAAGCCCCATGGCATGGTGGGCGGCCCCGTGTCGCGATGAAAGACACACGCGCCGCGTCGCTAAAGGGTCCGAATGCCGCCCAGGACCATATCCGTGACCAGATCGGCATAGCCTTCGCGATCCATACCCTTGCCGGGGCGATGCCACATGTAGAACCAGTTCAACATGCCGAATACGCTCATTGTAACGGCCCCGCGGCGCGCGCCGAGATCGGGGGCCACTGCCTCCAACGCGTCGCCCATGATCGACACCATTCGGCGTTGCAGGGACAGTAGCGGGGCCTGTAAATCGTCCGGCAGGGTGCCCAGCGCATCCAGCTGCAGCTTATGTTCCGCGTCCGCGTCCTGATACTGCATCACGACGGCACGGATCAGGGCGCGCACCCGTTCCTCGGGCGTATGGCCGCGATTGGCCTGATGCACGGCATCGGCCAGGTCGCCCAGATGTTCGTGCAGGATGTCGAACAGCAGGGCCTCTTTCCCGTCGTAGTAGTGATACAGCAGCGCCTTTGACACGCCGCAAGCCGCCGCGACGCCCGCCATCGAGGCACGGTCGAACCCTTCCGCCGCGAAATACTGCGCGGCCCCCCGGCGAAGGGCGGCGCGTTTGGCATCGTGATCGCGGGCCAGACCCCTTGGCATGGGCTCAGTCCCTTGGCCTGTTGTCCACGATCCGCACCGCCTTGCCCTGGCTGCGCGCCACCCCGCCGGATCCGTGGGCCGTAACCTCGACCGTAACACCGACCCTTTCCTTGATCCGCGCCTTCAGCGCCTGCGCGGCCGCCTGCAGGTCATCTTGCCCCATCGGGCCGGTTGCTGCCTCGACATGAACGGTCATCACATCCATCCGGCCGTCCCGGCTCAACTCGATCTGGAAATGTGGCCCAAGGCCCCCGGTCGCCATGAGTTGTTCCTCGATCTGGGTCGGAAAGATGTTCACCCCCCGCAGGATGATCATGTCATCGGATCGCCCGGTGACCTTTTCCATCCGCCGCATGCTGCGCGCGGTGCCCGGCAACAACCGGGTCAGATCGCGGGTGCGGTATCGGATGATCGGAAAGGCTTCCTTGGTGAGCGAGGTAAACACAAGCTCGCCCTTTTCGCCATCGGGCAGAACCTGGCCCGTGACGGGGTCGATCACCTCGGGGTAGAAGTGGTCCTCCCAGATGTGCAGCCCGTCCTTGGTTTCCACGCATTCATTGGCCACGCCGGGCCCCATCACCTCGGACAGGCCATAGATATCGACCGCGTGCATATCAAAGGCCTGCTCGATTTCCAGCCGCATGGCGTTGGTCCAGGGTTCGGCCCCGAAAATCCCCACCTTCAGCGGTGATTTGCGCGGGTCGCGGCCCTGCGCATGATATTCATCAAGGATCGACAGCGCATAGGACGGGGTAACCATGACGGTGGAGGCCCCGAAATCCTCGATCAGCTGCACCTGCCGCGCTGTCATCCCGCCTGATACCGGCACCACGGTACAGCCCAGTTTTTCCGCCCCGTAATGCGCGCCCAACCCCCCGGTAAACAGGCCATACCCGTAAGAGACGTGCACAACATCACCGGGCCGCGTGCCGCTGGCGCGCATCGACCGGGCAACGACGCTGGCCCATGTGTCGATGTCACGGGCGGTGTAGCCCACCACGGTTGGCTGCCCCGTTGTTCCGCTTGACGCATGGATGCGCGCCACCTGATTGCGGGGCACGGCAAACATACCGAAGGGGTAGTTGTTGCGCAGATCCTGTTTCACGGTGAATGGAAACCGGGACAGGTCCGAAAGGTCACGCAAGTCGTCCGGGTGCACCCCCGCCGCATCGAAACCGGCCCTGTAGAACGGCACGTTGTCGTAGGCGTGGCGCAGCGACCACCTCAGGCGATCCAGCTGCAAAGCGTGGATTTCGTCGCGCGATGCAATCTCGATCGGGTCCAGGTCGGCACGGTTCGGGGTAAGATCTTCCATCATTCGTCCTCCGCGAAATGACTGCCCTGGATTTGCCGGGAAGCGCCGCGAAACAACGCCACGATACGACCGTCACCGCCCGTGACGGTCACATCGGTCAGACCCGAACGGCCAGACAGGGCCTGTTCGACAGCCTCGGCTCGCAACACCTCGTCGGGTTGGCCGGGGCTCAGGTAGCTGATCGTGTTGTGCTGGGCCACCGCCACGCGGTTGTGCGAATTGCACGCAAAGGCAAAGGCCGAATCTGCCAGCGTGAAGATCACCCCACCGTGGCAGATGCCGTGCCCGTTCAGATGTTCGTCGCGCACCCTACAGGTCATCACCGCCCGGCCCGGTCCAACCTCGACCAGGTCCAGCCCCACCCATTTCGACGCCGTATCATTGGCCCACATCGCCTCGGCCGATCGCCGCGCGCGGTCTTCTGGTGTCATGATGCGCCCCCCCCTCATTCGGGAAAACTTGACGCAAAGCCGACCGATCGGTCAAGAATAATCCAACGGGGGAGGGTCACCACATGTTGCAGCTTCAATCCTATGCCGGCGGTCGATGGATCGACCCCGATGACAGCGCCCGCGCGATGCATTGCGCCGTGACGGGTGCCCAGGTGGCGCACGGCGGGGCGCGGTTGGACATGCAGGCGATGATCGATCACGCCACGCAGGTCGGTGGCCCGGCGCTGCGCGCAATGGATTTTCACCAGCGGTCCAAGATGCTCAAGGCGCTGGCGCAGATCCTCGATGCCCGGAAAGAGGCGCTTTATTCCCTCAATCCCCTGTCCGGCGCCACGCGCGCGGATGGATGGATCGACATCGACGGTGGTATCGGCACCATGTTCGCCTTCGCCTCGAAAGGTCGCCGCGAAATGGTCGAGGGGCAAATCCACCTGGATGGCGGGATAGAGCGCCTGTCGCGCAACGGCACCTTTCTCGGGCAACATGTCGCCGTCCCGCTGCAGGGCGTTGCCGTTCACATCAACGCGTTCAACTTTCCCGTCTGGGGTATGTTGGAAAAACTGGCCCCGGCGCTGCTGGCCGGCGTGCCGTGTATCGTGAAACCGGCCACCGCCACCGCCTACCTGGCCGAGGCCGCGTTCCGCATCATGATCGATTCGGGGCTATTGCCGGATGGTGCCGTGCAGCTGGTGGTCGGGGGCACAGGTGACCTGCTGGACCGGTTGGGGCCGCAGGATGTGGTCAGTTTCACCGGATCCGCCACGACCGCCCTGATGCTGCGATCGAACCCCGGCCTCTTGCGTGCAAGCACCCGGTTCATCGCCGAACAGGACAGCCTGAACGCCTCGATCCTGGGGCCGGACGTGACGCAGGGCACGCCCGAGTTCGACCTGTTCGTCAAGGAAGTCACCCGCGAGATGACCACCAAGGCGGGTCAGAAATGCACCGCGATCCGTCGCATCCTTGTCCCCGACGCCCTGATCGGCCCGGTGGGAGAGGCGATATCGGCCCGCCTGGCCACCACGAAAATCGGCGACCCGGGCCTGGAGACAACCCGCATGGGGGCCTTGGTCGGGCGTGATCACAAATCTGACGTTCAAGCCCAGATCGCGGCCTTTGCCGAAGAGGTCGAGACGGTGTTTGATGGCAGCAGGCTGGAGATCGACGCCGAAAATCCAGCGCTTGGGGCGTTTCTGAAACCGTCTCTATTTTGCTGTTCAGACCCTGATTCGGCGGTCATGGTGCATGAAACCGAGGCTTTTGGCCCTGTCGCGACGCTGATGCCCTACCGCGATGTGGCCCATGCCGCGCAGATCGCCAATCGCGGCGGCGGCAGCCTGGTGGCTTCTGTGATCACACACGATCCGGACGTGGCCAGAACCCTCGTGCAAGAGGCCGGGCCGTGGCACGGGCGGATCTATATCAACGACCGCGACAGCATGGGCGAGGCGACGGGCCATGGCTCTCCGCTGCCGCACATGACCCATGGCGGCCCCGGTCGCGCCGGCGGGGGTGAGGAACTTGGCGGCATTCGCGGTGTGATGCATTACATGCAGCGCGTCGCGGTTCAGGGCAGCCCCCGAATGCTGACCGCCATAACCGGTCAATGGATCCCCGGCGCCGAGGAAATCGCGCCTCCCACGCATCCGTTCCAGCTGACCTTCGACGAGATCGCAATCGGTCACACGATCACCACCAGGGCGCGCGACGTCACGATCGAGGATATCGAACATTTCGCCCATTTCACGGGCGATACCTTCTACGCCCACATGGACGAGGACGCCGCGCGCGCGAACCCGTTCTTTCCGGGCCGGGTGGCGCATGGCTACCTGCTTCTCAGCTTTGCGGCCGGCCTGTTCGTCCAGCCGGATCCGGGGCCGGTTCTGGCCAATACCGGGCTGACGGCCCTGAGTTTTCAAAAACCCGTCAGCCCCGGTGACAAGATCCATGTGCGCCTGACCGCCCGGCGCAAGACCCACCGCACCGACACCTACGGCGAGGTCCGCTGGAACGCGACATTGTACAATCACGAAGCCGATCAGGTGGCGGAATATGAGCTTTTGACGATGGTCGCCTATTCCCGTTAGATCGCGGCCATGCCCCTCGACGCGCTTGCCCCTATTCTGAACGATCATCTGCACGGGCAGGGACGCCTGCGAGTTTGGTCGTTGATCGTGACGTTCCTGGGCGATGCGATCGAACCTCGCGGAGGGGGGGCGGTGCAGTCTGCGCGAATCACGTCGATCATGGACCGGCTGGGTGTATCGCGTGCGGCGCAGCGCACCGCGCTGTCACGGCTCGTGGCGGATGGCTGGATCGAACGTGACCGCGACCCGGCGGACGGGCGCGCCGCCATCTTCCGGTTTTCGGCCATTGGCCGGCAGGAATTCATTCCAGCCGCGCGTCTGGTTTATGCCGCGCCCGGAGCGGTGACGTCCGGCGATTGGGTCGTCACCCAATCCACCGACCCGCGCGGGATCATGATCGCCCCCGGTGTCGGTCTTTGGCCGGCGGGTTTCGCGCCGCGCTACCGGGGCTTGACCCTGATCGGACGCATCGAAGAAGTGCCCGACAACGCGCGCGTCGTTGGCGCGGATCACGACGCGGAAACCGCCGCGCTGCTGCACCTCGCCCGCTACATTCAGCACCATCCGCCGTCCGAACCGCTGGATGCCATGGCCGCGCGGACCGTGCTGATCCATCGGTGGCGGCGCTATGTGCTGCGTTTTCCCGAACTGCCGCCCGCGATCGCGCCATTGGAGTGGGAGGGGCTGACCCTGCGGGCGCATGTGGCGCAAGCCTATCTGGATGTTCAGGCGCCGTCCGAGACCTGGTTGTCCAGTGCGGGCGCGGGATTTGCCGGTTTGCCGCCGGGCGATGCCGGGTCACGTTTTGGGCGGAAAGAATAAAGCTGCGGGCATGCGAAATTTATGTTACAAAAAATCGTTGATATCATTTTTTTCGTAACATACCTTCCCGCCAACCTGCCAGTATCCGGAGATCCGCAATGTATTCCCAAGGCCTGATCGGCGCTGACGGGCGCACGGACGAGACGCCTGAATTCCTTGCCCGGTTTCAGGCCCGGATAGATGCCGAGGAAAAGATCGAACCCAATGATGCGATGCCCGAGGGCTATCGCCGCACGCTGATCCGTCAGATCGGTCAGCACGCCCATTCCGAGATCGTCGGCATGCTGCCCGAAGGCAACTGGATCACCCGCGCCCCGTCGCTCAAGCGCAAGGCGGCGCTTCTGGCAAAGGTGCAGGACGAGGGTGGGCACGGTCTGTATCTGTATGCCGCCGCTGAAACCCTTGGGGTCAGCCGCGAGCAGATGACCGAGGAATTGCTGTCGGGCAAAGCCAAGTATTCCTCGATCTTCAATTATCCGACGCTCAGTTGGGCCGATATCGGCACCATAGGCTGGCTGGTGGATGGCGCGGCGATCATGAACCAGATCCCTCTGTGCCGTTGTTCCTACGGGCCCTATGCGCGCGCCATGATCCGCGTGTGCAAGGAAGAGAGCTTTCACCAGCGGCAGGGCTACGAGATCGTGATGCGCCTGGCCCAGGGAACGGATGCGCAAAGGGAGATGGTGCAAGACGCGCTGAACCGGTGGTGGTGGCCAAGCCTGATGATGTTCGGCCCGCCCGACAGTGACAGCCAGCATTCCGATCAGTCGATGGCGTGGAAGATCAAGCGCTTCACCAATGACGAGTTGCGGCAGAAATTCATCGACGCCACCGTGCCGCAGGCCGAATTCCTGGGGCTGCGCGTGCCGGATCCGGATCTGGCGTGGAACGCCGACAAGGCCGGTTATGATCACGGCCCCATCGATTGGGATGAATTCTGGCGCGTGGTCAAAGGGGGCGGACGGATGAATATCGACCGCGTGCGCGACCGCAAGGCAGCCTGGGACGACGGCGCCTGGGTGCGCGAGGCTGCGTTGGCCCATGCCGAAAAGCGCAAGGCCCGCAAGGCGGCACTGGCCGCAGAGTAAGGGACCGGGGGCCAGCCCCCGGACCCCCGGGATATTTTGGAAACAGAGAAAGGGGCCCCGTTTTGGGTAACGAAACGCCACTTTGGGAAGTGTTCATCCGGCCCCGCAACGGGTTGAGCCACAAACATGTGGGATCTTTGCACGCAGCCGACGAGGTCCTGGCGCTACAGGCCGCGCGCGACGTCTATACACGGCGTGGCGAGGGGGTCAGCATCTGGGTGGTGCCCTCGGCCGCCATCACGGCCAGCGATCCGGGCGAAGCGGCCCAGAATTTCGATCCGGCTGGCGACAAGATTTATCGCCACCCGACCTTTTACGACATTCCCGATGACGTTGGGCACATGTGATGGCTGCCCTGTTCGACGCGGTGCTGGAACTGGCCGATGACCATCTGATCCTGGGCCATCGGATATCCGAATGGTGCGGACATGCGCCGATGCTCGAGGAAGACCTGGCGCTGCCCAACATGGCGCTGGACCTGATCGGCACGGCGCGCACGCTGTATGAGTATGCCGCGCGACTTGAAGGCAGGGGCCGGTCCGAGGATGATCTGGCGTTCCTGAGGGTGGAGCGCGAGTATCGCAACCTGTTGCTGTGCGAACGGCCCAATGGCGATTTTGCGCAGACAATGCTGCGGCAACTGTATTTCGCGGCGGTGATGGAGCCGTTCTGGAAGGCCGCGCTGGATAGTCCTGATGAGGTGATCCGGGGGGTGGCCGGCAAGGCGGTCAAGGAAATGGCCTATCACGTTCGTCACGCGGGCGAGTGGGTGATCCGGTTGGGCGACGGGACCGGGGAAAGCGCCGCGCGGATGCAGGCGGCGGTGGCTGAGTTGCACCGGTTCACCGATGAGTTGTTCGAGGACAGCGCAGCGGCCGCGGATTGCGGCGTCCTGCCCGCGCGGCGCGGGATGCGCGCCGATTGGGACCGCGTCATCGGTATGGTTTTTGCCGAGGCGCTGCTGGAGGTGCCCGAGGTGCCTTTTCCCCAGACCGGTGGGCGCGCGGGCCTGCATGGCGAAGACCTGGGTCATCTGTTGGCCCAGATGCAATATCTGCAGCGCGCCTATCCGGGGGCGGAATGGTAGCGGTTCCGGATCAGGGCCGCGCCTGGGCGGCGGCGGCGGCGGTACCCGACCCGGAGGTTCCCTGTGTCACGGTGGCCGATCTGGGCATCCTGCGCGAGGTCGTGGTCGATGGCGACCTGGCGCTGGCGCGTGTGTCGCCGACCTATTCGGGGTGCCCGGCCGTGTTGGCCATCGAGTTGGCGATCGAGGTGGCCTTGCGCGATGCAGGTTTCGATCCGCGGATCGAGAGGGTCTTGTCGCCGCCCTGGACCACCGACTGGATCACGGCGGAGGGCCGCGAGAAATTGCGCGCCTATGGAATTGCCCCGCCGGTTCAGGGCGCGGGCAAACGCGCCTTGTTCGCGGACGTCTCGGTCAGATGTCCGCGATGCGGATCGGGCCAGACCGAAAAGATCAGCGAGTTCGGATCGACAGCCTGCAAGGCGCAGTATCGCTGCATGGCCTGTGCCGAGCCGTTCGACTATTTCAAATGCATCTGAGGGGGCCACTATGTTTCATGACTTGAAAGTGGCCGAGATACGCGCCGAAGGGGCGGACGCCGTTGCCATTCGATTCGATGTGCCCGACGCCCTTGCCGATGCCTTTGCATTCGCGCCCGGGCAGTACCTGACCCTGCGCGCCGATGTGGGCGGCGAGGATCTGCGCCGGTCCTATTCCATCGCGTCCCTTCCGGGCGAAGGTCTGTGCGTCGGGGTCAAGCATGTGGCGGGCGGTGTGTTCTCGGGCTTTGCGCAAGGCTTGCGGGCCGGTGACCGGGTGCGGGTCATGCCGCCCGAGGGTCGGTTCGTCGATCCGGGCTGTGACCGGCTGGTGTTGGTGGCGGCCGGGTCGGGGATCACCCCGATGGTGGCGCTTGCCGGTGCGGCGCTTGCGCGGGGGGCCGAGGTTGCGCTGGTCTACGGCAACCGCCGGATGGATACGATCATGTTCCGCGAGACGCTGGAGGCGCTGAAGGATCGCTACATGGGGCGCTTAACCCTGATCCACGTGCTAAGCCGCGAAACGCAGGATGTGCCGCTTTTGAATGGTCGGGTGACGGGCGAAAAACTCGCGCAGCTCAGCGCGGCCGGTGCCTTGGATCTGACCGGCGCCGATGGCGTGTTCTTGTGCGGCCCCGGCGAGATGATCGACGACGTGGCTACCGCTTGCGCCGGTCTCGGGGTGGCGCCCGAACGCATTCACCATGAGCGGTTCCATATGGCAGGTGATGTCCCGCGGCCGGCCCGATCGGATGCGGCCGAGGTCGCCGCGGTGCAAGGCGTGGCCGTCGAGGTCGTGCTGGATGGCGCGCGGCGCGGCTTTGCGATGGGGGGAGAGGACGACACGGTGCTGGAGGCGGCGGAACGCCAGGGGATCGAGCTGCCCTATTCCTGTCGGGGCGGGATGTGTTGCACCTGCCGCTGCAGGGTGACGCGTGGCGCGGTCGAGATGGCGGTCAATTATTCGCTGGAACCCTGGGAGGTGGACGCCGGGTTCGTTCTGGCCTGCCAGTCCCGCCCGCTGAGCGATGTCGTCGAACTGGATTTCGACGCGGCCTGAGGATCGCTGCGCCGCACTATATATATGGCGCGCATATATGACGTGCATCACGACCCGGTTTTCACGGGTCCGATCTCAGGCCGCGTAGTCGAGGCCTTCGGCGTCCAGCGTGGCGCGCATCCCGTCCAGCACGTCTTGTTCGGCCTTGCTGTCGCCTTCCAGTTGTCTGGCGGTGAACTCCGCCACGTCGTGGGGCAGTTCCCGCAACGGGCGGCCGGTGCTCAGCGCGATGATGTAGTTCCGCGCGGCGCGTTCGAAGTAATACATGCGCATGAAGGTTTCGGCGACGGTTTCCCCGATGAACAGGACGCCGTGGTTGCCCATGATCATCGTGCGCACCGACGGATCCTGGAACAGGCGGGCGCAACGCACACCTTCTTCTTCCAGGGCGAGGCCACCGTAATTTTCGTCGATGACCTGGCGATTGTAGAACATGGCCGAGTTCTGATCGATCGCGGGCAGACGGGAATCGGCAAGGCTGGCGAGGACGGTCGCGTAGGTGGAATGCACGTGCATCGCGCAGCGCGCGTGCGGCACGTGACGGTGCAGGCTGGCATGCAGGCCCCAGGCCGTTGGATCCGGTGCATCCGTGCCCTGGGCGCTGTCCGGATCGTTGGCGTCGATCACCCAAAGGTCGGATGCGCGCATCAGGCCGAAGTGTTTCTTGGGATTGATGAGGAACCGGGTTCCATCGTCGTTGACGGCGAGAGAGAAGTGATTTGCGACGCCTTCATGCATTCCTTCGCGTGCGGTCAGCCGGAACGCAGCAGCCAGTTCGATGCGGGACTTGCGATGATCCATTTTCGGCTCCTCAATTATGACAAAATTGCTACCGCCGCTTTCTCCTTGCTGCAATGGGGTTTGAGTGATTTGCGGGTCTGTCGACCTATCTAAAAGGATAGGTTCCAGGTCATGAACGATCCGCTGAATTACCTGCCTTTGGCCCGGACCGTTCCCCAATCGCGCCTCAATTAGCGGGCAAACAGTCCGGGTAGTAAGTAGTAATCAGGTAGTGTGTGTGATGGACCGTTTGACCGAAATGGAAGCTTTTGCCATGGTTGTAGATCAAGGTGGATTTACGGATGCTGCGAAGAAGATGGGGATCTCGAAATCCGCCGTCTCCAAGCACGTATCCAGCCTTGAACAGCGCCTTGGGGCCCGGCTTTTGAACCGGACAACGCGGCGGGTTAACCCGACCGAGATTGGTCTTGCCTATTATGATCGTGCCCGCCGCGTCCTGAACGATGCCGGCGAAGCGGATGCCCTTGTCACCGCCATGCAGTCGGCGCCTTCGGGCACCTTGCGCGTGTCCATCGCCACCGATTTCGGCGTCAATCACGTGTCCCCGATCCTGGGCAAGTTCCTGAATGAATATCCCGATATCTCCGTCAACATGGAGCTCAACAACCGCTATGTCGAACTGATCTCGGAAGGCTACGACATGGCGATCCGGGTTGGCGAGTTGGAAGATTCAAGCCTGCGCGCCCGTCGTATCTGCGAAACACAGCGTCGCATGATCGCAGCACCGTCGTATTTCGAGAAATACGGCCGCCCGGAAAAGATCGACGACCTGAACGAACACAAGCTCCTGCATTATTCGAACAGCTCCCAGGGCAACATGTGGAAGATCACGGCGCCTTCGGGTGAGCAGCGCCAGGTTCGCACTGGTGGTGGTCTGACGGTCAATGACGGTCAGTCCCTGCTGAACGCGGCCATCGGCGGGCTGGGCATCGCGTTCTTGCCAAGCTACCTCTACGCGGAACCGCTTCGTGCCGGATTGGTCGAAGACGTCATTCCCGAGCTGCCGGTCGATATCCAGGGCGTGTATGCCCTGTACCCGCCGGGGCGTTACACCCAGCCCAAAGTTCGGGCCTTTATAGATTTTCTGGTCGAGTCCTTCAAAGAGAAGGGTCCGACAGACTGGTGATACCTGACGGTGGGCCACCAAGCTCACCTGCCTCAGATGTGCCGGCGCTCGCGTGTGTATTGAGCGCAAACTGGACCCGGGTCGGCCTTGTGGCTGATCCGGGTTTTTTCTTTGGATATCGGGATGAACCCCGTACCATTTGGATGGGGTTACGCAGCCCTGCATCGCGGACCGCTTGGCACGGGTCGCGCAGACAACTGGCTTCGGGGTTTCAATCCGCGATCAACACGACCTCGACACGGCGGTTGGCTTCGCGTCCCTCGGGGCTGCTGTTCGACGCGCGCGGGGCGAGGTAGCCGATGCCGGTTGCCTCTATCTGGGCCGGCGCCGTCTCAAACTCGTCGATCAGGAACCGGCGGACCGCGCCTGCGCGTGCCTCGCTCAGGTCGATATTTGCGGACAACGACCCCTCGGCGTCGGTATGGCCGACCAGCACCACCCGGCGCGCCGGATCCTCGGACAGGTATTGCGCAAGAGTCACGAGGCTTTCGTATCGCGTGCCCGACAGGGACGATGCGCCGGTCTCGAAAGCCAGATCGTCCAGAACCGCCCGGCCCAGGCCGGTCAGTTGTGCGATCAACCCGTCGCCTGCCGCAGGGTCGACGGTGCGGGTCGATGGCGTGACCGGCGCGGGCAATGCGCCGGGCGGACCAAGCCGCACGATATGGGCGTATCCCTGCTCTCCGCCGTAGGACAGCGTGAGGGCAAGATACTCGGTCCCCTCATCCAGCTGCCGTTCGGCGGTGAGGTAGTGGAAGTTGCCCAAATCCACATACATCTCGGGGCCTTCGGCGATGGGCAGGCCATAGCGGAAATCGAACCCCCCACAGGCGCGCGCGACACAGGAATACGAGACCTGATAATCCTGGGCCGCCAATTGATCGCCGACAAGGCCCAGCAGTCGGGCGGGTGCACCGATATCGCCGGGGATGTGCCAGATTTCTTCGATCAGATCGCCATCGGCAAAGATGCTTGGAACCAATTCCCCGTCAAATGGCCCGGTTGCGATCTGGAACCCGTTGGCGGCACGAGACTCCGACGCGACCTGCACGGCGCCATCCGGCCACGCCAGGTCCAGCGCGACCGACGGCAGCGCAAGGCAGGCGGCCATCAAGGATCCGAGAAGGCAGATGCGGGGGGCGCGGGAAACACGGCCTTTATGCGTCATGAACCGGGTCATGTTGCTGGAAATCTGTAGTGGTAGTGTCCCATAGCTTGGAAGCCCAAGGAAGCATAAAGCGCCCGCGCAGGCCGGTTTTCGCGCGTGACCAGCACGCTGAATTGCGACGCGCCAGCACCCAGCGCCCAATCGGCGGCTGTCCGCATCATGATCTGCCCCAGGCCAAGGCGCCTGGCAGCCGGCATAATCTCCAGTGCGTGCAGCATTGCAACATCGTCGTGGATGCCGACAAAGGCCGTGCCGGCGGGCCTGTCATTGATCCTGCCGAAAAAGCTCATCTTCGACCCCGTGACGCGGTCCATGATCGCCAGGCGCGCGGGGCCTATGCCACCCTCGGCCCAAATCTCGGCCTGAATGGCGAGCGGCGGCCAGGTCGCAAAGCACGTCACGGGGGGCGGGGCCGCCGCCAAATCGGCCGTTGGCGTCATCATCCCGACCGTCGCATCACGCATCTCGAACCCACGCGCCGCCAGCCTGTCATCCAGCGCGCCCTGGGTGTCGATCACCATGAAAAGCGGCGGCTGGCTGATCTGATCGAACGCGCTCAACGCGGCGTCGATCTGGGCCTCGGTCGCGTCCTGATCTCGGGGGTCGGTCAGGCGCGCGGCGCTGACCCGGTTGCCACCCCCGCCGCCTTCGGGGATCGTGAACGGCCCGACGACTTGCTCCGACACCGCAGGCCACGTGGCCGCGATCACCGGAGTCAGGGGGGCCAGGCTCATCCGTCGATCCGGGGAAACAGGCGCGCCAGTTCCGAGATCACGGCGTCGATTGCCGGGCCATCGGTGCTCCGCACCACGACGTTGGATCCATGGGCGCCGTTTTCCTCGAACGGGTAGGACCCGATCGAGACCTCCGGATGCGCGGTTGCCAGATCACCGAGCGGTCCGGCGATGTCGCCTTCGCCGCGCGCCACACGCAAGGATTGCGACAGCATCTGCGCGCCACCCGCCAGCGTTGGCAAAAGGCCTGCCAGCATCGCCTCGAATATCCGGGGCACACCCGCCATCACATGCACATTGCCGATCGTGAAACCGGGCGCTGCCGAGATCGGATTTTCGATCAGATGCGCGCCTTCGGGAATGCGCGCCATGCGCAGGCGCGCGGCGTTCAGCTCCATGCCCCGGGCGTCGTAGTGGGCCTGCAGGATCGCGCGGGCATCGTCGCGCACGGCAATGGCGGCCCCCATGGCGTCGGCCACCGCATCGGCGGTGATATCGTCATGGGTCGGCCCGATGCCGCCCGACGTGAAGACATGCGTGTATGTCGCGGACAAGGCCTGAACATGGGTCTTGATGATCTCGTGATCGTCCGAGATCATTCTGGCCTCGCGCAAGGATATGCCATGATTGGTCAGCGCGCCGGCCAGGTGATGCATGTTGCTGTCACGGGTGCGGCCCGACAGGATCTCGTCTCCGATAACCAGCATCGCGGCGGTTGGGGTCTGCATCTGGCCATACCTTTTCTTGTTCTTCCCTGCCTGATCGGTATAGGCGGCGACCATGCGCTTTCAAACCCCCCTGATCGAGGCCACGCTGATCCGCCGCTACAAACGGTTCCTGGCAGATATCCGTTTGCCCGACGGGCAGGAGGTGACCGCCCACTGCCCCAATCCCGGCGCGATGCTGGGTCTGAAGGACGACGGCGCGCGGATCTGGGTGGAACCCAATAACGATCCACGAAAAAAGCTGAAATACGCCTGGCGGCTGGTGGATCTTGGCGCGGGGCACCTGGCGGGGATCGACGCGACCCTGCCAAACAGGGTCGTGGCCGAAGCGTTGAAAGCCGGTCGGATACCGGAATTGACCGGCTATGGCACGATCCGCCCCGAACAGCGCTATGGCCAGAACAGCCGCATCGATTTCCTGCTCGGTGAACCGGGCCGCCCGGATGCCTATGTGGAAATCAAGAACGTGCATCTGCGCCGCGATGGGGACTGGGCCGAATTCCCCGATTGCGTCACCGCGCGCGGCGCCAAACACCTGGCAGAGCTCAGCCGGATCGCGGCGGATGGGGGCCGCGCCGTCATGCTGTACCTGGTACAGCGGACCGATTGCGCCCGCTTCCGCCTTGCGCCCGACCTGGACCCAGCCTATGCCCGCGCCTTCGATGCGGCGCGCGCCGCCGGGGTCGAGATGCTGTGCTACGGCAGTCGTATCACGCCCGAGGGGGTCTGGCTGGACAAACCCCTGCCGGTCGATCCGGGGGCGCAGGCAGGCTGACCGTCCGTGGCCCGGCGCCGCAGGCCTTTTGAAGGCGGTCGGCTGGAAATTGTTTCATCAAGGCCCTAGTTTGGGGTGGGAATTGCGCGTGGAGACCCAGGTTTGGACGAATTCAAGGGCCGGCTGACCAAGGACGGCATCCGCATTCACGAGATGAACGACTTCGCCGGCATGCACCGGGCGGGGCGTCTTGCCGCGCAAATCCTCGACGAGGTCGCCGATATGGTGGAGCCCGGTCAGACGACCGGAGCCATCGACGCCGCGATCGAGGCCAAGGTGCGCGACGCGGGCGCAACCTCGGCCACCATCGGCTATCGCGGCTACGAACATGCGTCGTGCATTTCGGTAAACCACGTGGTCTGCCACGGCATACCGGGCCCCAAGGTTCTGAAAGACGGCGATATTCTGAACATCGACGTGACGGTCATCGTTGACGGATGGTTTGGCGACACGTCGCGGATGTATGTGGCGGGCGTCATGAACCGCAAGGCCGAACGGCTGGTTCAGGTCACCCATGACGCCCTGTTCAAGGGGATCGAGGTTGTGAAGCCCGGTCGCACCTTCGGCGACATCGGCTATGCGATCCAAAGCTTCGTCGAGGCGCAGCGCATGTCCGTGGTGCGGGATTTCTGCGGTCATGGCCTGGGGCAGGTTTTCCACGCACCGCCCAACGTGCTGCATTACGGGCGCCCCGGCACCGGCCCGGTTCTCGAGGAAGGCATGTTCTTCACGATCGAGCCGATGGTGAACCTTGGCCGCCCCGAAACCAAGGTTCTGGCCGATGACTGGACGGCGGTGACCCGAGACAAAAGCCTCAGCGCGCAGTTCGAGCATTCCATCGGCGTGACGGCGGACGGCTGCGAGCTCTTCACTCTCTCGCCGGCCGGCCGTTTCCACCCGACATGGGCCTGATCCGGTCCTGCCGCGGGTAACGGCCTGTTAACTTGTTACGCGGCAGTCTCGGCCCATGGCCGATCAACCGTCCTTTTCCTTTGACGAGGTTTCGAAACCCTTTGTCGTCCCGGCAAGATCCCGGACGCGCCCGGCCGGCGCCCCTTCGAAAGGCGCACAGGCGCATCGCCACGCCCACCGCGCACGCCTGCGCCAGCGCTTCACCGAAGGTGGGGCAGATGCGGTGCCGGACTACGAATTGCTGGAAATGATCCTCTACCGGGCTCTGCCGCGGGGCGATACCAAACCGCTGGCCAAGGCGCTCTTGAAACGGTTCGGCGATCTCAACCATGTGCTCGCCGCCCCCGACGCCCGCCTCAGGGAGGTGGAGGGTGTGGGCGACCGCGTGATCTTCGAACTGAAGCTGATCGAGGCGACAGGCCACCGCATGGCGCGCGCCCGGGTGATTCGCAAACCGATCCTGTCGTCATGGGATGCGCTGCTGGACTATTGCCAGACAGCCATGGCGCACAGGGATCTGGAACAGTTCCGGGTGCTCTACCTCGACCGAAAGAACGTGCTCATCGCGGACGAGGCGCAGGCCGATGGCACGGTAGATCACGTCCCGGTCTATCCGCGCGAGGTGGTCAAACGCGCGCTGGAACTGAACGCCTCGGCCCTTATCCTGGTGCACAATCACCCGTCCGGCGACCCAAGCCCCAGTCAATCTGATATCGACATGACCTACGCGATCCGGGCCGCGGCCGAGGTTCTGGGTTTGGTCATTCACGACCATCTCATCGTCGGAAAGGCCCGCCAGCTCAGCTTCCGCGCCGAGGGGTATCTCTGACCCGTCATCACGCCCTTGATCCTCTTTATCCCCTGAAAATGGCGGGGGTTTGGGGGCTGGCCCCCAATCCGGTCCGGCGGATGACCTTCATCGGTTGGCAATCCGTGGTGCCATCCGCGTCCGGCGTCCCGGAAAACCTCGTTTTCCGGGCGGGTCGATGCGCCGAAGGCGCAGCGAAATACCGTCTGCTACCGCCGTCAGTCAGTCCAGCCAGACCTCGACCCGGCGGTTCACGGCGCGCCCCCATTCGGTGTCGTCGCAGGCCATAGGCATCACCTCGCCATAGGCTTCCACCTCCAGTGTCACCCGGTTCGGGCTGGTCGCCGCGGCGGCCAGGACCGCATCGCGCACCACCTCGGCCCGGCGCAGGGACAGGCGCGTATTGACGGCCGCCGCCCCCTCGCCATCGGAAAACCCGACAAAGATCAAATGTCGCCCATCAAAGACTCCGCGCTCGATCGCGGCCGCCAGTCGTGCGGCAGAGGCCCGCGATTGCGCATCCAGATCCGTCGCGCCGCCGCCGAACCGGAACGTGGCCGAAAGCCGTTCGGCGCCCGACAGACGCGCCAGCATGTCCTGCAGATCCCCAAGACCCACCTCGTCGCCGGCGGCGACCACCGCATTGGCGATGCGGGTGCCCTGCAATTCCAGCGGGGTGCGTGTCAGGCTCTGGTTCACGAAACCGGCCTGCGCCACCAGCCGCTCGGCGGCGTCGGTTTCCGTGAAGGCCAGGAATTCACGCACCAACCGGGGCAGGCGCCGGGGCGCGAGATAGAAATAGACCGGTGCCGTCAGCGGGTAATCTTCGGCCTTCACGGCATTGGCGCTGGCGGTCTGGTAAAACCCGCATGCCCCGCCGAGCGCGAGACTGCGGCTGGTGCCGCGCGCGGATTGGGCGGTGATCCCGATCGCATAGGCATCGCCGGCAACGGCGTTGGACAGGGCCAGCGCGCTTCCATGGCGGACGATGTCGGTCGCCGGCCCCAGGGCAGAGGGCAACAACACCCGGTCGGCAAAACTTTGCGCCAGTCCCAGACCCGGGTCCAGCAGGTGCAGGGTGATGGGGGCATCTTCGCCGCCCAGGGCCTGCCAATTGTCGATCTCGCCCGAAAACACCTGTGCCAGTTCTGGAAGGCTGATCTGGTCCAGCGGGTTCTGGGGCGCAACGATGGGCACCAGAGCGTCCAGCGCGATCACCCGCACTCGCCGCCCGAGCGGAGGATCGTCCGGCGCCTCGGCCCGGGCGGCCCGGCGTTCGGCCTGCGTGGGTTCCCGCAAGGACAGCGCAAGGTCCGTATCCCCGTTCAACAGCGCCAAGAGCCCGCTGTCGCTGGTGCCCGGCATGATGGTGAACCGGGCCGCCGGAGACCCGTCGCGGCGGGTCAGTTCATAGCTCAGCACCCCATCCCGAATCATGAGCGGACCCAGCGTCATGGATTGGCTTTCCGCAAATCCGGCCAGCAATACGGGCAAAAGCCCCTCGGCGATCGTCGCCTCGCCGGCGATCCGAGCCTCAGCCACGAAACTGGTCAGATCGGGGCAACCCGGCCCCGCGCACCGCACGCCTTCGGCCGCCACGGTGATGGGGCCATAGATCGTATCAAGACGGTAATACGCGCCATCAAAGGCGATCAGGTTACCCTCCAACTCGACCGTCCCGTCCAGGGATCGCAGTTGCACGTCCTGCGCAAAGGCCGGTGAAAACAGAGCGATACAGGAAAGGGCGGCTAAGACGACCGCCCCCGGGATTGAATGCATCGGGATCCGCGCGAGAAAGCTTCAGTTCCGCGCGAGTCTCAGGTCCCGGAAGATATTTTGCAACACCAGATAGTCGCCCACCGCATCACATCCGGGCAGGGTGAGGGTGATCGGTACCACCTCGATCGCGTTTCCCCCGGAATTCTGCAGGCTTTGCGCAATCACCGCCTGACCGCAGTTGCCGTCGGTGACGGGCGCGTCGATGCTGAGCCGCACAAGATCGCCAGCGCCAAGGGTCCTGCGGGGGAAGGTATAGACCTGCGCCATGCGGGGCGCCGTGACATCGGGATCGCCCAGCTCGGTCAGGAATCCGCCGGTGCCGTCAATGGCATCCTCGATGGTTCCGGGAGCGTCTTGCCAGACATGGCCCGGCCCGCCGAATTCGGCACCGCGTTCCATCGCATGCAGCGCAAGCTCGGCAGTGTTGTCCCACGTGACGGCGGCACGATCGAAATTAATGAGGTCCGGTAGGGCCACCATGGTGGTTTCGCTGCGCCCGTCCGGCAAGGTCACGGAAACACGGGCCGGGGTTTGAAGCGCCGGGATATCGACGGTCAACAGGCCCAATGCATCGGTCAGCCCGGTGAACACCAGACCCGAATGGGCGATTTCGACCCGCGTATCGGGTTGGCAGGGGTCCATGACATCAAGGCCGACCATGGCACCGGGCATCGCCGTGGCCATGACGCTCAGACCGCAGGGTAGGCCGAATGCGCTGAGCTCTACCGCGCCACGCGCATCACCCTGCGCCACGCCGTCGGCAGGCATCGCCCCGATGCCCGGGTCCGGCGGTGCGCCGGGCATGATCTGCGCCACGGGGATGGCTTGCGTCGGCATCCTGATGCCCGCGCTATCGGCGATCGTGGGACGTGCGGGCGCCGCAGGCGCCGTGCCAAGGACCACCGAGGTCGGAATGGCCGGCGTGTCCACCCGGGCGTTGCCGATGCCGATGCCATAGCCTGACTGCACGGCGAACAGACCGGCGCCTCCGACTGCGCAAGCCACTGCAACTGCACGTATGACGAGTCTGGGTACTGGCATGACAAGGCCTCCAAAATCAGGTTCGGAGGTGGTTATGGCCCCCAAATAGGGCCAAACGGCGGTGAAATCCGTCAAACTCTGTGAACGGTGCCGACAAAGCACCGTTCACCAAAACCAGTTTCCCCGAATTCAGGCCAGGCGACCGTGGCAGTGCTTGAATTTCTTGCCCGATCCGCAGGGACAGGCATCGTTCCGACCCGGATTGCCCCAGGTGTCGGGGTTGGTTTCGTCGAACCCTTCACGCGCTTCCCCAGCAGCTTCGGCCTCGGCTTCGGCCTGGGCTACGGGGGGATTCGCGGCTGCGTCCTGCGCGGCTTGCTGTGCCTGAAGCTGGCGGATCAGCTGTTCTTGTTGTTCGGGCGACAGGGGCTGGATGCGGGCCAGTTTCTCGGTCACGTCGTTGCGCAGACTGTCGAGCATGGATTCGAACAACTGGAACCCTTCGGTCTTGTATTCGTTGAGCGGATCGCGCTGCGCATAGCCGCGGAAACCCACGACCGACCGCAGATGTTCCAGTGTCAGCAGATGCTCTCGCCATTTGGCGTCGATTGTCTGGAGCAGAACCTGCTTTTCGATGTTGCGCATCTGTTCGGGGCCGAACTTGGCCGCCTTGGATGCCATGAATTCATCGGCGGCCTTTTGCAGGCGTTCGGCGACCACATCTTGATCGACCCCGTCTTCCTGGGCCCATTCCGCTGTCGGCACGTCCACGCCGAGCGTCTTTCGCGCCGCCTCTTTCAGGGCGTCCACATCCCATTGATCCGCATAGGTTTTGGGCGGCATGCACGTATCGACCATGTCATCGATGACCTGATGGCGCATGTCCCGGGCGACCTCGGCGATATCATCGGCGCCCATGACCTCGCGACGCTGATCAAAGATGACCTTGCGCTGATCGTTCATCACGTCATCGAATTTCAGCAACTGCTTGCGGATGTCGAAGTTGCGCCCCTCGACCTTTGCCTGCGCGCGTTCCAGCGACTTGTTGACCCAGGGGTGAACGATCGCCTCGCCTTCCTTCATCCCAAGCGTCGACAGCATCTTGTCGAGCTTTTCCGACCCGAAGATGCGCATCAGGTCGTCTTCCAACGACAGGAAAAACGAGGATTTTCCGGGGTCGCCCTGACGGCCCGAGCGGCCGCGCAACTGGTTGTCGATGCGGCGGCTTTCATGGCGTTCGGTGGCCAGAACATACAGACCGCCGGCGTCCTTCACTTTTTGCTCGTCCTGGGCGTGTTCAGCCTCGATCTGCGCACGGATGGCCTGGTGATCGCCGTCCGGGTTGGTGGCGATGGCGTCCATGACCTTGAACTCGACGTTGCCGCCCAGCTTGATGTCGGTGCCCCGGCCCGCCATGTTGGTGGCGATGGTGACGCCGCCAAGCTTGCCGGCGTCGGCGACGATCTGCGCCTCCTGTTCATGCTGGCGCGCGTTCAGGATGTTGTGCGGCAGCCCCGCCTTTTGCAGCATCTGGCCAAGCATCTCGGATTTCTCGATCGAGGTGGTGCCGACCAGAACCGGTTGGCCACGGCCATGAGCCTCGCGGATGGCCTCTACGATGGCCTCGTACTTTTCGCGTGCGGTCCGGTACACTGCGTCGTCGTCATCGACACGTGCAACCGGCACGTTGGTGGGGATCTCGACCACACCGAGCCCGTAGATCGAGGCGAATTCCTCGGCCTCGGTGGCGGCGGTGCCGGTCATGCCGGCCAGCTTGTCGTACAGGCGGAAATAGTTCTGGAACGTGACCGAGGCGAGCGTGACGTTCTCGGGCTGGATCTGGCAGCCTTCCTTGGCCTCGATGGCCTGGTGCAGACCGTCCGACAGGCGGCGGCCGGGCATCATGCGCCCGGTGAATTCGTCGACCAGCACGACTTCGCCACTGCGCACGATGTACTGCTGATCCTTGGCGAACAGCTTGTGCGCGCGCAACGCGTTGGTGACGTGGTGCACGATCGTGGTGGATTCAGGATCGTAAAGGCTTTGTTCGGGGGGCAGCAGGCCCACCTCGTGCAGGCGATCCTCAAGGAAATCGTTGCCTTCGTCGGTAAAGGTCGCGTTGCGGGCCTTTTCATCCAGCGTGTAGTGATCTTCCTCGATCTCGGGGATGATCTTGTCGATGGAGACGTAAAGATCGGACCTGTCCTGCGATGGGCCCGAGATGATCAGGGGCGTGCGCGCCTCGTCGATCAGGATCGAATCGACCTCGTCCACGATGGCATAGTTGTGGTCGCGCTGGGTCATTTCGGCCAGGGACCCGCGCATGTTGTCGCGCAGGTAATCGAAGCCCAGTTCGTTGTTGGTCGCATAGGTGATGTCGGCCTGGTAGGCGGCGCGCTTTTCGTCATCGGGCTGGCGTGGATAGACAACGCCCGTTGTCATGCCAAGCGCGGCATAGACCTTGCCCATCCAGTCCGCGTCCCGTTTGGCGAGGTAGTCGTTCACCGTCACGATATGCACGCCCTTGCCGGTCAGGGCGTTCAGATAGGCGGGGAAGGTCGCAACCAGGGTCTTGCCCTCGCCGGTCTTCATCTCGGCGATGTTGCCCTGGTGCAGGAAGATGCCGCCGACCAGCTGCACGTCATGGGCGCGCAGACCGAGGGCGCGCCGCGCGGCCTCTCGGCAATTGGCGAAGGCCTCGGGCAGAAGATCATCCAGCGTTTCGCCGTTTTGCGCGCGGTCGCGCAACTCGGCGGTCTTGGCGACGATCTCGGCGTCGTTCAATGCCTGGAATTCGGGTTCCAGTGCATTGATCCGGGCGACCATGGGGCGGGTGGTTTTCACCCGGCGATCGTTGGAGGACCCAAAAACTTTTTTTGTCAGCGAGCTCAAACCGAGCATATGTCGCGCCTTCACTTTGTGTGTCCCGACAGCGCGGACCGGCGCGCACGGGGAATGTCAATCAAACGTGTGGGGCATCCGGGTTGTTCGGCCCATCGCGGCGGTCTATCAACGGCGCAGCCGGCTAAGGCCCCGACACGATCCGTCAAGCGACATAAGGGGCCGCCCGATATGTGTCAACGCGAGCCAGTAAGCTCGTGCCAAACCAAAAGGACGCGTTTGATGAAGAAGTATCTTGCAGGGGTCGCCATGTCGGCCCTGATGACCTTGCCCGCGCTCGCTCAGGATGAGGTCACCGCCGACACCGTTCTGGCGACCGTGAACGGCACCGCGATCACCGTGGGCCACCTGATCGCGATGCGTGAAATGCTGCCTCCGCAATACCAGGACCTGCCCGATGACGTGCTGTTCGACGGCATGCTGGAGCAGTTGGTGCAGCAGCAGGTTCTGGCCTCTGCCGCCGAAGAAAACCTCTCTACACAGGGGCAATTGGGTCTCGACAACGAACGCCGCGCCTATTTGGCGGCGACGCTGATGGATGATGTGGGCATGGCCGAGGTGTCGGCCGACGACATCCAGGCCGAATACGACGCCGTGTATGGCAGCGTCGATGCGGTGATGGAATTCAACGCCTCGCATATCCTTGTCAGCACCGAAGAGGCCGCTCTGGCCGTGATCGAGGAACTGGCGGCGGGCGCCGATTTCGCGGAACTGGCGCGCACCGCGTCCGAAGGGCCGTCGGGCCCGAATGGCGGGCAACTGGGCTGGTTTACCGCAGGCATGATGGTGCCGGATTTCGAAGCGGCTGTGTTCGATCTGGACGTCAGCGAGGTTTCGGCCCCGGTTCAGACCCAGTTCGGCTGGCACGTGATCTTGCTCAACGAGACCCGCGAACAGGAACCGCCGGCCCTGGCAGAGGTCAGCGCCGAACTGGAAGAAGGTCTGCGTCGCGCCCGTGTCGATGCCCGCATGCAGGAACTCAACGAAGCGGCCACGATCGATCGCCCCGAGATTGAGATTGATCCGGCGGTGGTTCGCGATATTGGATTGCTTGGCGAGTAACGCACCACAAAGGGATCAGGCGGATGGCCAAGGGTGACAAGAAAAAAGCCAAGGGCGACAAACCCAAGGCCAAAAAGGGCAAATCCAAGAAAGCGGCCAAGGTCGCGGCAGCGCCCGCAAAGGCGCCGCTCAAGGTTTCGCCGCTGGCTCCCGCCGCCTTTCCCGACCTGCCCACGATCGAGGGCGTCCGCTTTGCCGCCGGCGAGGCGGGCGTGCGCTACAAGAACCGCACCGATGTGATGCTGGCGCATGTTGCGGCTGGCTCGACCATCGCAGGGGTGTTCACCCGGTCCGCCACAAGGTCTGCGTCGGTGCTGGATTGTCAGGCCAAGCTTGCCGCCTTGCCCGATGCGCCCGCCAAGGGCTTTGCCATCGTGGTGAATTCCGGCAACGCCAACACCTTCACCGGCAAGCGTGGGCAAAGCGACGTGAACCTGATTTCGCAGGCCGCAGCCAAGGCCGTCGGCGTGCCCGTCGGTCATGTCTTTACCGCCTCCACCGGCGTGATCGGCGAGCCGCTGCCGGCCTCCAAGATCACGGACGTCCTGCCGGTCATGGCTGACGCCCTGTCCGGGGACCACCCGGAAACCGTGGCCCGCGCGATCATGACCACCGACACCTTCCCCAAGGGCGCAACTGCCGAGGTCGAGATCGACGGCCTGCCAGTCCGGATCATGGGCTTTGCCAAGGGGTCCGGGATGATCGCACCCGACATGGCGACGATGCTGGGGTATATCTTTACCGATGCCGCCGTGGCGCAACCTGCCCTTCAGGCGATGCTGAGCGCGGCCACGCGGCAAAGCTTCAACGCCGTGACGGTGGATAGCGATACCTCCACGTCCGACAGCGTGATGCTGGCGGCGACCGGGACGGCTGGGAATACACCGGTCATCACGGCGCGCAGTGCCGGGGG
The DNA here is from genome assembly GCA_964460185.1 of uncultured Roseicyclus sp. Classification (GTDB taxonomy): domain Bacteria; phylum Pseudomonadota; class Alphaproteobacteria; order Rhodobacterales; family Rhodobacteraceae; genus JAVJPJ01. Next base: position 14,949 of record CAYWTM010000014.1, on the reverse strand, counting down.
CCGCGCCTTTGCCGCCGGGTTGCTGGCGGTCATGCAGGATCTGGCGCTGCAAATCGTGCGTGACGGCGAAGGCGCGACCAAGCTGGTCGAGGTGCGCGTGACCGGTGCCCGCACGGCCCGCGATGCCGACAAGGTTGCGCGGTCCATCGCAAATTCCCCGCTCGTGAAAACGGCCATCGCGGGTGAAGATCCGAACTGGGGCCGGATCGTCATGGCGGTTGGTAAATCCGGCGCCAGCGCTGACCGTGATCTGCTGACCATCAGCTTTGGCGATATCGTGGTCGCCGAAAAAGGCTGGGTTGCCGAAGGCTATTCCGAGGATGCGGGGGCGGCGTACATGAAAAAGTCAGAGTTGGTCATCGCAGTCGATCTGGGTCTTGGCGGCGGCAAGGCCACCGTCTGGACCTGCGATCTGACCCACGCCTATATCGACATCAACGCGGATTACCGGTCTTGAGCATCTTGTTGGTGGCTGCGGTCGCGCTGATCGATCCTGACGGCCGTGTTCTGCTGGCCGAACGGCCCGAAGGCAAATCCATGGCTGGCCTGTGGGAGTTTCCGGGCGGCAAGGTCGAACCCGGCGAAACGCCCGAGGCCGCCCTGATCCGCGAATTGCACGAAGAACTTGGCATCGACACCTGGGCGTCGTGCCTCGCGCCGCTGACGTTTGCCAGCCATGCCTATGAAAAGTTCCACCTGCTGATGCCCTTGTTTGCCTGCCGCAAATGGAACGGCGTTCCCCAATCGAAGGAAGGGCAGCGTCTGGCGTGGGTCAGGCCGCAAGCCTTGCGGGATTATCCCATGCCGCCCGCCGACATCCCGCTGATTCCGATCCTTCGGGACTGGCTCTGAGTAATTCCACGACAGATTTTTGCAATATGCCGCATTTTTGCGCATTTTTTATTGCGCTCTGGTCATTTTTTGCATGTCTTTATGACAAAGGGCGTTACATATTGAAGCAGGGATTGGATTGGGGGATTTGAACGTGCTGACAACAATCATCATGGGAACCTGCGTGTCGGTGCAGGGCACTTTCGTGAAGAATCTTGAGAACGGCTTTGTCGTTGTCCGCGTTGGCGACCAGACTTATGCCGGTCGGCCCGTCGCCACGATGGCCGCCTGACGGAACGTCAGTCCAGCCAGCCTTTCAGATTGTCTTGAACCACCGTGGCAAGCGCATGCATATGCGCATCGTCGTCATTCAGGCACGGAATATAGGTGAACTGTTCCCCGCCCGCATGCTCGAAGCTTTCGGCGATCTCCTCGTTGATCTCTTCCAGCGTTTCGATGCAGTCGGCTGAAAATGCCGGCGCACAAACGGCGATGCGTTTCTTGCCCTGTTCAGCCAGGCGCGCGACCTCTTCCACCGTATAGGGCTTCAGCCATTCCTCGGGGCCAAAGCGGCTTTGGAAAGTGGTCACGATGTCGGTGTTTGACCAGCCAAGCCGTTCCTTCAGCAGGCGCGTCGTTTTCTGGCACTGACAATGATAGGGGTCGCCCTCCATCAGGTAGCGTTTTGGCACGCCGTGATAGGAACACACCAGAATATCGGGTTTCTGCTCCAGATCCGCATAGGCGCGTTCAACCGACTGCGCGAGTGCCTCGATATAAAGAGGGTTCTCGTAGTAGGGTTCGACAGTGCGCGCCTGCGGCTGCCACTTGATGTTTTCCAGCGAGCGAAAGAACTGATCGCAGGCCGTGGCCGAGGTCGCGCCCGCGTATTGCGGATACAGCGGGAAAAACAGGATCTTGGTGCAGCCCTGCGCGACCAGCGCGTCCACCTTGGACTTCGTCGACGGATTTCCATAGCGCATGCAGAAATCGACGATGACCTTGTCGCCGTAGCGTTCCTGCATCAGCGCTTTCATCTTGGCCGTCTGATCCTTGGTGATCGTCATGAGGGGGCTTTCGTTCTGCTCCTCGTTCCAGATCGACTTATAGGCCGCGCCCGACGAAAACGGGCGCTTGGTCAGAATGATGGTCTGCAGAAGGGGCTGCCAGATCCAGGGGCTGTAATCGATCACCCGCTTGTCGGACAGGAATTCGTTCAGGTAGCGCCGCATCGACCAGTAATCATACCCGTCCGGCGTGCCGAGGTTTGCCAGTAGAACACCCACCTTTCCAAAGGTCACCCTGGGGTGGTCCTTTGGGGCATGGGACAGATCGCCCTGCGTGTTGGCTACTGAGTCGTCGCGCATCATGTTCATCTCGGGCAAGCCTCAATCCTCGGTCCGGTACAGGACCGGTGTGGCGGTATCGTCAAATTCGGTTGTCGACAAGGCCTCGGCCAATCGAGCCTTGGCGCTGCCGGGTCGCAGCGGCTTTTGCTGGCTGTCATGAGGGGCCCATGCAGCCATAAACACGAGTTCATACGTAGCGCGGACCCGGTTTGGATCATCTTTTGCCGGAAACTCTTTCGCGTAGATCTGCGCCATGCGTACGAAAAGCTCCCTTGGCACGGGCGCGCGGTAGCGATCGGCGAGGGCATTGGTCTCGCCCATATCCCGCAGATCGGCCATCAGGCGGAACGCATCCGCATAGGTCACCGTCTTTGGCAGGCGGTCGGCCACCGGCAAGGCAAGACCCGCCCGCGCCAGCAGGCCGCCCATGGCGCGGATCTCGGCCATGGGGGCGACGCGGGGGGACAGGCCGCCCATGACTTCTGCTTCGGCCTGTGCGATGGCGGTACGCAGTTCGGTCAGGGTGTCGCCGCCGAACGCGACGGCCATGAACAGACCGTCAGGACGCAGCGCGCGCCGGCACTGCACGATCTGGCCAACCGGATCGTCCGCCCAGTGCAGACCCATCGCGTGGATCACCAGGTCATGAGCGCCCGGAACAAGATCCAGCACATCCGCCATCGGCACGATCGTCGCGCCCGGCAGAAAACCGGCCCATTCCTCAGCAAAAGCCGTGACGATCGCAGGCGCCGTAAACCTTCTGTTAACGTCGCCGAGTCTTTCCTGAAGTTCGATCCGGGCCTCGTCATGCAGAAAGCCGGCCCGGTCTAGCCGCGCCCGCGCCCGCGCAGCGGCAAGGCGCGCAGGATCTACCAATGGTGGCTGTGCGGCGGTCTGGGTCACGAGAATACTGCGTTCCGGCTGTTCACTGGGTGCAACTTAGGGGGTGACCATGAGATTGCAAACGCTGCTGCATGCGGTCTTTCCGCCCGAATGTCTTGGTTGCGGGGCCCGGGTCGAAAGCGATTTCTCGATCTGTTCGGCATGTTGGTCGGAAACCGCTTTCATTTTCGGATCGTCTTGCGATCTGTGTGGCGTTGCCCTGCCCGGCCAGGACACCGGGCCCGATCGGCTGGTCTGCGAAGAGTGTCACAGTATTGCACGTCCATGGGATGCCGGGCGCGCCGTGTTCCATTACGGCGGGATCGGACGAAAGATGATCCTCGGCCTTAAGCATGGCGATCGGTCCGACATCGCACGCGCCGCCGGCCCCTGGATGGCGCGGGCGGGTCAGGACCTGTTGCACGATGATCCCCTGATCGTGCCCATCCCGCTACATTGGCGGCGCATGGCAAAGCGCCGGTTCAACCAGGCGGCGTTGCTGGGTCATGCCCTGGCCCGCAACACCGGCCTGTCCGTCCTGCCCGACGCGCTGATCCGCGCGCGTCACACCACAAGCCAGGACGGCAAGAATCGCGACGCCAGGTTTCGCAACCTTGATGACGCCATCCGCGTCCACCCCCGCCATGCCGACGGGTTGAGGGGTCGCGCGGTGTTGCTGATCGACGATGTCATGACCTCGGGTGCGACCTTTGCCGTGGCGACCGACGCTTGCCGAAGGGCGGGCGCCACATCAATTCGCGTCTTGGCACTGGCACGGGTCGCCAAGGACACCTAAATGGGTGGGGCGCCGGGACCTGAAGGAAATGCACAATGCAGAATGTTGAGATCTACACGTCGCCACTTTGTGGATATTGCCACGCTGCCAAACGCCTGCTGAGCGACAAGGGCGTGTCATTCGTGGAATACGATGTCGCCCGCGAACCCGGCAAGCGGCAAGAGATGTTGGGTCGTGCGAACGGCCGGCACACGGTGCCCCAGATCTTCATCGGCGACACCCATGTGGGCGGCTATGATGACATGGCCGCACTGGACCGGGACGGCAAGCTGGATCCGATCCTGGCGGGGGCCTGATCTCCCCGCGACCTCGTGCCCCTTGCCGAATGGCGCGGAACCCTTTGTATTCCTGCCATGAGTTCGGGCGAAGATCCTCTTTCCGTCGCGCTGTTCAGTGAAATGTTCATGGCCGACCAATTGGCGCGCAACCGTTTGTCGCGCGCTCTGCCCAAGGGTATGGAATTAAGCCATTTTTCGGTTCTGAACCAGCTGGCGCGCTCGTCCGAGGAAAAAACGCCCGCGCAGCTGGCGCGGATCTTTCACGTTACGCGCGGGGCCATGACCAACACGTTGAACCGGCTGGAATGGGCCGGATACGTGCATATCCGCCCTGATTGGGACGATGCACGGCGCAAGCGCGTATCGATAAGCCCCGCGGGTCAACGCGCCCGCGAAGCCGCGCTTGCCGCGATCATCCCGATCCTGTCGGATACGGTTCGCGAAATCGGGGCCGACCGTGTGCGTCAGGCCCTGCCGGTGATCCGGGAAATGCGCGTGCGGCTGGAAGAGGGCGATTAGGCCGCCGGTTTGGTCGACGCCGTCACGTAATTCACCGAAAGATCCCTGTCCGAAATCGTCCATCCGAAAGTGACCGGGTTGAAGGAAAACCCCTTGCGGTCGACCGGTGTCAGCCCGGCCTGCCGGATCAGGTCGAACAATTCGTCAGGCGTGATGAATTTCTGCCACTCGTGGGTGCCCTTTGGCAGCCAGCGCATCACGTATTCGGCCCCGACAATCGCCATCACAAAGCTTTTGGGGTTCCGGTTGATGGTGGAACATACCATCAGCCCACCGGGTTTGAGCAATTGCCGGCATGCGGTCAGATAGGCCAGCGGGTCGGATACGTGTTCGACAACTTCCATGTTCAGAACCACGTCGAATTGTTCGCCCGCCTCGGCCATCGCCTCGGCCGTGGTGAAGCGATAGTCGATGTCGAGCCCCGATTGCTGCGCGTGCAGCTGTGCGACCGGAATGTTGCGTTCGGCGGCATCGGCGCCCACCACCTCGGCTCCCAGCCGCGCCATGGGTTCCGACAACAGCCCGCCGCCACATCCGATATCCAGAAGCCGCAGCCCCTCGAACGGTTTGGCAGATTTCAGGTCGCGCCCGAATTCGGCGGCGATCTGCTGCGTGATGTAATCAAGGCGTGTGGGGTTCAGCATGTGCAGCGGCTTGAACTTGCCTTTCGGGTCCCACCATTCGGCGGCCATGGCCTCGAATTTGGCAATTTCACCCGCGTCCACGGTCAGATTGACACCGGTCATGGACATCTCCCCTCGTATCTTGTCATTTTGGCCCGTGTTCAGGACCGCTCAACGCTCTATATAGGGGCCCAATGGATAAGTTCTCCGGCCAAAAGCGCGCAGCCGCGCATCTTTATCCGCCGATCGACCCCTTCGATCAGCGGATGCTGGATGTGGGCGCCGGGCATCACATCTATGTGGAACAATGCGGCAATCCCGCCGGTGCGCCGGTCGTGGTGCTGCATGGCGGCCCCGGCGGCGGCTGCAGCCCGGCCATGCGGCGGTATTTCGACCCGGCGGTGTGGCGTATCATCTTGTTCGATCAGCGTGGCTGTGGGCGGTCGCGTCCCCATGCCAGCATCAAGGCCAACACGACCTGGGATCTGGTTGCCGATATCGAGCGTATTCGCCACACGCTCGGGATCGACCGGTGGGCCGTCTTCGGCGGATCATGGGGCGCGACGCTGGCGCTGATCTATGCCGAGGCGCATCCCGATACGGTGGCCTACCTGGCCCTGCGCGGTGTATTCCTGTCGATGCAGCGGGAACTTGATTGGTTCTACGGCGGTGGCGCCGGGCAGTTCTGGCCCGAGCAATGGGCACGATTCGTGGGCCTCGTGCCCGAGGAGGAACGCGACGACCTGATCGCGGCCTATAATCGCCGCCTGTTTTCGGGCGACCTGATGGTCGAGACGCGCTTTGCCCGCGCCTGGGCCTCGTGGGAAAACGCACTGGCCTCGATGGACAGCGACGGTGGATCCGGCGAAAGCCCGGCGGAATATGCCCGCGCCTTTGCGCGGCTGGAAAACCATTACTTCGTGAACAAGGGGTTCCTTGAGGAAGACGGCCAGATCCTGCGGGACCTGCACCGGATCGCCCATATCCCCGGCACGATCGTCCAGGGACGCTACGACATGATCTGCCCGCCGCTGTCGGCGCATAGCCTTTTGGCGGGGTGGCCATCGGGGCGGTTGCACGTCATCAAGGCCGCCGGTCACGCGCTGTCGGAACCCGGCATCAGCCAGGAATTGGTGCGGGTGATGAAGGCCGTCGGTGAAAAACCCGGCAAATACGGATTCTAGGCCGATCTTTCAGGTAATTTCCCGGGCTGTGCGGATGCTGGCGGCGGCATCAGAAGCCGTCGGTCGATGCGCGGGCTGAGCTTGTCGCGGATCAGCGCCACGGGATGGGTGCGCAGCGTCAGGCGCATCGAGACGTAATCCTCGACCACCTGTTCGCCCTCGCTCATCTGCGGCAGATGCACGGCGGGTTCCATGATGCCTTCGCCATCCAGATCGCCCGAAAACAGCGGCAGTTCCTTTTTCGGCGCCAGCGCGCGGGCGGCCCACAGGGCGTCGCGGCGGCTGATGCCCAGGGCGGCAAAGGCATCGGCCTCGGCCAGGATGGTCAGGGTCTTGGCCTCAAGCCCCGCGCGCCGCCAGACATCTTCGACCGCGCGGTAGCCGTTGCCGCGCGCGGCGGTCAGCCAGTCGGCCTCTTCCTCGCGCATGGATTTGATCTGCCGAAATCCAAGGCGCAGGGCCAGATCCCCGGTTTCCGTGCGCTCCATGCGGTTGTCCCAATGGCTGTGATTGACGCAGACGGGTCGCACCTCCACCCCATGTTCGCGGGCATCGCGCACGATCTGGGCGGGTGCATAAAACCCCATCGGCTGCGAATTCAGCAGCGCGCAGGCAAAGATTCCGGGATGATGGCATTTCAGCCAGCTCGACGCATAGACCAGCAGCGCGAAACTGGCCGCGTGGCTTTCGGGAAAGCCGTAGCTGCCGAACCCTTCGATCTGGCTGAAACAGCGTTCGGCGAAATCCTGATCATAGCCATTGGCGCGCATGCCACGCAGGAAACGCGTTCGGAATTCACTGACCGAGCCGTGTTTCTTGAAGGTGGCCAGCGACCGGCGCAGCCTGTCGGCCTCCTCGGGGGTAAAACCTGCGCCGGTGATGGCGATCTGCATCGCCTGTTCCTGGAACAACGGCACACCCAGTGTCTTGCCCAGAACCCGGCCCAGGTCATCGGAGGGAAAGCTGACCTCTTCCTCCCCGTTCCGGCGGCGGATGAAGGGGTGCACCATGTCCCCCTGGATCGGACCCGGGCGGATGATGGCGACCTGGATGACCAGATCGTAGAAACACCGCGGCCGCATCCGCGGCAGGAAATTCATCTGCGCGCGGCTTTCCACCTGAAAGACGCCCAGGCTGTCGGATTTGCACAGCATGTCATAGACGGTCGGATCTTCGGGCGGCAGGGTGGCCAGCGTGTAATCTGCGTGGTGGTGGGTTTTCAGCAAGCCAAAGGCCTTGCGGATGCACGACAGCATGCCAAGGGCCAGGATATCGACCTTCAGGATACCCAGCGCGTCGATATCATCCTTGTCCCAACAGATGACCGTCCGATCCTCCATCGAGGCGTTTTCGATGGGCACCAGTTCGTCCAGCCGCCCCTCGGTGATGACGAACCCGCCGACATGCTGGCTGAGATGTCTCGGAAAGCCGATGATCTGCCGGATCAGCTGAATGGTCTGCCGCAGGCGCGGGCCGTTGGGATCTAGGCCCAGTTCGCGCATCCGTTCCTCTTCCAGGCCCTGGGAAGACCACGACCCCCAGATCTGGCTGCTGAGCGCCGAGAGCACATCATCAGACAGCCCCATCGCCTTTCCCACCTCGCGCACGGCGCGTTTGCCGCGATAGTGGATCACCGTGGCGCACAGGCCCGCGCGGTGACGGCCGTAGCGTTCATAGATGTGCTGGATCACCTCTTCGCGGCGTTCATGTTCGAAATCCACGTCGATATCGGGCGGCTCATTGCGCGCCTCGCTGACGAAACGTTCAAAGACCATCGTGCCCACCTCGGGCGAGACCGAGGTGACGCCAAGCGCGTAGCAGGTGATCGAATTGGCCGCCGATCCGCGCCCCTGGCACAAGATCCCGCGTGACCGGGCAAAGGCCACGATGTCGTGGACTGTCAGGAAATAGGGTTCATATCCAAGCTTGGCGATCAGGCGCAGTTCATGGTCCAGCTGCGTCAGCGCGCGATCCGGGATGCCCTGGGGATAGCGCCATTCCAGCCCCGCGCGCGCCAGCCGCGCCAACCTGTTCTGCGCAGTTTCGCCATCGGTGATTTCCGAGGGGTATTCGTACCGCAGCGACTGGATGTCAAAGGCCAGCCGCGCGGCGATGTCTTGGCTGCGCGCCACCGCATCCTCGAACCCCGTGAAGATGCGCCGCATCTCGTCCGGGCCGCGCAGACGCTGTTCGGCATTGGCCTGCGCGGCGGTGCCCAGATCCTCGATGCGGATCCCCTCGCGGATGCAGGTCAGGATGTCGGTCAGCCGGCGGCGGTTGCCGTGATGCATCAACGGCCGGGCCGAGGCGACGGTGGACAGATCCAGTTGCAGCGCCAGCCGTTCGGCCCGGGCAAAGCGGGCCGTGTCTTGCCCGTCATAGCCAGGCGCCATCAGCAGGTGCAGCTGCGGGCTCAGGGCGCGCACCAGCCGGCCGGCCCCCTTGCGCCAGACGTTGTCGGGGTGGTCGGGCGCATGAAGCAGCAACTCCAACCCGTGCGGGAATGCGAGGATATCGTCGAGGGTCAGGATACAGTCACCCTTGACCGCGCGCAGCCGCCCTGCCGACAGGATGCGGCACAGGCTGCCCCACCCGGTCCGGTCACGCGGCAGGGCGGTGATCTGCATACCGTCCTGCAGCACGAGACAGGCCGCAGGCAACAGGCGCGGAATGTGGTCGATGGGCGCGCGCGGCGGATCGGGCAGATGCACGGGCTTGGGCGGGCCGATGGGATCGGCGGCGGCGGCCTTTGCATCCGCGATCTCGTCCTTGATCTTTTTCAGCTCTGACCACGCTCGCACGATGCCGGACACCGAATTCACATCGGCAATCGCGATCGCCGAGATGCCAAGAATGGCCGCCCGGCGGGCATAATCCTCGGGGTGCGACCCGCCGGTCAGGAAGGTGAAGTTGGACGTGATGGATAGCTCTGCGAATCCCATGGGTGGCACTATATTCACGTTTTGTTCTATTGGGGAGAGGGGGGGTGAGGGCCGGTATCTGCCACTGGCATTTGCACGGCTTCGGCATCTTTGCTGTCGTCAAAACCAGACGGCCCCCACCGGCCGGGTCGGCTTGATCAATCATACCAACTGGCTGGACGTGGATCTGGCATGGCATTTGTTTGCAGGCGCGGAGGGACACGGTCTTGCCATTGAAGCAGCGATGGCGGTCAAGACATGGGACTGCGAGGTTCTGGGGATGGACAGTCTCCACAGCCAGATAGACCGAGGGACGGCGCGTTCACAGGCAGTGACAAAGCGGTTCGGTGCGGTCACGGACGCAACGCGGGCCAGCCAGCATGCCGGGACGGATGGCCTTCGTCCGGGGTCTGGCAACTGTTGGCAAATGCTGATCAAATGTTAACGCAACGGACTTTTTAAAATTAAATCAAATGCTTGGCCCATCTGCTCAAGCCCGATCATGGCCAGAAGGGGTCTGCCACTCGCCAGACAGGGACCCGCCGGGACCGTCTCAAAGCAGCCCGAATTCCTTCAGAACAGCCGCATAGATCGGGCGTTTGAACAGCACGATCAGGTCCAGCATTTCGGTTGCGGTCATCCAGCGCCAGTCCGAAAACTCCACATCCTGGAATTGCAGATCAATCACGCTGTCCGGCGCGGTCAACTCAAAGCGCACCCAATGCTGTTTCTGGCCGCGATACTTGCCTTTCCACCGCTTCGGCACGACCTCGATCGGCAGGTCATAATGGTACCAGTCACCGGTTTGCGCGATGAGGCGCACATCCGCCGCGGCCACGCCGGTTTCTTCCAGCAACTCCCGGTAGGCGGCCGCCAGCACGTCCTCGCCATCATCGATCCCGCCCTGCGGCATCTGCCAGGCGGGCGTTTCCATATCGGCGCGCTGGCCTGCAAATATGCGTCCGTCGGGGTGGGTCAGAACCACCCCGACGCAAGGCCGGTAGGGCAGGCGCGCGATCTGGTCGGGCGTCATGCCTTAGTTGCGGCTGGGACCAAGCGCGTTCAGCCCGGTCAGGATATCGATGGCATAGGCCAGCTGATAGTCTTCGTTCCGAAGTCGCGCGGTCGCCTCTGCGATCGCCTGTTCGGCTTCCAGCTGCCGCAACTGATCCTCGGTCAGTTGCGAGTTCTGGATCGACCCGCGCAGCGAGGCTTCGTTCCGGGTATCGCCGTCTTCGCCCTCTTCCACCTCGATAGGATCACGTTGTTCGACAAGGATATCGGGGGCTACGCCAAGCGCCTGGATCGACCGGCCCGACGGCGTGTAGTACAGCGAAGTCGTCAGCCGCATCGCACCGTCGCCAGCCAGCGGCATGATCGACTGAACCGACCCCTTGCCAAAGCTGTTGGTGCCCACGACCACGGCACGGCGATGATCCTGCAGGGCACCTGCCACGATCTCGGATGCCGATGCGGAACCGCCATTGATCAAAACCACCAGCGGCAGCCCTTCGATCATGTCACCGGGGGTGGCGTTGTAGCGTTCACCATCCTCGGGGTTGCGGCCGCGGGTCGACACGATTTCACCCTGTTCCAGGAATGCATCCGACACGCGGATCGCCTGGTTCAGAAGGCCGCCGGGATTGTTGCGCAGATCGAGAACAACACCGTTGAGATTTTCGAGGCCGCCGACCTCGTCGATCATTTCCAGCAGACCCTCGCGCAGGTTCGGGTAGGTCTGATCATTGAAGGTCGAGACACGCAAGATGGCAGTGTTGCCTTCCAGGCGGTGACGCACGGCAGTCAGGCGGATCCGGTCGCGGATGATCGAGATGTCAAAGGGTTCGTCGGCCCCATCGCGCACGACCGTGATGACGATCTCGGACCCTACCGGGCCGCGCATCAGGTCAACGGCCTGTTCCAGCGTCAGGCCCAACAGCGCTTCGCCATCGACATGGGTGATGAAATCGCCCGCTTCGACTCCCGCTTCCATGGCAGGGGTATCATCCATGGGCGTGATGACGCGAACAAAGCCGTCTTCTTGCGTCACCTCGATTCCCAGGCCGCCGAATTCGCCGCGGGTCTGGACCTGCATCGAATCGAAGTCGCGCGGGGGCAGATAGCTGGAATGCGGATCGAGTGAGGTCAGCATGCCGTTGATGGCGGCTTCGATCAGGGCGGCCTCGTCGACCTCTTCCACGTAGTTGGCGCGAATCCGTTCAAAGATGTCGCCGAACAGGTCCAGCTGCTCATAAACCGATGTATTGCTTCGATCTTCTTGCGCAATCAGAGGTCCGGCCACTTGGGTGCTGAGCAGGACGCCACCTGCGATGCCCCCGATGGCGGCGTAGATCAGCTTGTTCATGGCGTTCAATCCTTCGTCTCTCTTTTGGGCCCGGGTCACTCAGCCGTGCCGGGCAACGGCCCATCTAGGGCGAACCATTCGGCTGGATCGACGGGCTGGCCGCCATCCCTCACCTCGATATAAAGCGTTTCCGTCAGCTCAGTGCCACCGGTTTGCGCAGTATTCACAATCAATTCTTCACTGCCGGGCGTTGCATCGCCCGGCATAAGTCCAAGCGCCGCCCCCGACGTTACGAGATCACCGGGTTGAACGTAAAGGGTTCCAAGCCCGGCTAAAACCAACAGATAGGTCCCTTCGGGCTCCAGGATAATGACATTTCCGTAATCCAGAAGCGGACCTGCATAACGCACGGACGCGGGCCAGGGCGCAGACACCAGCGCGCGGGGGCGGCTGGCGAGCACAAGACCCGGCCGCGTAACGCCGGCGCCGTCGGCTTCGTTGAACCGGCGCAGGACCCGCGCCAGAAGCGGGGGCGGCAGCGTGCCACGGGACTCCGCGAAATCCGGCAGGTCTGGCGCGGCGGAGGGAGGCGCGGACGCGAGTATTTCGGCCAGGCCATCAAGCGAATCCACGCTCTGGATCAGGTCGGCCATGGCGGCCCGGTCTTCGGTGAAATTTGCAGGCAGCATCCGGCGATCGGCGATGGCCTGGCTCAGTCGGGTGCGTGCATCCTGCGCGCGGTCAAGGGCGGCGCTAAGTTGATCCAGTGCACCGTCCTGCACGGCACGCAAGGTGGCCAGTTCCTCCAACTGGGCGCGAAGTACTTGTGCCTGTGCGGCGACGGCGGGTGTCACCTCGGAGACGATCATGCCGGATCGCGCGGTGCCAAGCGGGCCCTCGGGATGCATCAGCAACAGCGGTGGCGGGGCGCCTTCGATACTTTGCAGGACCGCCAAAAGACGGGAAAGCCTGTCACGCTCGGCCTCGAAGACCAGCAAAATGGTCTGTTCGCGCAGGGCGGCCTGCCTGATCCCTTCGCGCAGGGCCAGAAGACCCTCTTCGTAGGCGCGCACGGTCTGGGTCAACGCCTCGACCCGGTCGCGGGCGCCATCAGCTTCAAGCAGGGCAAAACCTGCCTGTTCCAGCATTTCTGCGGCCCGCATCGCAGTTGCGGCGGCATCCAGTTCGGCCCGAACGGGGGCCGCCAGGCTGACGGCGGCCAGCGCAGACAGGGCAAGCGCACGCAAAATCATGTCAGGAGGCTTTTCCCTGTCATTTCGGATGGCTGCGGCAGGCCCATCAATTCCAGAACCGACGGCGCAAGATCCGAAAGACGACCGTCGCGCAGCGCAGCGCCCTTGGGGCCGCCCACAAGGATCACGGGAACGGGGTTCAGGGTGTGGGCCGTGTGCGGGCCGCCGGTCACAGGGTCGATCATGGTTTCGCAATTGCCATGATCTGCTGTCACGATCATGGTGCCGCCTGCAGCGGCCAGAGCATCAAGCGCCCGGCCAAGGCCCTGGTCAACCGCTTCGCAGGCCTTGATCGCCGCGCCCAGATCGCCGGTATGGCCGACCATGTCGGGGTTGGCGTAGTTCACGACGATCAGGTCGTAGCCATCGGTGATGGCCTGGACCAGATGGTCGCTGACCTCGCTCGCGCTCATCTCGGGTTGCAGGTCGTAGGTCGCCACCTTGGGCGATTGCGCCATGTGGCGTTCCTCGCCCTTCTCGGGTGTTTCCTTGCCCCCATTGAGGAAAAAGGTGACGTGGGGATATTTCTCGGTCTCGGCCAGGCGGAATTGGCTCAGGCCCTGCTTGGCGACCCATTCGCCAAGCGTGTTCACGATTTCTTGCTTGGGGAACATCGTGGTCATGTAGCGGTCGTGGGATTTCGAATAGTCGACCATGCCCAGAATGGCGGCCAGTCCAGGCCGCGGTCCCGTGTCGAAGCCGTCGAAATCCGGGTCGCCGATCGCGGCCAGGATCTCGCGCGCGCGATCAGCCCGGAAATTGACGAAGAACAGGCCATCGCCGTCCTTCATTCCGTCATATCCCTCGATCACGGCGGGTTCTATGAATTCGTCGGTCACCCCGGCGTCCAGCGCTGTTTGAATGATGGCCCGAGCCGAAGCGCCGCGGCCGCCCATGCCCTGCACCATTGCCCTGTAGGCCTTTTCAACCCTCTCCCAACGGTTGTCGCGGTCCATTGCATAGTAGCGACCATTCACCGTCACGATCCGCGCATTTGCGGGCAGGTCCGCGGCCAGCCCGGCGATCTGCCCGGACGCGGATTTCGGAGCAACATCGCGGCCGTCGGTGATGACATGCACCAGCACCTCAAGCCCCGCATCGGTCAGCGCGCGGGCAGCGGCGATCATATGTGCCTGATGCGAATGCACGCCGCCAGGCGACGCAAGGCCAGCCACATGCGCACGCCCGCCGCTGTGCCTGAGCGCCGCGATGAAATCGGCCAGAGCCGGGTTCTCAAAGAACGACCCGTCCTCGATCGCAAGGTCGATCATGCCCAGGTCCATCGCCACCACGCGGCCAGCACCGATGTTTGTGTGGCCGACCTCGGAATTGCCCATTTGACCATGCGGCAACCCGGCATCCCGGCCATGGGTCGTCAGTTCCGCATGGGGACAAGTCGCCATCAGGCGGTCGAAATTGGGGGTCTTGGCAAGGTAGGGGGCGTTACCCTCGGGCGTCGGACCAATACCCCATCCGTCTAGGATGCAAAGAACGACGGGGTGCCGCGAGGGATCGGTCGGGTGTGCCATGGCAAAGCCTCCTTTGTCCCGGTTCTATGGAGCCGTCGACGGCGGTGCAAGGCATGCGAGCGTCCCCCCGGCGGTTTCGGGCAGCATGGATCGCAGGGTCTAGTGGCCATGGGAAGCGTGGCAGAAAGACCGCACATGCCGGTCGATCGTGGATCAGAAGATAAAGTCAGACGCATCCAGCGCGTCTAGCGTGACGTTCGTCAGCCAGATCCGGTTGCCGTTGCCAGTCTCGATTCGCACATCTGCCCCGATCTGTTCGGCCGCGCCACCTTGGCCGAACAGATCCGTGACGGAGTTGATCGATGTCACTCCCCCCAGGTCGATTCTTTCCATCGGGTCGGTCGCGTCGAAATCCTGGATCGTGTCGATGCCGTGCCCGTTGGCAAAGATGAAGGTGTCCGAACCCAGGCCGCCCCACAACTCATCATCGCCCGCCCCCCCTTCGAGCGTGTCGTTGCCTGCGCCGCCATCGTAGAGAT
>CAYWTM010000013.1:0-47473 GCA_964460185.1 uncultured Roseicyclus sp. | reverse complement strand
AGTGTTGACAGTCTGCGAATTGGCTGATGTGATGTCTGTGACCACAGGGACAGGGCAGGATGACGACCGCGTCAAGGACACTCAGGCACGCGATGCAGGCGCGGCAGGCGATGATGGTTCCCGGGGCGGGCAATGCGCTGTTCGCCCGGATCATCCAGGACCTGGGATTTCCCGCGATCTACGTCACCGGCGCCGGGGTCGCGAACATGAAGCTCGGCGTGCCGGACCTGGGGCTGAGCACCGTGACAGAGCTTGCCGAAGCGACCGCCTCGATCTCGGATGTCACCGATCTTCCGCTGATCGTGGACATGGATACCGGGTTCGGGAACCCGTTGAACGTGGTGCGCTCCGTTCGGCTGCTGGAGCGGGCGGGCGCATCGGCGCTGCAGATCGAGGACCAGGTTTTTCCCAAGCGGTGCGGGCATTTCACCGGCAAGGAGATCATCCCATGCTCGGAGATGGTGGAAAAGATCAAGGCTGCGGTCGATGCCCGCCGTGACGATGACCTTCAGATCATCGCCCGGACCGACGCGCGGGCCACAGAGGGGCTGGATGCCGCGATCGACCGCGCCCGGGCCTATATCGAGGCGGGCGCGTCCGCGACATTTGTCGAGGCCCCGATGAGCCGTGAGGAGCTTGCCCGGATCCCGGCGGAACTGGACGTGCCGCAATTCGCCAATATCGTGCATGGCGGGCGCACGCCCGACCCGGGACAGGCAGCCCTGGCCGGGATGGGGTTTTCGGTGGCGCTGTACGCAAATGCCTCGCTGCAAGCCGCCATTCATGGCGCGATGACGGCCCTTTCGATGCTGAAGGAGGACGGCAGCCTGGACCGGGCGGCGTCCATCCTCGCCAGTTTCGAGGAACGTCAGCGCATCGTGGACAAGGCGCGATGGGACATGATCGAAACCCGTTTCAAGGCGAAAAACGGAACCAACTGAACCGCATCCATGCGGGCAGACCGGCTGAACGCGGCCACGACCATCGCGGGGCAGCCCTACGGAAACCGCGAAGGAACTGACGCCATTGATCCGATGAAGATCCCCATGCCGACCGGGTTCCCTGCAACAGGGCGGTGCGCGATGGCAGTTCCTTTTGGATGGCAGCGCCGCCACAATGCTGGTGGCGCTGGCATGCGGACAAGCCCGATGGATGTGATTGATGACAAGGGTGATCATGAATGACCGGCACTGAACGGCGCCTTTGGACCCGACGCTTCTGGACAGCAGTTCTGAGCCTTTGTGCGGCCCTGGCCTTTTGGTATCTGCACTTGCCGCTTCCCTTCCTTCTCGGCCCCCTGGCGGTCTGCCTTGTGACCGCACTGATGGGGGCAAACCTGGCGGCGCCGCCGGTCAGCTGGCTCAATGCGGTGCGCACCATTCTGGGCGTGGCGGCCGGGTCGTCGATTTCCCCGTCCCTGATGCAGCAATTGCCGCAGACCCTTGCCAGCGCCAGCCTGGTGCCGGTGTTCCTCGTGGCCTCGCTTTTGTTGGGGTATCCCTATTTCCGCTACCTCGTGGGCTTCGACAAACCGACATCCTACTTTGCCACCATGCCCGGCGGCTTTGCGGAAATGATCCTGTTCGGGGGCGAAAAGGGCGGCAACATGCGGGCGCTGTCGCTTGTCCATGCGACGCGGATCCTGACGCTCGTGTCGCTTACCCCATTCATCCTGGGATTCTACCTGGACGTCGATCTCAGCGTTGCTCCGGGGGTTCGGATGATGGACATCCCGATCAAGGATCTGGCCGTCATGACGGTCTGTGGCCTGGTCGGATACAAGCTGGCGCGCAGGATCGGAATGTTCGGCGCGCCGGTGCTGGGTCCGATGATCCTGGCGGGGGCTGCCAGCCTGACGGGACTGATCGAAAACCGCCCCCCGACCGAAGCCCTGATCCTTGCCCAGTTCTTCATCGGGACCAGCATCGGTGCGCATTACGTCGGCGTGACCCGGGACGAGTTGCGGCGCGTCATATCGGCCAGCGTCGGATATGCCGTGATCCTCGGGCTTCTGACGCTTGGGTTTGGCGAACTGATCTACGGTCTGGGCATCCACGATCTGCTGCACGGCATTCTGGCGTTTGCACCGGGCGGACAACCCGAGATGGTGATGCTGGCGATCCTGACGGGGGCCGATATCACCTTTGTGATCTTCCACCACGTGCTGCGATTGCTTTTGGTTCTCAGCCTGACGCCGTTGCTGGCCCGATGGCTCGCCTGACGCGGAACGGGACATCCCTGTCTTCACATGATGCCGGGTGTTGAAACGGCCGTTCGGGAATCAGGCCGATGCCGGCACGGTCATGCCGACGGCACCATGAACCGGTTGAAAAAGCCGCCGATGTCGTCAAAGGCGTCCAGTGGCAGGACCTGCGCCACGTATTGATCCGGACGCACGATCAAAAGCGCACCCGTTGCCCGGCCGATCCCCCGAAGGTCGAAGATGTCGGGGCCGTTTTTCAGATCCGGGCAGAACACCTTTTCATAGTCGATCAGCCCATACTTGCCTTTGCGTGGCAAAAGCAGGCCCGGCAATTGCCCGAGATCCAGGTCGCGGTGGCACGCCTGGAACACGGCGCGCAGATCGAGGACGCTGTCGATATCGGCGTCCGGCGGGGTAAAGCGCACAACCGGGCTATCGGGGCTATGGGTCAGGAATTCACACAACCCGTCGACGGCACCGCCCGCCGTGCCAACATCACCCGCCGCCGCGAAAGCCATCAGTCGCCAGCGGCCATCGGCCTTGATGGCATGACCAAGCTGCATGGGCTTTGCGTCGCCAAGGCGTATCACGGGCGCCGAGTGAAACCGCATTCCGACCCTGTAGCCGGAGGCCAACGCCTGATGCCTGCCATCGCCGATCAGCAACGACGGGCCGTAGCGGGTTTCAACCCCGGCCGTGTAGCGCCCGTGTTTCCTGAAATAGCTCTGGAATTGCGCGGCTTCGCTCGCATCTTTGGGCTTGACGCTGAACAGCCGCGCCATGTCCTTGTCAAAGTCGATCAACTCCTTCGCCTTGGCACGCCGTTCTTCCGAATAGGTATCCAGAAGCGCCGGGGTCGACTGACCATGCAGCACCGCCGCCAGTTTCCACCCAAGGTTGAATGTGTCGGCCATCGACACGTTCATGCCCTGTCCGGCCTTGGGACTATGCGTGTGGCACGCATCCCCCGCGATGAAGATCCGCGGCGCGCGGGTCCCGCGATCGCTGTCGGGCACATCGTCAAACGCATCGCAGACACGTTGGCCAATCTCGTAGGCCGACCACCATGCCACTTCCTTCACGTCGAGTGTGTAGGGCGCCAGAATTGCACGCGCCTTATCGACAAGCTCCGCGGAGGTCAGGTTGCGATCCGATGCGCGTTCATCGCCGTGAAGCGCGTCCAGCTCGATATACATCCGCACCATGTAGCCACCTTCACGCGGGATGATCAGGAGGCTGCCGTGGTCTGCAGACTGTATGGCTGCCTTCAGGCGAATGTCGGGGAAATCGGTAATGGCCAGCACATCCATGACCCCCCAAAGCTGACGGGCGGATTCACCCTTGAGCTCGTGACCCATGGATCTGCGAACGGCACTGCGCGCGCCGTCACATCCGACGACATACCTGGCGCGGATGGTCTGCGTTTCACCCTCTGCATCACAGCACCTGAAGATCGCCTCAACCGGATGATCCGGATCGTCCGTGGCGTTCAACGCGACGAGTTCACGGTTGTAGTCTGGCTCCAGCCGGTGCGGGGAATTGCGCATGATCTCAAGGTAGAAATCATGCACCCTTGCCTGGTTCAGGATGACATGGGGCATTTCGGAAAGATCATCCTCGACATCCTGGATACGGTCCACGCGGGTCAGGTCTGCCCCGCCCTGTCCTGGTCGCCAGAATGCGACTTCGCTGACCCAATAGCTCTCTTTCAGGACCTTCTCGGAAAAGCCGAATGCCTCGAACATCTCGATGGATCGGCAGGCAATGCCATCGGCCTGCCCGATTTCCAACGGCCCCGGCCTGCGATCCGTGATGGCCGTGACAATCTCCGGAAAGGCCGAGAGTTGGGCCGCAAGCGTCAGCCCCGCGGGGCCGCAACCAACAATGAGCACGTCCACCTCGTCGGCGACCAAAGCCTCGGGTCGGATATGTTCCGCGATGGAAGGATCACCGCGCCGAAAGCCATTGAGATGATATTGCACTTGGGATCGACCTATATAGTATGTATACTTATCAAGTAGTGGGCACCCCGGTCGACTGTCAAGAAAATATGCATGCATACCATTTTTCGAGTATCCCGATGACACCCAATCCTCCCCTTTCTGAAATGCCCGGGCACCTCATCCGGCGGCTCAACCAGCATTCAACAGCGGTGTTCCTGAACCGGTTGAAAGACCTCGGCCACGACATCACGCCAGTGCAGTTTTCGGCATTGGTGACGCTTGCCGACCACCCAGGCCTGGATCAGGCGACATTGGCGGGCCTGATCGCATATGACCGGGCAACAATTGGCGGTGTCGTCAAAAGGCTGCAGCAAAAGAAACTGATCCGCCGCGAGACGAACGACCACGATCGCCGCGCCTTCAGGTTGATGCTCACACCCGCCGGACAGGCGCTTGTCGACCATCTCGGGCCGGTCGTTGTGTCGCTGCAAGATGACATCGTCTCTCGCCTGACCGAAAGCGAACGGGTCACATTCGTCAAGCTGATGCAAAAGGCGCTGCATCTGAACGCATCCGCTGACCTTTAGACGCGGCGGCCGCATGGGCCGGCTTGGGCCATCCGGGCATGGATTTCAGATGCCGGGCAGACCCGCAGCACACCGGGGCAAAGGCCGCGGGGCACGACATTCGGGCTGTCGGGCTCAAACAGGATGTGCGCGCCCCTGCCCTGTTTCAAGCCCACGCCGGGCGAAACGGACCGCCAGCGGCCCCAGCGCGGCGGCATCGGCATCTGCGGCGCTTCCCTGCCGGGCGCGGTCCGCTATGCCGACAAAGATGACCGCGAAGCGATACAGGGCAAAGGCCTTGTGGAAGGGCAAGACCTGCGCCGGATCGTGGCTTGCCGCCATGTAGCGGGCCACGAACTCGTCCTCGGTCGGCAGGGCCATCGCCGCGAGATCTTTTCCCAGGAGCCCGCCATATTCCTCGGGCAGGGTGTGCCAGGGCATGCAGCAGAACCCCAGGTCCGCAAGCGGGTGGCCAAGGGTCGACAGCTCCCAGTCGAGAACCGCCACCACCCGGGGTTCGGTGGGGTGGAACATCAGGTTGCCCAGCCGGAAATCCCCATGACACAATGAAACCCGTCCATCATCGGGGGGCAGATGGGCCGTCAGCCAGTCAAACAGGGTCTCGATCTCGGGAATGGGCCCCGAGGGCGAGGCACGATACTGGCGATCCCAGCGGCTGAGCTGACGCTCGAAATAGGATCCGGATTTGCCAAAATCGTCCAGCCCGACATCGCCTGGCCGGATGGCGTGCATCGCGGCCATTGTGTCGGCAACGGCCATCCAGATCTGTTTGCGCGCATCTGCGGGAACCTCGGCAAGGCTTGTGTCCGTGAAGATCCGCCCTTCGACCCGTTCCATGAGATAGAAAGGCGTCCCCAGAAGCCCAGGATCATCGTGAAACAGCACCGCCCGCGGCACCGGGACGGGCGTGTTCGCAAGCGCCGTAAGCACACGGTATTCACGGTCGATGGCATGCGCCCCGCGCAGGATCGGGCCGCTGGGCTGCTTGCGCAGCACAAGGCGTTTCAGGCCATAGTCCAGGAAATACGAGGGGTTGGACTGCCCGCCGCCGATCCGTTCAAGACGACAGGTGCCCCCGTCGGGGCCAAAGCGGCCGGCCAGAAACGAGGCCAGGTGTTCAGCACTGAAATCCAATGCTCCGTCCGTCTCAGGCTTCGTCACGTTGCGCTGTTCCAGTGGTAGAAGCCCGCGCCAAGATCATTCAGGTTCCGGTTCAGCAGCATCTTGTGAACCTCGTCGGCCCCATCCACAAGCCGCGCCTGGCGGGCATATCGGTAGATCCATTCAAGAACGGTATCCTTGGAATATCCCCGTGCGCCGTTGATCTGAATCGCCGTATCGGCGGCCTTGTGCAGAAGATTGGCAACATGGATCTTGGCCATGGAAATCTCCTTCTGGGCGTAGCCGCCGCGGTCGATTTCCCAGGCGGCTTTCATCACCAGCAGACGCCCCACCTCGATCTGCATGGCAAGATCGCCCAACATGACCTGAACGCTTTCGCGGTCCGCCAGCCGGATGCCAAAGCCCTCGCGGCGGGCCGCGTATTCACCCGCAATCTCGACGCAGCGTTTCGACAGGCCAAGCCACCGCATGCAGTGGGTCAGGCGTGCGGGGCCAAGCCGGGTTTGTGTGACCTTCAGGCCGCGCCCTTCGCCCATCAGCACGTTTTCGCTTGGAATCCGCAACCCGTCGAATGTCAGTTCGCAATGCCCGCCGTGTTCTTCCGGTCCCATGATCGGGATCCGGCGGACGATCTGCCAGCCCGGGTCATCGCGGTGGAACAAGAACGCCGTATGGCCACGGCGCGCGTCGTCCGACGTGCGCGCAAGCAAGATGAAATGCGCCGCCTCCTCGGCCCCGGTGATGAACCACTTGTGCCCGTGGACCACATAATCGTCGCCGTCGCGGGTGGCGGTCGTGCGCATCATGCCGGGGTCAGAGCCGCCGCCGGGATGCGGTTCGGTCATGATGAAGGCCGAGCGGACACGCCCGTCCGCGATGGGGCGCAGCCATTTGTCTTTCTGCTCAGGGGTGCCAAGGGCCTCAAGCACCATCATGTTGCCATCGTCCGGGGCGGCCGAGTTGAACACAACCGGCCCGAAGATCGAACGGTTCATCGCCTCGTAGCACACCGCCATGCCGATCTTGCCAAGCCCGCCACCCCCGAATTCGCCCGAGAGCTGAAGACACCACAACCCCTCGGCGCGGGCTTTCGCGCGCATGTCTTCCAGCACGGGCAGCGCGATGTTCTCATGCGCGTCATAAGCGGAGGCATCGGATTCGAGTGGGATGAGATGGGTCTCGACGAACGCTTCGATGCGGTCACGAAACCCGGCAATTTCGGGAGAGATGGTAAAATCCATTGGCTTCCTTACCGGCCAGAAACAAGTTGCCCGCCATCGTGCAGCGGGCTCGCTCCCCGTGCGCCAACGGCCGCGTCGGTCAAAACCGCGCATAGTGTGGCTGCCGCGTCAACCTTCGCCGGAACATTGGGGATACAAGAACCGGGGCCCTGTCGCACTGCACCGAAAGCTGAGCCATGGACTTGCGGCCGGACTAGGCCCTAAAGTTTCGCCATCGCGTCCGTGTTGCGCGAAGACTGACCACGTCAAACCCACCGTTCCGCCACCCAACGCAAACCGATGTCGCCCGCCATCTGCTGCGTGGCTGTTCAGCAAAGGACGATCCACATGACCGACCTCTTCCGGCAGTCCGCCTCGGATATCGCGCGCGCCGTTCGGGCGCGATCCGTGTCCGCCGTCGAGGTGGCCCAGGCGCATATCGATCGCATGGATCAGGTCAACCCGGCCATCAACGCCGTGGTGCAGGATGGTCGCGACGAGGCCCTGGATGCAGCCCGCAGTATCGATGCGCAGATCGCCAGGGGCGAAGATCCGGGGCCGATGGCAGGTGTCCCCTTCACGACGAAGGTCAATGTCGACCAATCCGGGTTTGCGACCACCAATGGCCTTGCGCTGTTGAAGGATGCGATCGCCACGCAGGACAGCCCGGTTGTCGCCAACATCCGCAAGTCGGGCGGTGTCATCCTGGGGCGCACGAACACGCCGGCCTTTTCCTTGCGCTGGTTCACCAAGAACAATCTTCACGGACAGACCTTGAACCCGCGCAACCCGGCAATCACCCCCGGGGGATCCTCGGGTGGGGCGGCGGCAGCCGTGGCCGCCGGGATTTGCGCCGTGGGGCATGGAACCGACATCGCGGGATCGGTGCGCTACCCCGCCTATGCGTGCGGTTTGCATGGGTTGCGGCCCAGCATTGGACGCATTCCGGCCTATAACGCGACGGCGGCGGACCGGTTCATCGGGGCGCAGGTGATGGCGGTGTCCGGGCCCATCGCGCGCCGGATGGAAGACATCGACCTTGCCCTGCGCGCCATGTCGGCGGCGGATGTGCGCGATCCGGGGTATGTGCCGGCGCCGCTTGCGTCGGGCCCGTTCGCCAAACGCGCCGCCCTGACACTGGAACCCGATGGCATGCCGGTCACATCCGCGGTCAAGGCCGCGTTGACGCGGGCGGCGCGCAGCCTCGAGGCCGCCGGTTGGGAGGTGGCAGACGTTCCCTGCCCGCCCATGCGCCGGGCCGCCGAGATCAACGCCGTCTTGTGGATGGCGGAAACCCGGTTTGCCGCCGGTGACATGGTGGAGCGCGAGGGCGATCCCGATGCCCGGTTCGTCTTCGAGATCATGCGCCGCCAGGCGGGTCCCATTGATCTGGACACCGTCATGAAGGCCTTGCAGGCGCGGGCCACGCTGATCCGCGAATGGGAACTGTTCTTGCAAGACTACCCCCTGCTGATCTGCCCGGTATCGGGCGAGTTGCCCTTTGACCAGCAACTCGACGTGACGTCAGAGACCGATTTCCTGCGCGTCTACGAGGCTCAGCTTACTCAAAGGGGCCTGCCGGTCATGGGCATGCCCGCGCTGTGCGTGGCCAGCGGCACCGCACAAGGCAAGCCCGTGGGGGTGCAACTGGTCAGCGGTCGGTTCCGCGAGGATATCCTGATCGCGGCCGGAACGGAGCTGGAGGCAGCAGGCATCCCGCCCGAAGTTGCCGACCCCGGATAGAAAGTGCGCCCTGAACGCGCCTAGTCCGTGTTCCGTGTCTTTTGGTCTTCATCTTCGAGGTCGTCGCCATTGGCCCGATCCGCGGACAACTCTGCCTCATCGGCGGCCAGCGCCGCGGTCTCGGGGGTGGACATGCGCGCCAGCGGCGACGATTGGAAACTGCCCTTGTCCTCCGCCGCAACGGCGGGCGCGGTTTTCAGGCGCAACAACGCGAAAAGCACAAGCACGACATGCGCGATCCCGGTGATCATGAACAGGCTGGCGGCGCCAAGCTGCGTCATGGCGAAACCGGCCACCGTGGGTCCGACGATCGACCCGATCCCGTAGACGAGGAGCAAACCGCCGCTGACCTGAATGAAGGTGCCGGGGGCGGCGTGGTCGTTGGCATGGGCGACGATGACCGGGTACATGGCGAACACCGTTGCGCCGAACAGACCGGCCAGTCCCATGACAACCCAGAAATTGACGACCCCCCCGAACAGGAACAGCGCATCCGCCACAAGCGCGCATAGCGCGATACCGACTAGAACGCGCCGCCGGTCCAGCTTGTCCGAGGCGATGCCGATGGGGATCTGCGCGATGGCCCCTGCAAGAATGGGAATACTGGCAAAAAGCGCGATATCGCCAAGGTCCAGTCCGATCCGGGCCGCGTAGACGGCCGCGAGGGTTCCAAAGGACGCATTGGACACCCCCACCATCAGGACCGCGACGACCGCAATCGGCGAATTGCGCCACAAGGCGGGCAGGTTCAACGACACGCTGGTCAGCGCCTTGGGTGTCGTCGTGGCGGAAATCGCGGTCGGCAGAAGTGCGAGGCAGTAGACCATGGCGGCCAGAACGAAGAAGAAATAGCCGTTCGCATCCCCAAGCGTCAGAACCATCTGGCCCGCCGTCGTCGCGGCAAGATTGACCATGGTGTAAATCCCGAACACGCGGCCTCTGGAGGCCTTGTCCACACGCTCGTTCAGCCAGCTTTCCACGATCATCGCCGCGCCGGCGAAACAGAACCCGGACAAGGCCCGGACCGGTATCCAGACCCAGGGCGTGATCAGGACAAGCGACAGCAACACGGCAATTGCCGCCAGCGCGCACATCGCGCCAAAGGCCCGTATATGGCCCACGCGCACCACGAGCGCCGGAGTCCTGATACAGCCCCCCACATACCCGATCGCCCATCCGGTGCCGAGAAGACCCAGCGCCGCCGCCGAGAAACCTTCGGCCTCTCCTCGAACGGGCAGGATCAGGCTGTTCACGCCGCCGGCAAACAACAAGAAGGCCGACCCCATCAGCAGGGCGGCAAGCGGGAAAAGGCTTTTTACCATGGCTCAGGCGTATCGCGTCTCATTGGGCGTTTCAACGTCGACATGACGCTGGCGGGATAGCGGCGGCACCATGCGCGACATGCTCCAGGTTGGGCTGACGGGCTGCACCAACCGACTTTGCACGAAGCCATGCCCTGCGCGATCAATGGCCTGTGCCCGCCGATCTCGCCACTTCAGGCGCGGTCGGCCATCCGGGCATCGGCACGGATCATGTCGGCCGCCTTTTCCGCGATCATGATGGTGGGTGCATTGGTATTGCCCGATGTGATCAGCGGCATCACCGATGCATCGACGACGCGCAGCGCGTCGATGCCCCTGACCCGCAGCGCGCCGTCCACGACCGCATCGGGGTCGGTGCCCATGCGCACGGTCCCCGTGGGATGAAAGATGGTCGAGGCGATCTGGCTTGCGCCCTCGACCAATTCCGCATCGGTCTGGTATTGCGGGCCCGGCTTGAACTCTTCCGGGCGATACCGGGCCAGGGGATCTTGCGCCATGATCTTGCGCGTCATGCGGACTGCCCGTCCGGCAACGATCCGGTCGCCCTCGGTGGACAGGTAATTCGGCTGTATCTCGGGATGCGCGCGCGGGTCAGGGGAAACGATCCGCACATGACCGCGGCTTTCGGGGCGCAGGTGACAGACGCTGGCGGTGATGGCGGGAAAATCATGGGGGGCCTGGCCGAACGCCTCCAGGGTGACCGGTTGCACATGGTATTCCAGATCCGGCGTGGCGACGTCCTGCGAGGAATAGGCGAAGGCTCCGAGCTGGCTGGGTGCCATCGACATCGGACCTGACCGGGTCAACAGGTATTCCAGACCGATCCGGGCCTTGCCCCAGAGGCTGCCCGCCATGGTGTTCAGGGTCTGGGCCCCGGTGACCTTGTAGGCGCAACGGATCTGCAGGTGGTCCTGAAGGTTCGCACCAACGCCCGCGCTGTCCAGCACCACGTCGATGCCATGGGATCGCAATAATGCGCCCGGGCCGATGCCCGACAGTTGCAGGATCTGGGGCGACCCGATGGCCCCGGATGATAGGATGACCTCGTGCCGGGCGCGCACCTGCGCCAACTGTCCCTTGCGGCGGAACCGGACACCCGTCGCCCGGCGCCCGTCAAAGGTCAGGCGTTCCGCCTGGGCATGGGTCATGACGGTGAGATTGGGCCGCCCTGCAACAGGCTTGAGGAACCCTTTCGACGTGCTCCAGCGCCAGCCCCGCCGCTGATTGACCTTGAAATACCCGACACCGTGATTGTCGCCACGGTTGAAATCCGGGGTTTCGGGCAAACCCGCGGCCACGGCCGCGTCTTTCCACGCGTCCAGGATATCCCAATGCAGGCGCTGTTGTTCCACCCGCCATTCGCCGCCCGCGCCATGCGCCTCGTCGGGGCCGGAGTAGTAGTCCTCGGACTTCATGAAATAGGGCAGGACATCGTCCCACCCCCATCCGGTCAGCCCCAGTTGCCGCCAGCCGTCATAATCCGCCGCCTGTCCGCGCAGATACAGCATCCCGTTGATCGACGAACAGCCGCCCAGGATCCTGCCGCGGGGATAGAGCAGCGAACGGCCCTGAAGCCCGTCGCACGGTGCCGTCTTGAACCCCCAGTCGGTGCGCGGGTTTCCGATGCAGTACAGGTAGCCGACAGGGATATGGACCCAATGGTAATTGTCGCGGCCACCCGCCTCCAGCAGCAAGACACGTTTGCCCGCATCCTCGCTCAACCGGTTGGCCAGGACGCACCCCGCGCTGCCGGCCCCCACGATGACATAGTCGTATGTTCCGAAATCCTGCATCATCCCCACCCCTGCCCCCACCGTGTGGACTTGCCATGCATTGTCAATCGATCACGCGCCATCGAGCACATGGGCGCAAGATGCAAACAGCCACCTCCCACGGCAAGGCACAGCGCACGCCCGGTGCCGGCGTCCCAACGGATCCCAAAATAACCCTGTCAGTGCATAGAGGCGCGGCTTTACTTCCCCTCGGCCGATGCTTTACCAGAACGTCTGCGCCAGCGTTCCGTATATCGCGCGGGAACGGAGGTCATGACAATGCCTTCAGACCTGTCCACCGAGATCGATATCATACCGCAATCCGGATCGACGTCGGTCGTGATGGGGGGACATGTCACCATCTACACCGTTGCCGACATCCAGAGGCGGCTGACCGGATTGCAAGATGGCGCGGATGTCGAGCTGGATCTAAGCGATGTCACACGGCTCGATACTGCGGGGGCGTGGATGGTGGTGACGCTCAAGGATAGGGTCGAGGCCACGGGGGCGCGGTTCGCGGTCCTTGGCACCCGGCCCGAAACCGACAGCCTGCTGGCCAGCGTCGCACAGTCCATGCCCAAGCCCGAGACGACCCCGCAAACACCCGCCACCCTGTCCGACGTCATCGAAAGGATCGGGCGGGGCGTGGCCGGTGGCGTGATGTTCTTGCTGGATCTTGTCGGGTATTTCGGCCTGTTCCTGTCGCGCCTTGCCCGCGCGGCCCTGCACCCGCGCGAATTCCGGCTGACATCGCTTGTCCATCACTGCGAGGAAGTCGGCTACAGGGCCGTTCCGATCGTGGCACTGATGTCGTTCCTGATCGGCGTCGTGCTGGCGTTCCAGGGCGCATCGCAGTTGCGGCAGTTCGGCGCCGAGGTGTTCGTGGTCGACCTGATCGCGGTTTCGATCCTGCGCGAACTGGGGATCTTGCTGACGTCGATCATTGTCGCGGGGCGGACGGCATCGGCCTTCACGGCGGCCATCGGGTCGATGAAGATGCGCGAGGAAATCGACGCCATGCGCACACTGGGCCTGGACCCGGCCATGATCTTGTTCGTGCCGCGCATCCTGGCACTGCTGCTGATGCTGCCCATCCTGGGGCTGATCGCCAACATGGCGGGATTGTTCGGCGGCGCGCTGATGTCGTGGATCGAGCTTGGCATCTCGCCCGAGATGTTCCGCACGCGGCTGATCGAGGGCACGGACGTGTCGCATCTGATGGTTGGGCTCATCAAGGCACCGGTCTTTGCGCTGATCATCGGCGTCGTGGGCTGCCATGCCGGGATGCAGGTCGAAAGCAATGCCGAGTCCCTTGGCAGGCAGACCTCAAAGGCAGTTGTGACCGCGATCTTCGCTGTGATCGTGGCGGATGCGCTATTCTCGATCTTCTTTGCGCAGATCGGGCTATGAGCATGACACAAACCCCACCAGAGGCGATCATACAGGTCCGAGGGCTGCGCAACCAGTTCGGCACGCATGTGGTGCATGACGGGCTGGACCTGGACGTGTATCGCGGCGAAATCCTGGGTGTCGTCGGCGGCTCGGGGACGGGCAAATCGGTTCTCTTGCGCACGATCGCGGGGCTGCAGACCCCCGCCGAGGGAACCATCACCGTCTTCGGCAACGATCTGCGCAAGATGGACCAGACGGCCCGCGCGAGGATCGAGACCCGTTGGGGTGTGATGTTTCAGGACGGCGCCCTGTTTTCATCCCTGACCGTGCGCGAGAATGTCGAAGTGCCGATGCAGGCCATCCCGGGACTTGATCCCACGACCGCGCGCGCGCTGGCCGACCTGAAGATCTCGATGGTCGGGCTGCCCTACCTTGCCGGGGACAAGTACCCGTCCGAACTGTCGGGGGGGATGCGCAAACGCGCCGGGCTGGCACGCGCGCTGGCCCTTGACCCCGAGATCGTGTTTCTTGACGAACCCACCGCCGGTCTGGACCCGATCGGAGCCGCGGCTTTCGATGAGTTGATCCGTGGACTCAGCCGGTCGCTTGGACTAACGGTTTTCCTCGTCACCCATGATCTTGATACACTGCATGCCATCTGCGACCGCATCGCGGTCCTGTCCGATCGCCGGGTGCTGGTCACGGGAACGATGCAGGATATGCTGACGGTGGATGACCCCTGGGTGCACGACTACTTCCACGGGCCACGGGCGCGGGCCGCGCTGGCGGCTCAGGAAAACAATACAGGCAAGGATGAGATCTAGGTGGAAACGAAAGCCAACTATATCCTGATCGGTATCTTCACGATCGCGGGGCTTTTGGGGATCGTGGCCTTTTTCCTGTGGTTCGCCCGGCTGGAACTGGACCGCCAGTTTGCCTATTACGACATCCGGTTTGGATCCGTGTCAGGGCTTAGCAATGCCTCTGACGTCAGGTTCAGCGGTCTACCGGTCGGACAGGTCGTCGACGTCCGGCTGTCGCCCGAGAATGACGGCACCATCACCGTGCGCGTGGAGGTGGCCGCCGAAACCCCGGTTCGCACCGACAGCGTCGCCACGATAGAATCCCAGGGCGTGACCGGTGTGTCCTTTGTGGGCATAGGGCCCGGCACGCCCGACGCCGCCCTTTTGACGGCGCAGGGCAGGGGCGACGTTCCGGTGATTGCGGCCGGGCGATCCACCCTGCAATCCCTGTCCGAAGACGCGCCCGAACTGGTCAGCGAAACCCTGCGCGTGATCCAGGAGGTCGGCAGTCTTTTCAGTGGCGAAAACGAAGGCCGGCTCGACCGGATCCTTGCGAATGTCGAACTTGCCTCCGAAGACTTCGCCGCCGCGCTGGACGGGTTTTCCGGAATGGCGGGCACGGTCGACCAGTTCGCCGAGCAGATCAACCGGTTCAACACCACGCTGGATTCGCTGACGCAGGAATTGACGGTCGTGCTGGCAAGCGCCGATGAAACGCTGGCCTCCATCGGATTGCTGGCGGACCAATCCACCGCGATTGTCGCAAGCGGCACCAATACGCTTGACGCCGTGCAGGGCGCGGTCGGCGAGGTTGAACGTTTCATCGCCGAGGATCTGACCGCAACCGCGACCGATGTGCAGCAAACGCTGGCCACGTTGCGCAGCGACCTGACGATGCTGCGCACCGATGCCAGTGCGATGATGGAGACCCTGGGAACCACCGGCGTCACCGCCACGGCGCGGCTGCAGGAAGCCGAGGCCACGCTGGCGCAGGTCAATGCCTTGCTGGTCAGCCTCGACGAGGCGTCGGGGTCGGTCGGTGCCGTCGCCGTGCGGCTGGACGGTTTGATCGAAGATCAGGGCGCCCCGCTTCTGACCGAAACCCGCGCCGTGGTCGCCCAGGCGACCGAGGCCATCCAATCGATCAACGCGGTAACGCAGGCCGATCTGCCCGCGATCGTGGCAGACATCAGGGCTGCAGTGGACAATGCGACCGCGACCATCGACAGCCTGGGCACCGACCTGACACAAGCGGGAGCAGGCGTGGCGGATCTGGTGACCACCGCGCAGCTGACCCTGGCGCAGGTCACAGAGACCTTTGCCAATGCCAATCAAACGCTGACCGCGATCAATGGGGCCATGGAAACGGGCGAACGCACGCTGGTGGCAGCGGAAAGCGCCTTTGGCGGCGCGGATCAACTGATCAACGAGGATATCGCCGGCCTTGTCGGCGAACTCGAGACCACGGTTCAGGGCCTGAATGCGGCCGTCGCCGCGGTGTCTGACGACCTGCCACAGATTTCCGCCGATCTCAGGGCGGCGGGGCAAGCCGCGTCCGAGGCCTTTGCGCAATTTCAGCAGATCGTGAACTCCTCCGCGCCGGGCGTTCAGGAATTCACGACGACGGCCTTGCCGCTCTATTCACGACTGGCGCAGGAAACCCGTACGCTGATCGCCAACCTGGATCGGCTGACACAACAGATCGGGCGTGACCCGGCGCGGTTCTTCCTTGATCAGGATGTCCCGGAATTCAGAAGGTGAGGATGGTTTGAACACTGTTGCCATGATCCGCGCATTGATCGTATCCGCCGCTCTGCCCGTCTTGGCCGGGTGCGGAACGTTGTCGGCGCTCAGCGACGCGACAACGCCGCTCAATGTGTTCGAACTCCGCCCGCCTGCACAGGCGGCCGCATCGCCGGGCCGCATGCTTGCACGCGATGTGATCTTGGAATTGCCAACCACCAGCGGCGCGCTGGAAACGGACCGGATCATGATCCGGCCCAGCGCGCTGGAGGCGCAATACCTGCCCGATGTCCGCTGGAGCGAACCCGCCCCCGTGATGGTCCAGACCCTGATGCTGCGCAGCCTCGATGCGGCACAGGCCTTTCGCTATGTGGGCCGCACGCCTTTGGGAGCCAGTGGCGATTTCGCCATTGTCACTGAACTGGTCGATTTCCAGGCAGATCTTGCGCCTGACGGGGAAAGCGCACGGGTCGCCATCGGCCTGATTGTCCGGATCGTGCGCGAACAAGACGTGCGCATCATCGCCACCCGCACTTTCACCGCCACGGCGCAGGCCGGGTCGCTGGAAAACGCGGTCCTGGTCGATGCGTTCAACGCAGCCGCCGGTCAGGTGATGACAGACTTCGCGGCCTGGGCCATTGCATCGGTTCGCGGAGGCTGAGAACCGCAGACCTGCCGTGTCGCCCGCGCGCTATCCGCTGTTGGGCAACCAGGTCGCAAGCGGCGGAAAGAGGATCAGCAGCGCCACAAGCAGCAGCGAGCACAAGATGAACGGAAACGCCGCCCGGTAGATTTCCCGCATTGTGGTGTTCGGGGGGGCGACCCCCTTCATCACGAACAACAGCAACCCAAAGGGCGGCGTCGTGAAACTGATCTCAAGCGCCAGCAGCATGATCAGGCCGAACCAGATCGGATCGAACCCCAGGGTCGTGGCCAGCGGAAAGAAGATCGGCACCGTCAGCAGCATGATCGAGATCTGTTCCATGAACATGCCCAGAACCAGCAGGACCGCGAACATCACCAGCAGCATCAGCGTCGGGTCAAGATCAAAGCTGGTGGCCCAGGTGATCAAGCCGCGCGATGCGCCCGAAAAGGCCAGAAGCTGGCTGAACGTGGCCGAGCCAAAGACGATCAGGTAGGCCATCAGCGTCACGCGCAGTGCGCCGCGCACCGATTTCTTGATCGATTCCCATGTCAGACAGCGATAGACCGCCGCCAGGATCAGGACACCGAGCGCCCCGAAGGCCGCAGCCTCGGACGGCGTGACGACACCGTTGATCATCATGATGACGATAACGACCATCAGACCGATCATCGGCACAACGTCCCGCATCAACAGACCGGTCTTTTCCAAGGCTGACAGCGGCTCCACGTCGTATGCGGGCGCTGCCTCCGGATCGATCCGCGTCTGCACGTAGATCGTGGCGACGTAAAAGGATGCAAGGATCAGGCCCGGTATCACGCCGGCGATCAACAGCGCCCCCACGTCGATCTGCGCCAGCGTCGCCAACAGCACCGCAAGCGCCGAGGGCGGAATGATGATCGCAAGCCCGCCGGTCCCGAGGATGGGGCCGATCGACATGTGGCTCTTGTAGCCGCGCCGGCTCATTTCCGGGACCATCAGCGATCCCAACAACGCCGTGGACCCCATGGATGATCCCGACAGCGTGGAAAACCCCGTGCCGCCCAGAACCGTCACGTAGCTCAACCGCCCCGGCAGGCGGCCCAGCAGCTTGTCGATCGCCGAAAACATCCGGCCACCAAGGCCCGTCTGGAAAAAAATCTCGCCCATCAGCAAGAACAGGGGGATCGGCACCAGCGCAAAGATCGTCAGCGCCCCCCAGCCATTGTTCAAGAGCGCGCCGATGCCCCGTTCGCCGCCCATGAACACCCACGCGCCAAGGATATTGGCCGCCAGGAACGCGAGGGCGACAGGCATGCCCAGCGCCATGAGGAACATGATGCTGCCGACAAGCAGCCCCAGGGCTTCATACCATTCCATTATTCGTGGATCCCCGCTTCGCCTGAATGCATGAGATCGGGGCCAAAGACGAACCGGGCGAATTCGACGGCCATGAAGGTGAACGCAATGGGGAAGGTCACGGTCAGCAACCAGCGCGGGTAGTAATACGCGCGCACATCAAAATCATTGCGCTCGATATTCGTGAGAAACAGCTGAAGCCCGTACCAGGCAAGGACAAGAGACACAGCCACACAGGCCGCCGCCACCGACCGGCTGACGATGCGGCGCAGACTTGGCGGCAGCGCTGCAGTGACCAATTCGATGTGAACATGTCCTTTTTCGCGGACCAGCCACGGCGCGCCCAGCATCGTCATGTAAAGCAGGCCGTATTCTGCTGAGGTGAACAGCCATGCGAACGGCTGCACACCCAGATTGCGCATCACGACCGACGCCACCACCGACACCATCAGCCACACAAGCGTCAGCCCTGCGATCAGGGCCATCGTGTAAAGAAGGGCGTCATAGACGCGAACCAAGGGGCGCATGATATCTCCGGACGGACAGCGCAAGAGCATTGGGACCGGGGCCGTCAGGCCGCCCCGGTCCCGGTTTTGATCAATCCGCCGCGGGATCGTAGAACAGGCCGATCAGCGTGTCGTAATCGGCGGCGGCTGCGGGATCAGCTTCCATCAGCTCGCGCATCCGTTCCCAGGTCGTCTCACGCGCGGCGGCAAGATAGTTGGCGCGCGCCTCGCCTTCCAGTTCGACCACCTGCATGCCCTGCTCTTCCAGGGCGGCAAAGTCCTCGTCCCGCTTGGCGCGGAGTGCGTTCACGCTGTTGATCTCATGCTGGATCGCGACATCCTGAAGGATCTGCTGCGCCTCTGGCGTCAGGCTCTCCCAGCTTTCGAGGTTCACGATGACGCCGAGGTCGGTCGAGAAGAAGCAAGGTTCGATCCGGTAGTTCAGGAATTCGTTCCAACGCAGGTCGATCAGGCCGATCTGGGTCCAGCCGGTGGCGTCAACGACGCCGTTCTGAAGCGCGCCAAAGACTTCGCCTGTGGGCAGGTCGATGACCTGTGCTTCGAGATAGTTGGTGAAGAACGCGTTGTAGACCGCGTTGCCGCGCAGGCGCAGACCTTCGACCTCAAGGTTGCCCTCGGCATCAAAGGTCGGGGCGTCGCGCGTCCACAGGTTGTAGCAGACCCCGCTGTCGAACCAGCCCAGGTACATCACGCCCATGCGTTCGCGATGAACCGCGTCGATCAGGGCGATGCCGCCGTTTTCACGCGCTTCGATTGCCGTGATGTTCGATGCCACGAGGGCGTCTTTCTCAGGCAGCGCGCCGCCGTAGAACGAACCGGGCGTGTAGACCATGTCCACGATCCCGTCGCGCACGGCGTCGGGCTGCTGGAACATGCCGATGGCCTCGGGGCCGCCGCGCACATCGATCTGGATGACACCCTCACCGGCTTCGTTCACCGCATCCACGAATTGCAAAAAGCTCTGCGTGTAGATCAGCGTTTCCGGAAACGCATGGACCGCAGTGATGGTTTGCTGTGCATGGGCCATGGCCCCGAACAGTGCGCCACCGGCAACAACACCGGCAAGTAGTTTGGCTTTCATGGGTTTTTTCCTCCTACCCTGTTCGCCGGAAACCCGGCAGTTTTTTGACGACACTCAAGTTTGCGCCGCGCTTTCCGGGTCAGTTTCCGCAACTGGAAACGCCCATGTCTGGATTGCTTTTCTTTTAGCGCGATATGCCGCGATGGCATCCCGGTGCTGTTGGGTCAGATCGATATCGTCCCAACCATTGATCAGTTTCTGCCGCCAGACCTCGTCCAGCGAGAATGGAATTGTCATGCCAGCTACGAGAATCGTCTGGTCGTTCAGATCGACAGTTGCCTCGGCGCTGCCGCCTGCCAAGCGCGCGATCAACTGATCCACCAACCCTGCATCGACCCGCGCCGCCAACAACCCGTTGTTCACGGAATTCGATGCGAAAATGTCGCCGAAGCTTGGCGCGATGACCACGCGGATGCCGAAATCAACGAGGGCGTAGACGGCCGCCTCGCGCGATGAGCCGCTGCCGAAATTGCGGCGGGTGACCAGCACGCTGGCCTCGGGCATCCGGTTCAGCGGGAAATCCGCCGCCGGCTCATCATTCGCGTCAAACCTGAGGTCGCGCATCAAGAAGCCGCCATAGCCCTGGGACCGCGGGGTGGACATGAACCGTGCCGGGATGATCTGGTCGGTGTCGATGCTTTCCCGATCCAGCGCGATGGCCAGCCCGGTATGGCGTGTCCAGCCGCTCATGAGACGATCCTCCCATCCAGCAGGTCGCGCACATCCGTCAGGTGCCCGGTGATCGCGGCCGCGGCCACCATCGCGGGCGACATCAGGTGCGTCCGCGCGCCGCGCCCCTGGCGCCCACGAAAGTTACGGTTGGTGGTCGACGCACAGCGTTTGCCCGGCGCAACAAGATCGCCGTTCATGCCCACGCACATCGAACAGCCTGCCCCGACCCAGTCGAGGCCCGCATCGATAAAGATCTTGTCCAGACCTTCCGCCTCTGCCTGGGCCTTGATCTGTTGGGAACCGGGCGACACGATCCCGGGCACCCTGGCGCGCCGTCCGGCCAGAACGGCAGCGGCCGCGCGCAGATCCTCGATCCGCGCATTGGTGCAGGAGCCCACGAACACCTGGTCGATGGCGACTTCGGTCAGGGGGCGGCCCGGGGTCAGGCCCATGTAATCAAGCGCCGCGCGAACCCGGTCCGCCCTGGCGCTGTCCAGACCGGCCGGATCGGGCACACGGCCCGTCACCGGTAGCGCATCCTCGGGCGAGGTGCCCCATGTCACGATCGGTGCGATCTCGGCGGCATCCAGCGTGACCACACGGTCATAGGTGGCATCGGCATCGCTTGGCAGCCTGGACCACGCCTCGACGGCGCGATCCCAATCCGCACCCCTGGGCGCAAAAGGCCGACCGCGCAGGTAATCGAAGGTCACCTGATCAGGGGCGATCATTCCAAACCGCGCGCCGCCTTCGATCGAAAGATTGCACAGCGTCATGCGCCCTTCCATCGACAAGGCGCGCACCGCCTGCCCGGTATATTCAATGGCATGGCCCCGCCCGCCATCAGCACCAAGATGCGCGATCCATGACAGCGCCAGGTCCTTTGCACCGACGCCGGGGCCAAGCTGCCCGGTCACATTGATCTGCATGGATTTCGGTTTGGTCTGCCAGACGGTTTGCGTGGCCAGAACATGCGACACCTCGGTGGCGCCGATCCCAAAGGCCAGCGCACCGAACGCCCCGTGGGTCGAGGTGTGGCTGTCGCCGCAATTGACCAGCAGGCCGGGCAGCGTCAGTCCCTGTTCCGGGCCGATCACATGGACGATGCCCTGCCGTGGATCCTTGAGCCCGAAACACGTGATCGCGTGCTTGGCGGTATTGGCCTCCAGCGTGGCGATCATCCGCGCGATGGCGTCGGTCGCCGGACCGCCACGGGTGGGTGCGTAGTGGTCGACGACGCCGTAGGTCAGGCCGGGTTCGGCGACCCCAAGCCCGCGCTCGGCGATCTTGGCGAACGCGTGATGCGAGCCTTCATGTACAAGATGTCTGTCGACCCATAGCAACGACGCGCCGTCATCGCGTCGCAGAATTTCGTGGTCGGCCCACAATTTATCCAGAAGCGTTCTACCGGTCATGACATTTGCGCCCCGATGACCGGTTCCCAATGGCGCGCCTCGCCCGCGCCCACACGGGTCAGTTGCATGTCCAGCCGGAACAGGTCTGGCCGATACAGGGCGGACAGATGCTCCACGCCCTTGCCGTGGGTGTCGCGCACGATCCGCTGCACGAACAGCAATGGCGCACCGACCGATACGCCAAGCGCGTCCGCCACATCGGGAACGGCCAGCGCCGCGGTCACGGACTGATGGGCGCTGTCCACAATCACGCCACTGCGTTCCAGGAGCCGAAACAGGGGCTGCGTTGCAAGATCGGTTTCATCGTAGTTCCGCGCAATCTCTTCGGGGACGTAGGTGGTGAGATGGGAAAACGGCTGTTCGCCCGAATACCGGACGCGGACCGCCTGCTGGACCTTGCCGCCTTTGGGCAATCCCAAACCATCCGCCACGTTGACCGGGGCGGGACCATAGGAAAACGCCAAAAGACGCGCCGTCGTGGTGCGGTCCATTTCAACAAGATGGGGGATCAGGGTGGCGAAATCGGCGGCAATCTTTTGGCCTGCCTCTCCCTTGGCCAGGACGATGGATCCGGCGCCCATGCGTTTTTGGATCCAGCCATCTGCCGCGAGGGCCTCCAATGCACGGCGGATGGTGATGCGGCTGACGGAAAAGGTCTCGGCCAGCTTGTTCTCACCGGGCAGTCGGGTGCCTTCGCACAACGAGCCATTCGAAATTTCATCGCGCAACAACAGGTAGACCCGGCGGGATTTTCCGCCTTCCGGAAGGGTGGGTTGCGCGTGAATACTCACGAAGGTGCGTCTCCTGTCGGCTACCGGATTTCCGGTTCATGGCCCGGATATCTGGCGGTCAGGGCCTCTTCAGCCCTCGCATTTGACCTTTCACTATACCATAGCCTGTTATACGAAAAGCGCAGATTTCAGGGAGGGATGATATGCCGATCATAGAGGCTCACATCCTCGAAGGCTATGATGCCGACGAAAAGACACGGCTGATCTCGGCGCTGACCGATGCGGTGCGCTTTGTCGTGCCGGCGCCCGACGAGGCGATCACCGTGATGCTGCACGAATATCCCGGCGACGCCTATGCGCGCGGCGGGAAAAGCCGCCAACCTGCCCCGGCCCTGCCCGATCCCGCCCGGCTGGTGCAGGACTATCTGGCAGCGATGGAGGCGCGCGACCTGGACACCGCCCAATCGATGCTGGGCGAGGGATTCCAGATGACCTTTCCCGGCACGCCCCCGATGGTCGAACTGTCCGAGCTTCTGGAATGGGCCAAGGGGCGCTACCGTTTCGTGCGCAAGACCTATGACGGGGTCGAGGCGTTTCAGGGTGCCGGTGTCGCTGTCGTCTACACACACGGAACGCTGCACGGCGAATGGCCGGATGGCACCGCCTTCGAGGGCATCCGCTTCATCGACAGGTTCGAGGTGTCGGGCGGCAAACTGGTCCGTCAGGATGTCTGGAACGATATAGCCGAGGTGCGTCCGACATGAGCGACAAGATCGATCCGATCACCCTTGCGGTCCTGGCGGGGCGCATGGAACAGATCGCCGATGAAATGGACGCGACCCTGTTTCGCGCGGCCTTCAACCCGATCATCGCCGAAGCCCACGACGCTTCGCACGGGTTTTACCATGCCGAAACCGGTGACACGCTGGTTCAGGGCAAGTCCGGCCTGCCGATTTTCGTGGGCGTGATGGCCTTTGCCGTGAAGGCCGTCATCGACAAGGCGGCAGAAGCCGGCGATCTGACCGATGGCGACATCTACATCTTCAACGACGCTCACATGGGTGGCACGCACCTGTCCGACATGCGTCTTGTGCGGCCCTATTTCCGCGACGGAAACCTGTTTTGCTACCTCGCCAGCGTGGGGCACTGGCACGACGTGGGCGGCGCTGTGCCCGGCAACTACAATCCGTCGGCGACCGAGGCCTTTCAGGAGGCGTTCATCCTGCCTCCCGTCAAACTGGCGCGAGCGGGTGTGATCCAGCAAGACATCATCGACATCCTGATGCGCAACACCCGCCTGCCGCAATCGGCCATGGGCGATCTGAACGGCCAGTTGGGCGCGCTCGACCTGGGGGTGAAACGGATCGACGAGTTGCTGGACGAATACGGTGCCGAGACAGTGGCAGCCGCGCTCGACGCTCTTGGCAATCGCGCCGAGACCCTGATGCGGGCGGAATTGAGCGCCCTGCCCGATGGCCGTTGGGAGGCAGTGGACTACCTCGACAATGACGGCATCACCGATGTCGCGCTGCCGATCCATGTGGCGCTGGAAATCAAGGGCGACGAGATGGTCCTGGATTTCGACGGCACGGCATCCGTGACCGCGGGCCCGGTCAACATCGCCCTGCCCACCGCCGTGGCCACGGCCTATGTCGCGATCAAGCACATCTTTCCCGATCTTCCCGCCAACGCGGGCGTGATGCGCCCCATCGACGTGCGGGTGCCCGAAGGATCTTTGCTGTCGGCCGAGTTTCCGGCGCCTGTCGGAGGATATACCGAAACGATCCTGCGGATGATCGATGTGATCTTCAGCGCCGCCTCGCAGGCCGCGCCGGGCCGCGTGGTGGCCAACGCCTACGGCACCATCAACGCGCTGTCGATCGCAGGAAAACGGGCAAACGGGCAACGTTGGGTGATGTTCAGCTTTTATGGCGGCGGCCATGGCGGCAGCATCGAAAGCGACGGCCTGAACCATGGCAACGCGCCGATCTCGACCGCGACGATCCCCCCGATGGAAATCCTGGAGGCCGCCTATCCGGTCATGTTCCGGCAATGGGCCCTGCGCCCCGACAGCGCGGGCAAGGGCCAGCATCGCGGCGGGCTTGGGGCGGTCTACGAAATCGAACTGCTGGAAGAAAGCGCCGAAGGTTTCCTGTTCGGGGAACGGGGGCGCTTCGCACCGCAAGGCGTGCAGGGCGGTGGCACAGGCGCGATGAACGTCTTTCACTATGAACAGGCCGATGGATGGCACAGCCCGCCCCTGGCCTCGAAGATGCTGGGTATCAAGCTGACCAGGGGCCAGGCTGTCCGGCTGGAAACCCCCGGCGGCGGCGGCTATGGACCAGCCGAAGCACGTGATCCGGCCCAGGTCGCCCGTGATGTGGCGCTGGGCTATCTCACCCCGGATGCGGCGACCGAGGCCTATGGCCCGGCATGGAAGGAGGCCGCGCGATGAGCCGCATGATCGGTGTCGATGTTGGCGGCACATTCACGGATGTCTTCGTTCTGGACGAGGCCACGGGCGCGGCACAGGTCGCAAAGGTACCCACCTCGCGCCCGGATCAGTCGGGCGGTTTTCTGGAAGGTATAGGCCGGCAGGTCGATGACCTGGCGACCGTCGATGTCGTGGTCCACGGCACCACCGCCGGCACCAACGCGCTGTTGGAGCGCAAGGGCGCCCGCATCGGTGTCATCACCACCCACGGCCTGCGCGACGTTCTGGAAATGCGGCGGCGCGACCGCCCACGCACCTGGGGCCTGCGCGGTGATTTCGAACCTGTCGTGCCCCGTGACCTGCGCCTCGAGGTGCCCGAACGGACATTAGCCGACGGCACGGTGCGCACTCCCGTCGATCTGGACGCGGTTCGCGCTGCGGCGCGGACGCTGATCGATCAGGGGTGTCTTGCCGTCGCGATCCTGTTTGCGAATTCCTACGCAAACCCCGAGAACGAGACCAAGGCGGTCGAGGCGGTGCGCGCGATCTGGCCAAATGCCCATGTCAGTTCATCTGCGGAAATCCTCCCGGAAATCCGTGAATTCGAACGGTTTTCGACCACGGCGCTGAACGCGTATCTGCAGCCCGAAGTCTCGGGGTATATCGACCGGCTTGACGCCGCGCTGAAAGCGGGCGGGTTCGGGGGCGAGTTCATGATCGTGCAATCCAATGGCGGCGTCATGGGCACCGATACGGCCTGTCGCCTGCCGGTGCGCACGGCGCTGTCCGGCCCCGCCGCAGGTGTGATCGCGGCCGGTCACATCGCGCAGTCCGCAGGGTTCGACAACGTCATCACCGGTGACATGGGCGGCACCAGTTTCGACGTGGCCCTGATCGCGGGCGGGAAATCCATGCTGTCGCCCCAGACCTCCATCGATTTCGGCATGGTCGTGCGCAACCCGATGATCGAGATCACGACCATCGGCGCGGGCGGCGGGTCCATCGCCTGGGTCGACAAGGGTGGGCTGTTGAACATCGGGCCCGAAAGCGCGGGCTCCACCCCCGGCCCGGTGGCCTATGGTCAGGGCAACGACCGTCCGACTGTAACCGACGCCAACGTGGTGCTTGGCCGGATCGATCCCGACAGCCCGATCGGCGGCAAGCTCGAACGTCTTGACGTCGACGCCGCCGCACGCGCCATCGACATCCATGTCGCAAGCAAGCTGGGCCTGACGACGATCGAGGCCGCAGAAGCCATCCTGCGCGTCGCCAATTCGCGCATGGCGGGTGCGATCCGGCTGGTCAGCATCGAACGCGGCTTTGATCCCAAACGGTTTGCCTTCATGCCGTTCGGCGGCGGAGGCGCGCTGCATACCGGCGCCATCCTGAACGAGGTTGGCATAGGACGTGCGATCGTTCCGCGCTATCCGGGCGTGACCAGCGCGATGGGCTGCGTGATCGCCGATATGCGGCAGGATTTCGTGCAGACGATCAATTCGCTGACTGCATCGCTCGATGTCGATGGGCTGCGCGGCATCATGCAACGGCATGTGGACAACGGAATGGCGCTGCTTGATGCGGCGAAATCGCGGTTCGAGGCGCGCGATGTCACCGTCGAACTGGATATGGCCTATGTCGGGCAAACCCACACCGTGTCGGTACCGCTGTCCATCACGCTGGACGGCGGTTCGGTCAATGCGCCGACCATCGCGCAGATCGACGATGCCTTCGAGGCCGCCTACATGGCCACCTACGGGCGGCTTTTGAAAAACGGTACGCGCCGCGTCATGAACCTGCGCACGGCGGTCATCGGCCGGCGTCCGAAATTCGACCTGACCACGCTGGCCCCCGTTGGCGGCAGCGTCGAGGCATCGCGCAGCGGCACCCGCAAGGTGCATTTCGGCAATGCCTGGCACGACACGGCCATATACGATCGCCTGACACTGCCCGTGGGTGCCGAGATCAGGGGACCCGCCATTTTGGTGCAGCCCGATACGACCGTCCTGATCGACCCGGGCCTGACCAGCCGCGTCGATGCGTGCGGCAATACCATCATCACCCGCGACGAGGCCTGACATGCAGCACGAAATCGACCCCAAGCGGACGGCGCTTTTGACCATCGATCTGCAAAACGACTTTCTGCACCCCGATGGGGCCTATGGGCGTGCCGGACAGGGATCGCCCGCCATCGCGGCGCTGCCCGAACGGATCAAACCGCTCGCAGATGCCCTGCGCGCCAAGGGCGGCACATATATCAGCGCGCAGTTCACGCTTGTGCCGGGTCCGAACGACGAACCGCTGATCGCGCCCCATCTGAAGGAGCTCCGCCCGTTTCTGACCAAGGGAGATTTCGCGCCGGGCAAGTTCGGGCACCAGTTGGTCGATACGCTGGCCCCCGCCGATTACACCGTGGAAAAGGTGGCCTATTCCGCCTTCTACCAGACCCGGCTGGAATATATCCTGCGCGCGCTGGACATCGATACGCTAATCGTCGGCGGGATCGTGACGAATGGCGGCGTGGCCAGCACGGTGCGCGATGCTCATCTTCGGAATATTCACACGATCCTCTTGTCGGATGGCTGCGCGGCCTTCAAACCCGACGTGCATGAGGCGACGCTGATATCCCTGGGCTCGATCAGCCCCGCCGTGACCTGCACCCAGATGCTGGAGGATCTGACATGACCCTGCGCGCGCGGCTTGCGGCCGATGACATCCTTGTGGCGCCCGGCGTCTATGACGCCCTGACCGCAGCGGTCGCCGCGCAGGCCGGGTTCGAGGCCCTGTATCTGTCCGGGGCTGCGGTGGCCTATACGCGATTGGGCCGCCCCGATATCGGACTGACCTCGGTCAGCGAGATGACCGATACGATGGCGCTGATCCGCGACCGTGTCGACCTGCCCGTGATCATCGACGCCGATACCGGGTTCGGCAACGCGCTGAACGCGCAACGCACCATGCGGCTGTATGAGCGTGCGGGCGCAAATGCCTTGCAGGTCGAGGATCAGACCTATCCCAAACGCTGTGGCCACCTGTCCGACAAATCCCTGATCCCGATGGCGGAAATGGCCGGCAAGGTGACTGCCATGGCCGATGCGCGCGCCAGCGAAGACACCCTGATCATCGCCCGTACGGACGCCGTGGCCGTCGAGGGCTTCGATGCCGCGATTGCGCGCGCCGACGCTTATATCGAGGCCGGCGCGGACGCCCTGTTCATAGAGGCCCTTCGCTCGACCGAGGAAATGAAAAAGGCCGCGCAGCATTTCAAGGGCCGCGCGCCGCTGCTGGCCAACATGGTCGAAGGCGGAGAGACCCCGATCCAAAGCGCGGCCGACCTTGAGGCGATGGGGTTTTCCATCGTGATCTTTCCCGGCGGCATCGTGCGCGCCCTGGCCCGCACCGCCGAGGATTACTATGCCAGCCTGCGTTCGCACGGCAGCAACCGTCCCTTTGCCGACAGGATGTTCGACTTCGGCGGCCTGAACGACCGCCTGGGCACCTCCGGCATGCTGGCGCAGGGCAAGCGGTATGAAACCGGCGGACACGACTGACCGTGGCGGTTGTTCCGACTCCGCCGGGTGGCTTTGACCTGC
Organism: uncultured Roseicyclus sp.; assembly: GCA_964460185.1. Lineage (GTDB taxonomy): Bacteria > Pseudomonadota > Alphaproteobacteria > Rhodobacterales > Rhodobacteraceae > JAVJPJ01. Next base: position 19,192 of record CAYWTM010000013.1, on the reverse strand, counting down.
ATGTGCCGGTTCTGATTATCGGGGCCGGGGCATGCGGGCTTGTCGCGGCGCTTGCCGCGACAGACGCGGGCGCCGAGGTTCTGGTGATCGAGGCCGATGCCGTGCCGTCAGGGTCGACCGCGTTGTCCGCAGGCCTGATCCCCGCCGCGGGGACGCGGTTTCAGACGGACGCCGCGATCGAAGACGACGCCAGCCGTTTTGCCGATGACATCCAGCGCAAGGCAAAGGGGCAGAACCCGCAAGATCTGGTCGACCTGCTGGCCTCGCGGTCCGCCCCGACGATCGAGTGGCTGGCGGACCGCTTCGGATTGCCGTTCTCGGTGGTGACGGATTTCGACTATCCGGGTCATTCGCGCCGCCGCATGCATGGCCTGCCCACGCGCGCCGGACGCGAATTGATCGACGCCTTGCGCGCCGCGTGCGAGGCGAAGGGGGTCGACATCGTCTGCAACCGCCGTGCCGTCACCTTGTTCCACGACGACGGCCGGATCACCGGGGTCGAATTGCGCGGGCCGGAGGGGCCGGAACGGATCGGCTGCACCACGCTTGTCCTTGCGTGCAACGGATTTGGCGGCAACCGCGAGATGGTGGGCCGCTTCATGCCCGAGATCGAAAGCGCGTTGTGGTTCGGTCATGACGGCAATCGGGGCGATGCCATCGAGTGGGGCAATGACCTGGGGGCCGGGTTCTTGCATCTCGGGGCCTACCAGGGCCATGGCAACGTCGCGCACCCGCAGGGCATCTTGATCACATGGGCGGTCATCACCGAGGGCGGCGTTCAGGTGAATACGGATGGGCACCGGTTCTGGGACGAAAGCCAGGGCTATTCCGAAGCCGCCCGTGCCGTTCTGGCCCAACCCGGTGGTGTCGCGTGGACAATTTTCGACGCCCCCATCGCCGCTGTTGCGCGCCAGTTCCAGGACTTCAAGGATGCCGAAGCCATCGGCGCCATCCGAAGCGCGGACAGCATCGAGGACCTCGCCGGGGTCATCGGCGTTCCGCAAGACGCATTGGCCCGCGAACTGGCCGCCATCCCGACCGATGGCACGGACACCTTCGGCCGAAGATTCACCGGCCCGCCGCTCGGTCCGCCCTACCACGCCGTCAAGGTTACCGGCGCTCTGTTCCATACCCAGGGCGGTCTCGATATCGGGCCCGACACACGGGTCCGTCGCACGGATGGAGACACCTTTCCCAACCTGTTCGCCGCGGGCGGCGCGGCCGTCGGCGTTTCTGGGACGGGCGACAGCGGATATCTGTCCGGAAACGGCCTGCTGTCCGCCGTGGTGCTTGGCCGGACCGCGGGCGAAAACGCGGCCCGGTTGGTCAGGGATTGATCCGCACCCGGCCCTAGCCGGATGAAGCGGGCGGAATGTAGAATTCGGACGTGCGCTCACGCCCGGCCAACCACCAGCCGGATTGTTCCGGCCATGCGGCATAATCGGCGTTGTGACCGAGGTCTCGGGCGGCGTGCAGGGCCCACATCGGGTTGACCAGCGCCTCGCGCCCGATGGCGATCAGATCGGCGCGTTCCTCGGACAGGATCGCCTCGGCCTGCACCGGATGGGTGATCAGCCCGACGGCCATGGTAGGCATCCCGACCTCGTTGCGCACCCGATCGGCATAGGGCACCTGGAACCCCGGCTGGCGTTTGACGGTTCCGCTTGCCGTTGCGGCCCCGGCGATGCCGCTGGACGAACAATCCATGACGTCGACGCCGCGCTGATGCAGTTCGCGGGCGAGCACGACCGTGTCGTCCAGGGACCAGCCTTCCGGCGTTCCATCCACTGCCGAGGTGCGGAAAAACAGCGGAAGGTCTTCGGGCCAGACCGCCCGGACGGCCTGTGCAATCTCCAACGCCAGCCGCATGCGCCCGTGCAGATCACCGCCATAACGATCCGTTCGTTTGTTGGACAAGGGCGACAGGAAGCTGTGGACAAGATACCCGTGCGCGCCGTGGATTTCCGCGACCTTGTAGCCAGCCTCCAGCGCGCGTTGGGCGGCCGACACGTAATCGGCCAGAAGCGTCTCGATATCCGCCACCGTCATAACGTGGGGCACGGGCCACCCATCGGCCACCGGGATAGCGGACGGGCCAACTGGATCCCACGGCATGTCACCGCGCGCCAGATCGGCGTCATTCAATGGCCCGTTACCGAACCATGGCCGCTGCATTCCCGCCTTGCGTCCGGCGTGGCCCAACTGGATCGCGGGAATGGCGCCGTTGCGCAGGGCGAACTGCGCCACACGCGCATGTCCGGGGATCTGGCTGTCGGTCCACAGGCCGGGACAGCCGTGGGTGATCCGGCCATTTTTCTGGACTGCCGTCGCCTCGGTAAACACGATGCCTGCCCCGCCGATGGCGAATCGGCCCAGATGGACGAGGTGCCAGTCATCCATATGCCCCTCATGCGCCGAATATTGGCACATCGGGGAAATTACCACGCGGTTGCGCGCCTGGATGCCACGCAGGGTGATCGGTCTGAAAAGATGTGGAGTGCTGGTCACGGGCGGCCTCGTTTCAGGATAGCCCCCGTCGTAGCGCGTCGTATTTCCGGCTGCAATTAACCATACGTTTAGATTTTGCTTGCTACGACTCCGGGGCGCACAGCGACACCAGCCAGAGGCCCGATCCGTTCATGTCCAGTTTTTCCCGAGCCAAGTTCCGCGACATGCGCTTTGCCGACGATGTCCGGCCCCGAACCCGACCACGTCCGACCGACCGGCGCGGCCCAAGCTGAAAGGATGAGGGACGTGCCGGTCAAAAACGCGTTTGAAAGCGCGATTCTTTCACGCGGGGCGCTGTACGTGCATGCGAGCCCAAAGGCGCTGCAGGACGGGTTGAGCCTGTCGCGCGAAAGCCAGCCGATTGACCTCGAACCGCTTGCCGATCCTGGTTTTGAGCCAAATGATATCCCCTTCCGGAAACCCTTCGTCTTTCCCGATCTTGGCCCCCCCATTCTTGAAACGCTCCCCGATGGAAGCGAGGTGCATTTCGGGACCGAGGCCTGTGTGAACGCCCTGTCTGAATGGGCTTTGCCGTCGGGACAGACCCTTCAGATGCGGATCGAGGGTTTTACCGAACCCCATTTCCTGGACATCTTGTCATCCGTGACACTTCCCGCCACATCGCAGCCGCGCGTGTTCCGGGCCCTGATCGCCTCGCACCGCTGCGAGGCCGAGTTGCATGTCAGGTTCCATTCGGTCCCATCGGACAAGACCGTCAACATGGTCGTCCCCTTTGAACAGGACTATGACGGCGGCACCACGCCCGAGGGATATCAGGCGGTCTGCGTCCCCGCCCCTTTTGCCGATCAAGAGATGTTGGTTTCTTTCGGGGTCAGGTACATTGGCCATCTGGGGCACACCGGCGGCGACGACACGGCCCCCTATGTCTTTATCGCCAACGCAGAGATCACCGGCGACCCGGGGACGGTTCCGGACGTTCGCGCACGCCATCGCATCGTCCCCGACGTCGAAGGCGGTCAATGGCTGAAGGCGCGCGTGCCCTTGTTCGCATCGTCACGGGATGCGCCGCTGACCCTGAACCTCGGGGGCGAAGCGATCGACGTTTTCGCCCCGGAGGACAACACCGTCACCCTGGTGGAGGACTACGGTCACACCCTGATGGTCCGGGCGCAGACAGCGCAGGACATGATGCTCTTCATCAATGGCGAAAGCGCCGCCTCGGTCTTTGTCGGCGAAGAGGAGACGGCGATCCGCCTGCCCGCCTCCTATCTGCGCGGCGAGATCATCGACGTTTCGATCCGCGATGTGTCCGGCAGCCAGGTTTTCCTGTCGCTGCCGGTCCTGGCCCCCCGATCGCTGACGCCACATGACGTGATCGTCCATGAATCGCGCGCACCCTTCCCGACCGATCTCACGGTGCGGGCAAATCACCGCTATCAGGCGTTGCGCGCCCATTTGGCGGATCCAGGCAGGCACATCGATGCCGGGTCAATTGCAACGGCACTGGATGGTCTGGACCGCACTTTTGATACCATCAAGCTCAAGCCGTTTTCGTTCCCGACGGTCGCCGATCCGAAGGTCAGCGTCGTGATCCCCGCGCATAACAAGGTGCATGTCACCTACTATGCGCTCTGCGCGCTGTTGCTGGCCCACAACAAGGCCAGTTTCGAGGTGATCGTGGTCGACGATGCCTCCACCGATGAAACCCGCGACCTCGAAACCATCGTCTCGGGCATCACGGTGGTGCGACACACCGAACCGCAGCGCTTCATCCGCGCCTGCAATGCGGGCGTGGCGCAGGCACGCGGTGACTACGTCGTCTTGCTGAACAACGACACCGAACCGACAACAGGCTGGCTGGACGCCCTGATCGACGGGTTCGACCGCTTCGACAATGTCGGCGCGGTCGGGTCCAAGCTGCTGTATCCCGATGGCACGCTGCAAGATGCTGGCGGGATTGTCTGGGGCTCCGGCAACCCCTGGAACTACGGCAATGGCGCCAATCCATGGGAACCGCGGTTTTGCTACGCGCGACAGGTGGATTACCTTTCCGGTGCCGCCCTGATGACCACCAGGGCAATCTGGCAAGAGGTCGGTGGCCTGTCCGATTACCTGGAGCCGATGTATTTCGAGGATACGGATTTCTCGTTCAAGGTCCGCGAAGCCGGGTACGCGACCTATTTCGTGCCGTCCTCGGTCGTGTATCATTTCGAAGGTGTGACCAGCGGGACCGATACCGCATCGGGTTTCAAGAAATACCAGGAAATCAACCGTCCCAAATTCAAGCGCCGGTGGTCCAGGGCCTTTGCCGGCTTCGGCAAGCAGGGTCATCAACCGGATCTTGAAAAGGATCGCGGCATCGTCGGCCGCGTCCTGTTCATCGACTACACAACCCCCCGCGAGGACCGCGATGCGGGATCCTATGCCGCGCGCCGCGAGATCGAGCTGGTCCAGTCGCTTGGTTACAAGGTGACGTTCCTGCCACAGAACCTCGCCCACATGGGTAGCTATACGACCGAGATGGAACGCAATGGCGTGGAAATGATCCATGCGCCCTTTGTCCTGTCCGTACCGGAGTTCCTGGAACAGCGCGTCGCGGAATTCGACGCGATCTACATCACAAGGTACGGCGTGGCCCAGGACAGCCTTGACCGCATCCGTGCGCTGGCGCCGAATGCGAGGATCATCCTGAACAATGCCGACCTGCATTTCCTGCGCGAGTTGCGCGCGGCGATCAGCACCAATGACCAATCCCGGATGATCGCGATGCGCGCCGTGCGCGAGCAGGAACTGGCGATCATGAAAAAGGCCGATGTCGTGTTGAGCTACAACGAGGTCGAGCATTCCGTCATCGCCTCGCACACGGACGGACAGGCACGGGTCATGACATGCCCGTGGGTTGTCGCCATCCCCCCCAGGGTTGCGCCGCTCAGATCGCGCAAGGGTCTGTCTTTCCTCGGCAGCTTCAACCACCACCCCAACGTGGAAGGCGTGATGTGGTTTTGTGACCAGGTGATGCCCCTGCTGCACGGCACGGACCTGAAACTGTCCATCTACGGCTCGGGCATGCGGGATGAGATACGCGCCCTGGCATCCGACGCGATTGACCCGGCCGGTTTCGTCGAAAACCTGTCGGACGCCTATGATCGGCACCGCATCTTCGTGGCCCCCCTCCTTTCGGGGGCTGGGATCAAGGGAAAGGTCCTCAGCGCAATCGCCCACGGCATTCCCACGGTCCTGACGCCCGTCGCCGCAGAGGGCATCGGGTTGCGCAGCGGGCATGACTGCCTGATCGTCGAAACACCCGACGCCTGGGCAGAGGCGATCGTCAGACTGTCCGGCGACAACAAGCTATGGACGGCCATGTCCCGATCCGCCCGCAGCTATGCCGCGGAAAGGTTCTCGTTCGCGGCCGGGCGAGACAAGATGAAAGCCGCGTTCGAAGCGGTGGATCTGTTTGGATCGGTGTGAGGGGCGCGTGGAGGGCAAACCCTTACAATGCATTCAGCAAAGGCCTTACCATATTGGAAATCGAGTGATTTGCTTTGGACCACTCCATCGCTTCGCGAGCCACTTCTGACCGATTTTCAATAACGGCTGCAAGAAAGTCGAAAATCGCGGCTGTATCACCAAAGTTATTGAAACGAAGGCCGGTCTTGCTTGAGGCGACCAGTTCATCCGGCAACGCGTCTTCATGACCGACAACGGCACTACCGGCAAATTGTGCTTCTACAACCTGATTCTCGTATAGTCCCGGATAGACGTTCTTTCCCGCAACCGTAACGGCATTCATGCTTTGCCGCGACTGATTGACGTCGATCATCAGGTAGCCCCAAAGCGGGCTGAGGAACTGTGCATAGAACTCTTTGGCCGGGAGTAGACCAAGCGTCGAAGTCGTTAGCGCCGGGTCGTTTAAACGTGCGCCGATCACGTCAATCCTACCGAACTCTGACCGCAAACGCTTCATGACCGGAATGAGATAGGCATGTTCGCTCGAGTCGGTGTCGACCCCCTTTTCCACGCCGAAAACGGGCGGTCCGGAGGTGCGAGGTGGATCAAACCAATCGCTGCGAAAGCCTCGCGGCATGTAAATCGATCTTGCTACCGCATCCGGAATTGCGTCGGCCATCGATTCCGCAATTGCCCTGTCTGCCTTCAGGGCTAAACCTACGACGTCAAACCGGTTCGCCGTTCCGGACAGCATATTCAAGTCCCGATCTCGATCCCCTGTTAGCAACCGTGGAAAGTTCTTAGCGATAACGTGAACTGCATCTCGAAATGTCGGAAAGAACTCTTCATCATCGGCGAAATAACTTTGCCAGATACCCAGATCAAAACGCCCCAGGTTTTCATGCGGGGTGACTACACGAAATTCAACATGAGCGCCGAACCGGTCCAGGGTCTGAACTGACAGGCCTTGAGACTCCATTCGCGACAACTGGGGATGCGACTTGGTTTCCGGTAGCAGAACTGTCACCTCTAATCCGGCCCTTGCGAAACCATAAGCGAGGTTGGCAGTCATGAGCGCATTAAAACCCGGAAACAGATCCGGGTGGTGCCCCAAAATGGCGACTTTCACCGTTGAACTTTCAATTTCTCACGACCTCTAAGATCCTGCCCGTAATTCTTTGATCTCTCATTGTGTTATTATGAAATAGCCCTTGGCTGCTTTGCAAAGAATTATTTTACGTCAACCCCTTTTCTGGCGAAGTGGGTGCGCGCGGCATTTTATTTAAAAATTCGCGCCTTTTTCAAGGCTCCACATCAAGGATGACCGCTAACCCAATGGCCTCAAAAGGGGGCAGTTATCTGTTCAGCGTGAACATAGTTCACATGGCAAACATCGCCATCAAAAAGAATCTAGATTGGGTTTGTCGCCACGGAACTAAGAAACACCAAGCCACCCCTAAACGACCGTCGAGCAAGACAAATTTCGGGATAAGTATGCGCCGCGTCTTAGAAATCAAAGGATATTTTCAGAACTTTCTCTATTTTCCCCTGACACCAGATGGCTCCACCTCACTATCAATCCTATATCTACATGAATGATACCCGAAATTTAACAGATACCCTGAAACTGCGGAGCCGTCGCTACGGTATACGAGTAGACCCCCGCAGTGTCGTGGAATTTCGCGCGGCAATCCTTCACAGCTTTTGGAAAATGCAAGCTCGGGACGATTCATTTAATTGCGGTTCAACCACCCTCACTCCCGCCCATATCCATCCTCATACCGGATGATATCATCCTCGCCCATATAGGCGCCCGTTTGAACCTCGATCAATACCATCGGGACTTTTCCGGGATTTTCCAATCTGTGAATGGCGCCCAGTGGAATATAGACGGATTGATTTTCACTGACCAACCTGACGTCGCCATCCACGGTCACCTTGGCCGTGCCGGTCACCACGATCCAGTGCTCTGACCGGTGGTGGTGGCTTTGCAGGCTCAGCGCTGCACCGGGATGGACGTGGATGCGTTTGACCTGAAACCTGTCGCCCAGGACCAGGCTTTCGAACCAGCCCCATGGGCGGTGATCCTTGGGAAACGCCGTCGCCTGGATCGCAGAGGCCTGTTTGAGGGCCCTGACGGCCTCGCCGATGTCCTGCGCGCGGTCCATGGGGGCCACCAGCACGGCGTCGGGCATCGCGACCGCGATCATGTTTTCAAGGCCCAGGCCGATCAACACCTGGGTCTCGGATTCAGATCGCAGCAGCGTGTTGTGGCAATCGATCGCGTGCACGGGGCCGCGCGTGGTGTTGCCCTGCCCGTCGGGATCCGCTTCGCGCCAGACGGCATTCCAATCGCCCAGATCCGACCAGCGGCCCGAAAAGGGCACCACGCTGAGATGTTCGCAATGTTCCATCACCGCGTAATCGATCGAGATCTCGCGGGCGCGGGCCCAGGGCTCCGGCGCCAGGCGCAGGAAACCAAGATCGGGTTGCGCCTGCGCCACCGCGCTACGGACGGGGGGGACGATGTCGGGGGCGTGGCGTTCGAACGCGTCGATCAGCACATCGGCGCGCGACAGGAATATACCGGCGTTCCACAGATAGCGCCCATCGCGCACCATCGCCTCGGCGCTGGCGCGATCGGGCTTTTCCACGAACCGGGTGAGAGGCACGGCAGCCGTGCCGTCCCCGGTTTGCGAAAGCTCAAGATAGCCATAGCCGGTTTCGGGCCGGTCCGGTTGGATCCCGAAGGTCACGATGCGCCCGTCCCGGGCCGCGGCGGCGGCGACCTGCACTGCCGCATCAAAGGCAGCAGCATCCGCCATGGCATGATCGGACGGCAACAGCAGGACAAGCGCATCGGGGGATCGGGCGGCCACGCAAGTCACTGCGGCCAGAACGGCGGGCGCGGTATTTCGCGGGCCGGGCTCCAGGAGGATGGCGCCGGGGTCCATGCCGATCTCAGCCAATTGCTGCGTCACGATGAACCGGAATTCCGAGGCGGTGACAACGACGGGTGGGGCATATCCGGGGCCTGAAACGCGGCTCACGCTTGCCTGAAACAGCGATCGGTCCCCCAGCAGCCCCGAAAACTGTTTCGGATAGCTGCGCCGCGACACGGGCCAAAGACGCGTACCGGATCCACCGCACAGAATAATCGGAACAATCATGACACCCCCGGTTTACAACGACCCTGCCGGCTATTTCCGCGAAACCAGCGACAGCACAAAAAAAGAGTGCGAAATCAAGCCTTGGCGCGCAGTCATCCCCTATTGAAATCCTAGGCAATAGGCTTTGCGAAGTCAGCCCCTATTGCCACGCCACGCGCCGATGATTTGACTGAAGGCCGGGGATCGATCATTGCAAGGCCATCCGAATTGCATCGACCGCTGCCCCGGGGAAAGACGCCCGGCCCGGGTCTGGCAGGAATTTGTCGAGATCACGGTGCGGCTGAACGAACCTTCGCAATCGGGAGACCGGGCATATGGCGATACCCGCCTCTTCCGGATCTTCCGATTCCAAAAGTTGGAGAGCAACGGCGCGGGTCATCAACCCCGGGCCGGTTCGAAACCAGCGATGGTCATTTTCCCGCGCAAGCCCCGAGGCGACAACGAGGTCAAAGGCGCGCTGGATCAGCGGGTGTCGTGGCGGGGCGGCGTACACATCTGTCACGATGTGACCCCGGGGATCGACGAAGACCCGCGCGCACCGGACATCCCGCAACAGGCCCGACACACCGCGCGCCGGGACTTGGTTCATCTCCAACGCGATCCCGCCCTCGCGCAGCATGATCGCCAACCGCAACATATCCGACCTCTGCTGCACCTCGGTCGCCAACTCAAAAGCCCTGGATGCGTCTTGATCGAAATTGGCCCTCAGGTAGTCCCGTCCCTGATCGTGTGACATCAACCTGTGCGTGATATTCGGAACTCCTGCCCAGGCCTCGACGATGTGCCGGATCTCGAGGGGCGGGGTTCCGGGCCAGACCTGTATGGCCTCCATGGGGCGGGGATCGAGGTCGGCCTCATCGGCGCAAGGGGCCATTACCGGCCCAGTCGAAAGTCGGGCGGCAACGACCGCACGCGCGGGAAGGAAGAGATCCGCGACCGGTTCCCGATCCTCGGGGATGCCGACGGGATCACCACCGCCCCCCACGATACGCGCCATGATACGCGCCTCGTTCAACAATGTGCCGACCCGGGTCGAGCGGGGGTTCGTGACCAATATCGCATCGTCGACATCGCGCTGGGGATCGATCCTGCCCAGGGTCGTTTCGGCTGCAGACAGGTTGCCCGCCAGCACGTGCAATTCCAACTGGTCGGCGCATCCCGGTCGTGCGGCCGCATCCTGTGGCCAATCCGCCAGAAGGATCGACGCCTGCGGGATCTTGCCAGCGGACAAAAGGACGGAAAACCGCGATCCGATCGTCGCGCTGCGGGTCTCCGGCAGCATGTCCAGCGCTGCGTCAACCAGCCCGGCCGCGAGGGCGGCCTTGGCTGCCTGATCGCTCAGGCTGATGTGATCGGGCCAAACCCGGGTGCAGCGCCGTCCATACCGGTAGGCCAGATCGCACAGGCCCGCGCCCGACAAGATGCGCAGTACACGTTCGGCCGCTTCTGCATCGCGACCGGCCACGGGATCCGCACGGACCATCCGCAAGGCTGCCCGCGGACCGCCCCGCAACAGGGCATCTTCCAAAAGGAATGCGCGACGCTCCTCGGGGTTGCGGATCGTGCCCTGAAGCTGGTCCGACAGGTCTTGGGCCAGGCCAAGATCCGCGCCCTCGGTCACCTGTTCGACCAGCCAGACGCCCATGTACCAGGGAAGATCGTCACCCGACAGGAACCGCGCGACCGCTGCATGGATCAGCTTTTCCGCACCGTGGGTGACGGCCAGCTGCCATGCCCGCCACAGGTCTGTCCAAGACGCCGCTGGCACCGCCGGCACCAGCGCGTCCAGACGCAGGGCGATATCGGTCGGCGCGCGCTCATCACGTGATTGGATCGCGGCCAATGCACGGGCCAGGCCGGCAGCCGCGTCGTCGCCCGCCACACCGGCGCTGCCGCCCCGCCCGCCATCGGTTTCCACGAGCGGCGCCGTGGCGACCTGCTGTTGCGCCTTGTTGAGGATATCCGCGCGCTCTGCCTCGAAACCCGCATCCGCCGGTAGCCCCGCCAGGCAGGTCCGGGCGGCTTGCGGCTGTCCCGCCATCAAGAAGGCCTGCGCGGCTCGCACCCTGATCTCGGGATGGTCGGGATGGGCCGATATCGCCGCCCGCCCTGCGGATACCGCCGCCTCAAGGGCCCTCTGGATCAAGGCGATTTCGATCCGCGCCAGCAAGGCCAGCATGTGGGCGGGATCGCCCGACAACACGCGCGAGACCAGTGACGCCGCACCAGTCACCTGTCCGGCCGCGCGGAAATACTGGATGGCACATGCATTCAGGTCCGGATCGTCCAGGCCAAGCCCGCCGGCCTCCTGCAGGAAGGCGACTGCAGACGCAGCGCCCTGGTGCGCGGCCTGGGCTTCGGCGGCTTTGCGCAGGATCAGTGGGTGTTGGGGCAGATGTTTCAGCGCATCTCGTCCAAGGCTGACCGCATCGATCACATTGCCCCGTTCCATCGCGATTTCGATCCGGCCGATCCACGGCCAAAGCTGTTCGGGGTCATCCTTCAGGATCTGCTGAAACAGACGGTCCGCGCTGTCGAATTCCCCGGCCGACTTCAACCCACCGGCAACGCCGCGCATCAAATCCGATCGCCAGCCTTCATCGCTCTTGCGCCGGTCCAAAAGCGTCGCCAGTTGCCTCAGCAGATCATCAAAGTGGCTGTCACCGCCGGCAACGTCGTCCGTCATCGGAATCTCACCCCACACACACGATCCGTGGCAAGTGCATGAATAGTATTGCAAAACCCTGAATCGTGCCAGAAAGAAAGGTTCCCGGCGGGCGGCTCTGACGTGGTCTCAGGGGATGCGCCGCAACGGCGGGGCTGAATCCTCTTGTTGCCAGGCCGGGATCTGCGCGCGCGCCCGACTGACGGATGACAGATCGAGGTCAAGGCATCTGATCGAGGGGGCATCCTGTCCGGCATCGGCCAAGACTTCGCCCCAGGGCGCCACGGCCAAGGCGTGACCATAGGTGTGCCGGCCGTCCGCATGATGCCCGGACTGGGCCGGGGCCAGAACGAAAGCCCCGGTCTCGATGGCCCGCGCCCGCAGGAGAACCTCCCAATGGGCGCGGCCGGTGGGGACGGTGAAGGCCGACGGGATGAACATCAAGACGGCCCCTGCCTGCGCGTAGGCCCGGTAGAGCGCGGGAAACCGCAAATCGTAGCAGATGCTCAATCCCCACGGGCCCCAGGGCGTGTCCACGACGACGCCGGTGTCGCCGGGCGCGAAACGCTTGGATTCCCCGATCGGTGCCTGTCCTTCCAGCGTGACGTCAAACAGGTGGATCTTGTCATATTCGGCCCGGATCGCGCCAGTGTCGTCGATCAGGGTCGCATGGTTCAGAAACCGGCCATCCGGGCCACGCACCGGCGTCGATCCCGTGTGGATCCACAGACCGTGCCGCGCCGCCAGATCGCGGCAGGCGGCAATGAACGGATCAGACGCAGCGACGACAACCTGTGTCTGCGCCACCTCGAAATTGCGGTTCATCAGGCCCGCCACTTCGGGCAGCGCCAAGAGATGTGCACCTTCGCCCGCAGCCCGTGCCGCAAGGTCGGTGACGGTGTCGATATTGACCTGGTGATCGTCGGCCGAGCACATCTGCGCCAGCGCCACCCGCAGATCAGCGCGCGCGCGCTCACCCACGGGGATGGCTTAGTGTGCGGGCGACGGCATCTTTCCACCCCGCATAGCGCCGATCGCGGGTTTCACGATCCATCTGCGGCTCGAACGTGCGCTCCAGCGCCCATGTGGCGGCAAAGCCGTCCGCATCGGGGTAGACCCCCGCGCGCATGCCCGCGATCCAGGCCACGCCAAGGGCCGTCGTTTCCAGCACCTTGGGCCGATCGACGGGCGCGCCCAGAATATCGGCCAGAAACTGCATCGCCCAATCCGACGCGCTCATCCCGCCATCCACGCGCAAGGTGGGGGACGCATCGCCAACGGCCCCACCGCTGGCCATGCGCCAGTCATCGGTCATCGCCTCCCACAGGTCGCGGGTCTGAAAGCCAACGCTTTCCAACGCGGCCCGGGCAAAATCCTCGGGTCCGGAATTGCGCACAAGCCCATAGATCGCGCCCCGGCAATCGGGATCCCAATACGGCGCACCCAGCCCGGTAAAGGCGGGCACAAGGTACAATTCCTGCGCGGGATCTGCGGCTTCGGCCATGGCTTGGGTTTCGGGGGCGGACGAGATGATCTTCAAACCATCGCGCAACCATTGGACCACGGCCCCCGCGATGAAGATCGACCCTTCCAATGCGTAGGTCGGTTTGCCGTCGAACTGATAGGCAATCGTGCCCAACATGCGGTTGCGGCTTTCCACCAGCGTGTCGCCCGTGTTCAGCAAGGCGAAACAGCCCGTACCATATGTGGATTTCAGCATTCCGGGTTGAAAACACGCCTGTCCCAGTGTGGCCGCCTGCTGGTCGCCCGCCACGCCCAGGATCGGGATTTCGGCGCCGAAATGCGAGGGGTCGGTCACACCGAATTCGGCGGCGCAATCCTTGACCTCCGGCAAGATGCCCATGGGAATGTTCAACAAGCCACAGATCTCGGCGTCCCAATGACCGTCCTTGATGTTGTACAGCAGCGTGCGCGCGGCATTGGTGGCATCGGTCACATGCGCTGCGCCGCCTGTCAGCTGCCAGATCAGGTAGCTGTCCACGGTCCCGAAAGCCAGTTCCCCGGCCTCGGCGCGGGCGCGGGCACCTTCGACATTGTCCAGAAGCCAGGCCAGTTTCGTGCCCGAGAAATAGGGGTCGAGCAACAGGCCGGTCTTTTTCTGCACCATCGGCTCGTGGCCCGCGGCTTTCAGTTTCGCGCATAGATCCGCAGTGCGCCGATCCTGCCAGACAATCGCGCGGTGAACGGCCTGCCCGGTCTCGCGGTCCCACAACACAACGGTTTCGCGTTGGTTGGTGATGCCGATGGCCGCCACATCCCCCGCCTCGACACCGCCCTGTTCCATCGCCCCCCGGCAGGTGCGCAGCGTGGTTTGCCACAGATCGTCGGCCTCATGTTCGACCCAGCCGGATTTCGGGAAATGCTGCGTGAATTCCTCCTGGGCGGACGCGCCCGGGTTCAGGTCTGGGTCGAACAGGATCGCCCGTGTCGATGTGGTGCCCTGATCGATCGCCAAAACATGAGTCATGGCCTGTCCCTCCCTTGTGCCGTTCCGTCAGATAGTGAGCCTAGTCATGCGCGCAGGGCCTGCAAGTCATTCAGCGGCCGGATGCGGCGCGTGATCCTGCATCCAGATGTCGATGTCCGCGATCTGCGCCTGCGTCAGGTGCAGGCCCAGTTTCGACCGGCGCCAGACCACGTCGGCGGCGCATTGGGCGTATTCCCTCGCCATCAGCCAGCGCAATTCAGCCTCGGTGAGGGTCGCGCCGAAATCGCGCCCAAGATCGGCGGACGTCCTGGCCGCGCCCAGGATCGCGCGCGCCTCCGTGCCGTAGGCCCGGATCAGGCGACCGGCCCAACGGTCGGACAGGAACGTGTAGCCGGCCCGCAGATCGGCGATCAGATCCGCCACGCCATCGACCGGGAAATCCCCGCCCGGCAACGGGACGCCCGCGGTCCAGTTGCCCTTTGCCTCGGGGAAGAACGGGGCCAGTTTGTCAAAAGCGTCCTCGGCCAGCCTGCGATAGGTCGTGATCTTGCCACCAAAGACATTCAGCAAGACAGGGCCGCTGTCTTCGACCGACAAGACGTAATCGCGGGTCGCCGCGGTGGCCGATTTTGCACCATCGTCGTAGAGCGGGCGAACCCCGGAATAGGTCCAGACCACGTCATCGGCCGAAAGATCATGCTTGAAATACTGGTTGGCGAAATCCAGCAGGTAATCGCGTTCGGCAGGGGTGCAGACAACGTCACGGGGGTCTTGGGTGTGTTCTTGATCCGTGGTGCCGATCAAGGTGAAATCGGTCTCGTACGGTATCGCGAATATGATCCGCCCATCGCTACCCTGAAAGAAATAGGATTTGTCGTGATCATAGAGCCGCCGGGTGACGATGTGCGAGCCCCGCACCAATCGCACCGTTTCGCGGGAATTCAGCCTGACCACGCCTTGAACCACATCCGCAACCCATGGGCCGCCGGCGTTCACAAGACCGCGCGCCGTGACCTCTTCGATGGTGCCTTTCCGGTCCAGCGTGATGTGCCACAGATCGCCCCTGCGATCCGCGCTCACGACCCTGGTGCGGGTCTGGATACGGGCGCCCCGCGTCTCGGCGTCACGGGCATTCAGCACGACAAGCCGGGCATCTTCGACCCAGCAATCTGAATATTCGTAAGCCTTGGTGAAGCGGTCTTCCAGCGGCGCGCCTTCGGGCGTTCCGACGAGATTCAGGGTTTTCGTGCCCGGCAAGATCTTTCGACCGCCCAGGTTGTCATACAGAAACAGGCCCAGCCGGATCAGCCAATCGGGCCTGCGCCCCTTCATCCAGGGCATGACCAGGGTCAGGATCCGCGAGGTCGGGGTGGTGTTGTCAAACCGCATGTCCCTGGACACAGGCAGCACGAACCGCATCGGCCAGGAGATATGCGGCATCGCCCGCAGCAGTGTTTCCCGTTCCTCCAGCGCATGTTTCACAAGACGGAACTCGAAATATTCCAGGTAACGCAGACCGCCATGAAACAGCTTGGTCGAGGCCGAAGACGTGGCGCCGGCCAGATCGCCCATTTCCGCCAGACCCACCTTCAGGCCCCGGCCCGCTGCGTCGCGGGCAATACCGCAGCCGTTGATGCCGCCACCGATGACGAAAAGGTCGTACTGGGCTGTCATGTCAGAAAGCTCTCGATCTGGGTGCATCGTCCGGTCGGAGCGTGTTTCTCAATAAATGTTCGTTTTGTCAATTTTTGTGTTCGATTTTATTCGCTATGGGCGCATCTCGCGCGGAAATTCTGCCTTCCGGTGTCCTGACATCGTATCATGGCGCCACCGCCGGTTCAGCGGACCCGTTCAATAAGCACCTCCACCTGGGGGCCCATATCCTCGACGATAAGGTCGACACCGGCGGCATTGGGATGGATGCCATCCGGCTGCATGAAATCCGAAACCGGCGCACCCGCATTGACGGACGCGCGAAACCCGTTGAAGAAATCAGTCTCAAGCAAGGTGCCGTAGTCCTCGGCCAGGGACGGATACATGCCGTTGAACTCACTTTGATACTCGGGGCCGTAATTTCCGGACGCGACGATGCCCACCAGCAAGACCTCGATCCCCTGAGCGGCCGCCTGGTCCAGAATACCGGCCAGGTTGCTGCGGCTGGCGGCGGGGTCGATACCGCGCAGGAAATCGTTTCCGCCAAGCGCCACGATCATCGCATCCACCTCCGGCGTCAGGGTCCAACCCATCCGCGCCAGGCCACCGGCCGTGGTATCGCCAGACACTCCTGCATTGATCACCGTCACGTCATGGCCGCGCGCGTGCAACCACGCCTCCAGCCGGGGCACGAACCCATCCTCTTGCATCAGCCCGAACCCGGCCGTCAGGCTGTCGCCGAGTGCCGCAATTGTGATCTGTTCGGCGCCCGCTGTCCCCGCAAAGGCGAAAAGCGACAAGGCCGCAACCTTGCCCGCACCGGCGACGGCCCCATATGCCAAGGAGCAAAGTGAACCGAGGCGTTCAGACATGGCCGTAGATCCCGTTCTTTCCCTTACCGAAACGCGGCTGTCGCTTGATGGCAATGCGGGCCGCGTCGATATCCTGCACGGCATCACGCTATCGGTCAAAGCCGGGGAAACGGTGGGGCTTACGGGGCCGTCTGGCTCGGGCAAGTCTTCTCTCCTGATGCTGATGGGCGGGCTGGAACAGGCCACCGGGGGTGAGGTCATGGCACTGGGCCGGAACCTGACCACGATGAACGAGGACCAGCTGGCGCGTTTCCGTAGGGATCATATGGGGGTGGTTTTCCAATCCTTCCACCTGATCCCGACAATGACGGCACTGGAAAATGTCGCAACCCCGCTGGAACTGGCGGGTCACGCCGATGCGTTCGATCGCGCGGCAGCCGAACTCGAGGCGGTGGGCCTTGGTCACCGCGCGGGCCATTACCCGTCGCAGATGTCGGGCGGCGAACAACAGCGTGTGGCGCTGGCCCGCGCGGCTGCCCCGCGCCCTCAGATCCTGCTCGCGGATGAACCGACCGGCAATCTGGACGGGGCCAATGGGCAGGCGATCATGGATATCCTGTTCGGGTTGCGCGACAAACACGGGTCCACGCTGGTTCTGGTGACCCATTCCAACGATCTGGCCGCCCGGTGTGACCGCAACATCCGCCTGCGCGACGGCCGGCTGGATACGGATGCCATGAAAGACGCAGCCGAATGAGCCGGCGGTCACGCCATATCGAGATCGGCAGGGCGGGATCATGACGAATGCCATGCGCATCGCGCGGCGGGAATTGCGCGGCGGCCTCAAGGGGTTTCGCATATTCCTTGCCTGTCTTGCCCTTGGGGTGGCGGCGATTGCAGCCGTCGGGTCGGTTCGGGAATCGATCCAGGCCGGGCTTGCGCGCGAAGGTGCCGTGATCCTTGGCGGCGATGCCGAGATGTCGTTCACCTATCGCTTCGCAACAGATGACGAACGCGCCTTCATGGACAGCGTGGCCACGACCGTCTCGGAGACCGTCGATTTCAGATCCATGATCGTGATCGATCGTGACACCGGCACCGAACGCGGCCTGACCCAGGTGCGCGGCGTGGACGGCGCCTACCCGATCTATGGAACGGTGGAGCTGGCCCCCGCGATCCCGCTGGAACAGGCACTCGCAACCGACGGCTTGCCCGGGGCGGTCATGGATCAGCTCTTGATCGACCGGCTGGCCCTGCAGATCGGCGACGTCTTTCGACTGGGCACGCAGGATTTCGAGCTGCGCGCGTCGCTGGTCACGGAACCTGACGGGGCGTCGGGCGGATTTGGCCTTGGCCCGCGGACGATCGTCACGCTGGACGGGCTGCAGGGATCGGGCCTTTTGTCACCCGGCACGCTGTTCGATACCCAGTACCGCCTGGCGGTGCCCCCGGGTTCGGACATCGCCGCACTCGAGGCCCAGGCCCGCGCTGCCTTTGAAGATAGCGGCCTGAGATGGCGTGACAGCCGAAATGGCGCGCCGGGCGTTCAGGAATTCATTGACCGTATCGGCGCGTTCCTGGTGCTGGTCGGGCTGGCGGGTCTGGCCGTGGGCGGCGTGGGCGTTTCCTCGGCCGTGAGGGCCTACCTCGAGGGCAAGATCGAAACCATTGCCACGCTCAAGACCCTTGGCGCGGAAAGCCGGACGATCTTTGCCGCATATTTCATTCAGATCGGCTTGCTGACGCTGGCCGGCCTGATCCTCGGTCTGGCACTGGGGGCGGCGCTGCCCCTGGTCTTTGCCCCGCTCATCGCCGCACAGCTGCCGGTTCCGATCGCATTTTCGGTCTACCCTGCCCCGCTGGCAGAGGCCGCGCTGTATGGCCTTTTGACCGCCCTGATCTTCACGCTCTGGCCGCTGGCCCGCGCCGAGAATATCCGGGCCGCCGCCCTGTTCCGCGATGCGGAAGCCCCGAACCGTGCATTGCCCGCGCCGATCTACATGGGCGTCGTGGCCGGGCTGGCGGTCGCGCTGGTCGCGATTGCCGTGACGATTTCGGGGATCCCGCGACTTGCGCTTGGGGCTGCGGGCGGCATTGCGGCCTCCTTGCTGCTGCTGGCGCTGTCGGCGCTGGCGATCCGCGCGTTGACCCGGCGCTTGGCGCGCGCCGGTTTCGTGCGCGGCCGAACCGCCCTGCGGTCCGCGCTCGGGGCCGTGGGCGGGCCGGGGTCCGAGGCGACATCGGTCGTGCTGTCGCTTGGCCTTGGCCTGGCCGTTCTGGCCGCTGTCGGGCAAATCGATTCAAACCTGCGCGCCGCGATCCAGCGTGATCTGCCCGAGGTCGCGCCCTCATACTTCTTCATCGACATCCAGAACGACCAGTTGCCCGGATTTCTGGACCGGGTCGAAAACGACCCCGCCGTCAGCCGGGTGGATACCGCGCCGATGCTGCGTGGCGTGATCACCCGCATCAATGGCATTCGAGCGCGGGACGTGGCCGGCGATCACTGGGTCATCCAGGGAGA
>CAYWTM010000012.1:0-48410 GCA_964460185.1 uncultured Roseicyclus sp. | reverse complement strand
CCAGGTTCGGGGCCGAACCCAATTCCAACGTCGCCTTCGTGGATGCCGGCATGCCCGGCATGCTGCCGGTCATCAACGAGGAATGCGTGGCGCAGGCCGTGCGTACCGGACTTGGCCTGAAGGCCGAGATCCACCTGACCTCGGCTTTCGATCGCAAGAACTATTTCTATCCCGACCTGCCGCAGGGCTATCAGATCAGCCAGCTCTACCACCCCATCGTGGGCGAAGGCGAAGTGCTGGTCGAACTGGGTGACGGAACCGCGCGCATGGTGCGTATCGAACGCATCCACCTGGAACAGGATGCGGGCAAATCCATTCACGACATGGACCCGGCGCTGTCTTTCGTGGATCTGAACCGCACCGGTGTGGCGCTGATGGAAATCGTCTCGCGCCCCGATATCCGCGGCCCCGAAGAGGCCGCCGCCTATGTCAGCAAGCTCCGCCAGATCATGCTGTACCTGGGCACCTGCGACGGCAACATGCAAAACGGCAACCTGCGCGCGGATGTGAACGTGTCGGTCTGTCTGCCCGGCGCCTATGAACGCTATCAGGAAACGCAGGATTTCAGCCACCTGGGAACCCGGTGCGAGATCAAGAACATGAATTCGCTGCGGTTCATTCAACAGGCCATCGACTACGAGGCCAAACGCCAGATCGCCATCCTCGAGGCGGGCGGGTCCATCGACCAGGAAACCCGCCTCTACGATGCCGACAAGGGCGAGACACGGTCGATGCGGTCCAAGGAAGAAGCGCATGATTACCGCTACTTCCCTGATCCCGACCTGCTGCCGCTGGAAATCGAACAGGCCTGGGTCGATGACCTGGCCGCCGCCCTGCCGGAATTGCCGGACGCGAAAAAGACCCGCTTTCTGGCCGATTACGGGTTGTCGGACTACGACGCCTCGGTGCTGACCGCCGATCTGGACGCAGCCCATTTCTTTGAGGCCGTGGTGGCCCAGGCGGGCGATGGCAAACTGGCGGCCAACTGGGTCATCAACGAGCTGTTCGGACGGCTCAAGAAAGAAGAACACGACATCACGCAAAGCCCCGTCAGCCCCGCGCAACTGGGCGGTATCATCACGCTGATCAAATCGGGCGATATCTCGGGCAAGATCGCCAAGGACCTGTTCGAGATCGTCTACACCGAAGGCGGCGACCCGGCGCAGATCGTGGACGCGCGCGGCATGAAACAGGTCACCGACACCGGCGCGATCGAGGCCGCGGTGGACGAGATCATCGCCGCCAACCCCGCCCAGGTTGAAAAGGCCAAGCAGAACCCCAAGCTGGCGGGCTGGTTCGTGGGTCAGGTGATGAAGGCCACCGGCGGCAAGGCCAACCCGGCGGCGGTGAACCAGATCGTGGCAGGAAAGTTGGGGCTCTGATCAACGCCGCATCCCGGCATCCGCCCTTGTCATTGCCCGCCTGACCCCGCCATAACGCGGTCGCAGATGCGCGCCGGAGGATTCATGCCTACCTACGAATACAAGCTTGTCCCCGCCCCGGAAAAGGCCCTGAAACACAAGGGCCTGAAGGGCGCCGCCAGTTTTGCCGCGACGCTTGAGGACATCCTGAACGAGTTGGGGCGCGACGGATGGCGTTACCTGCGCGCCGACACCCTGCCGCAGGAGGAACGTTCCGGGCTGACCGGCAAGCAGACCACTTATCGCAATATCCTGGTGTTCATTCGCGACCTGCCCGACATCGTGCAAGACCCAGCGCCAGAACCCGTCGCGGAACTGCCCGCACCAGCCCCGGCGCCGGCCCCTGCGCCGGCCCCTGCGCCCGAGCCAATGGAAGACACCGCAGACGTCCCCAGCCTCGCCAATCTGCTGGAGCCGCGCGACGCTGCGGCAGAGCCGTCCGAGGAGAAACCCCTCAAGCCCTGATCGTCAGCGCCAGCGCGTGGATCTCGGCCACCAGATCCTTGCCAAGGGCCGCATGCACGGCGCGGTGCTGTGCGATCCGGCTTTGGCCTGCAAAGGCCTCGCTTTCGATCAACACGTTGAAATGGCTTTCGCCGCCTTCCTGAAACCCCGAATGGCCCCGGTGGCTTTCGCTGTCATCCACGACCTCCAGACGCCGCGGCGCAAAGGCCGTTTCCAACCGGTCCTTGATTTTTTCTGCTCTTGTCACGATTTGTCGCTCCTTGCCTCTTCACCTCACCGCCCAAAACCTTACACTCACGTCTCCGAGTCGAGAAGGCGAGCCAGATGACCTCCAAAGACCCGTTCAATTTCGACCTCCGCGTGTCGACCGACAAAAAGAAGCGCCGTTCCGGGCGGCGCGGCATGTCGGGCGCATTCGAGACCTCGCAGCGCGTCTGCGAGCACGACGGATGTGAGGATCAGGGCCAGTACCGTGCCCCCAAGAGCCCGGACAACCTTGAGGAATTCAAGTGGTTTTGCCGCGAACACGTGCGCGAATACAACCTGAAATGGAATTTCTTCGAAGGCACCACCGACGCCGAGATGGAAGCACAGCTTGACCGCGACCGGGTCTGGGATCGTCCGACCAAACCGTTCAAGAAATCCGCCGAGGAACGCGCCTGGGCGCGGCTTGGCGTCGATGATGCCCATCAGGTGCTGGGCGAGAACGCCACCCGCAACCCCGGCCGGGGTGGCGGCAATGGCGGGCGCAAGCTGCCCCCGACCGAACGCAAGGCGATCGAGATCCTCGAGGCCAGGGATTCAATGACCAAGACCGAGATCCGCAAGACCTACAAGGCGCTGATCAAGATCCTTCATCCGGATATGAACGGCGGCGACCGGTCCGACGAAGAACGCCTGCAAGAGGTCGTCTGGGCGTGGGATCAGATCAAGATCAGCCGCAACTTCGCCGATTGACGGCGTGGCCGCCCCTTGGGACTGACCCGATGCGACGGTCGGGGATGACGCGATGACCGCGATGCATGTCAGAACCCTGATCCTTGGCGCGGGCGCTGCGGGCCTCATGTGTGCGGCCCATGCCGGGCCCGATACGCTGGTGGTCGACCACGCCCGCGCGCCGGGCGAAAAGATCCGCATTTCCGGTGGCGGGCGCTGCAATTTCACCAACATGGGATGCACGCCAGAGAACTTTCTGAGCGAAAACACGCATTTCGCAAAATCCGCCCTGAGCCGGTATTCGCAGTGGGATTTCCTCGATCTCGTACAGCGCCATGGCATCGCGTGGCATGAAAAGACCCTTGGGCAATTGTTCTGCGACCGCTCGGCCAAGGATATCATCGCGATGCTGCTGGCCGAGATGCAGCCCGCCGATCTGTGGCTTGAGACCGAGATCGCAGAGGTTGCGCATCGCGATGGGCGTTTTCAGGTGCGCCTGGTCCGCAACGGAGTGGCCCATGACGTCACGGCCGATGCGCTTGTTCTGGCGACGGGCGGCAAATCCATCCCCAAGATGGGCGCCACGGGCCTTGCCTATCGCGTGGCGGCCCAGTTCGGCCATCGCATCACCGACACCCGCCCTGCCCTTGTGCCCCTGACATTCGAGGGCTCACAGAAGGAGGCCTTTGCAGCCCTTGCCGGCACCAGCACGGAGGCCCGCGTCACCTGCAACGGCACCAGTTTCGACGAGGCCATGTTGTTCACCCATCGCGGCCTGTCTGGCCCCGCGATCCTGCAGATATCGTCCTACTGGCGCGAAGGCGACCGGCTGGACGTGGCCTTGCGCCCGGATCTGGACCTGTTCGAGGCGCTGCGCGGGCGCCGTGCCGAGGCAGGGGCAAAGGCCGTCACCACCGTGCTGGCCGAGATCCTGCCCCGGAAACTGGCGCAGCATCTGAGCGCGGACCTGGGGCTTGCGGGAAACCTGGGCGATCAATCCGACGCGGCCTTGCGGTCCCTGGCGGCGGCGCTGACCCGGTGGGAGATCACGCCGACCTCGTCCGAGGGCTACCGCACGGCCGAGGTCACGCTTGGCGGCGTCGCAACCGACAGGGTCAGTTCGAAGACCCTGGAATCGCAGCTCGTCAAGGGGCTGTACCTGATCGGCGAGGCGCTGGACGTGACCGGATGGCTTGGCGGATACAACTTCCAGTGGGCCTGGTCTTCGGGCGTGGCTGCGGGCCGCGCCATCGCCGCGCGCTAGACCCCGGCCGCGCGCCGCCGCAGCGTCAGTCGCGCCAGAAGGTCACCGTGAACAGCACGAACACCGCCATCAATTCCAGTCGCCCCAGCAGCATCGCCCCGGACAAGATCCATTTCGCGGTGTCGTTCAGCCCCGCGAAGTTACCCGATGGCCCGATTTCCGATCCAAGGCCCGGCCCCACATTCGCCAATGCCGTCGCAGCCCCGGATATCGAGGTTATGAAATCGAGGCCGGTCAGCGACAAGGCCACCGCGATCGCCCCGAGGCTCACGAAGAACAGCGCGAAAAACGCCATCACCGATGAGACGACATCCTCGGACACGGGCCGCCCCTCGTAGCGCGGCTCGAACACGCCATGTGGCGCGTAAAGCCTGCGCACCTGCGTCGAGACCGATGCGAACAGCAACTGGTAGCGGAAGATCTTGATCGAACACGAGGTCGATCCGGCGCAGCCCCCGATCAGCCCGAGGAAGAAGAAGGTCACCACGGGGACCGGCCCCCAAAGCTGGTAGTCGACACTTGCGTAGCCCGTGCCCGAAATGATCGAGGTGACGTTGAAGATCCCCTCGCGGAACCCGTGTTCCCAGTGATCGCCGTTGAACAGCACGCGGTAGAGCGTCAGAAACACCGTGAGCAGGAGGATCGTGGCCACGTAGGCCCGGATCTGGCTGTCGACGAACAGCGGCCTGGCGGTTCCGGCGACGAACTGGATATAGCGCACGAAAGGCAGGCTCGCGAGCAGCATGAAGATCGAGGCCACGTATTCCGTCGGCCCCTGGAAATCCCCGAATGACGCATCGCGGCTGGAAAAGCCGCCGGTCGAAACCGTCGTCAGTGCATGCATGGTGGCGTCGAATGCCCCCATGCCGAGTGCCGCGTAGCTGAGCGCGCACAAGATGGTCAGGCCAAGATAGATGACCGAGATCCGCGATGCGATCTCACCCGCGCGCGGAAGGATCTTGCCCATTGTATCAAAGGCTTCCGAGCGAAAGATCTGCATGCCCCCCACCCTGAGTTCGGGCAGGAAGACCATGGCGACCACGATGATACCTATGCCGCCGAACCATTGCAGCAGCCCCCGCCACAGATTCAGGCCCGCCGGCAGGTCATCGAGCCCGCTGAACACCGTGGATCCGGTGGTGGTCATGCCCGACATCGCCTCGAAGAACGCATCGACGAACCGGGCTTCGGTTTCGCCCACCACAAAGGGGATGGCCCCAAAGACCGGCAACACCAACCAGACGCCCGTTGTCAGCAGAAAGGTCTGTTGGATCGTGAGGTTGCGATTGACCCCGTTTGCACAGGCCAGCGTCAGCATCAGACCGATGATGACCGTCACCGCCGCCGATTCCGCGAAGGCGCCCCAATGACCGTTGCCCAGCGACAGGTCGATGGCCAGCGGCACGCACATGGCCACCCCGAGGCTCATCACCAGGAGGCCCACCACATAACCGACGGGGCGAAAATCGAACATGGGGCGGAGCGTTGGCCGCCATTGTTATCGCTGTCAAGCGACAGCCGGCGCGGGCATGGCGCCTGGCGCGGATTTCGCCTCGCGGGGGCGGCATCCAGTAAATGATTGAAATCGCGAAAGGGTCTGGCTACGCTGGGCGCAAAGGCGTTTGCATCAGGTCAAACGGCGGCTGACGCAGCCGGCTTTGGACATGTTCGACACCATGATTGAAGGGGAGGTCCGGTTGACCGAGACCAAATCCAAGAAAACACTGACCGATACGGATATCGAGACACGGCAACGGCGCACGGGTCCGGATGGCGGCGCACATGGAACCGATGTCGATACCGACGTCCATGCGGCGACCGATTCGGATGCGGCACCGACACCCGATTCCGGCATCAAAGCCCACACCGATCGAGACAGCTGACGGCAGGGCGGTTTTTGACAAATATAATTTCAGCGGGGGGACAATAACCATGACCGACACACCTGAAGACAAGAAGGGCAAGGCCGACAAGCCAACGCTTGACGACAGCCAGATCGACACCAAGCGCGGAGTGAACCGGCGTTCGATCCTGCGGGGCTTCGGGCTTGGCGGCCTGGGTCTGGGCGGCGCGGCCGTCGCGGGCTGCGTGCCTGTGGGAATGGGGTCGGGCATGACCGACATCGACAATGGCAATATCACCGACCCTGTGGGCTTTGGCCGCGGCGGGCGGCGGGGCTATCGCACCGGGTTCACCGATGCCGATTACGGCGGCAACATCACCGATCCGGTAGGCTTTGGCCGCGGCTGATCGCCGGCGACGCCACGGCACACCCAAACAAAAGCCCGGCCCTGCACATCGCAGGCCGGGCTTCTTCGTGTCATGGGCGCCCGCTCAGCCTGCGTGGATCAGGCTCTGGAACATTCGCGGATCAAGGCTTGCCTGCTCGAACGTCGCGCCTTCGGTCAGCACGCTGACCGCGTCATGGCTGTGCAGGCTTTCTTGATGGCTGGCGACCACACGGAAATCGCCAACCCGCGCGTCGGCCTGCAATTGCTCGGCAAAGAGCCGGGCCGCGTCCTCGACGAAGATCGGGTTGGCCGCGTTCAGTTCGGCGAAGGCCTGTTCATCCTCGCGCTTGACCATCACCTGCGTTTCCGTCGGCACCGCCGCGCGGGCCATGTCGATCAGATCCTCGAACCACAGGCAGTCCCCTTCCTTCACTTCGACCGAGATCCGCGCGACCGAGCGTTGTGAATGCGGCGTTGCAAGTTGGTTCCGCGTGGCGCGCGCATGTTCCGACAGCTCCAAGGAGCAAGGGCATGTCGAGGAATACACGTAATCCAGGTGCACGATCTTTTGCCGGACACCGTCGCGTTCCACCAATTCCAGAGCGATATCGTAATACTGGAACCCCGACAGCCCCGAGCGCAGGCTGGTCACCCGCATCGGAAAACTGAGCCGCATCTGGATGCGCGCGTCAAAGCTTTCGAGATCGGCCTTGTAATCCTCCAGCGCGGCTTCGATCACTTCGAAGCTGAAGGTCTTTTCGGCATGGGCATAGAACGACCGCATGATGCGGCTCATGTTGATGCCCTTCTTGTCGGCCTCGAGACTGACAGTGCCGGTCACCGACGTTTCAAGCATGAGATCGCCATTGTCGCGCGTGTGATAGCGGATCGGCAGGCGGAAATTGGAAATGCCCACATGCTGGATCTGCCGGTTCGCGCCGCGGATCAACGCGGCCGGACCGTTTTGCAGATCGGGCAGCGTGCCCTTGTAGGCCGCATCCACCTTGAACCCGGTGGGGTAAACCCGGTGAAACTCCGGATATGCGTCGCCGGTCAGGCGTGCCATCATCGGGTCAAGGGCCGCGATATCGGCGGCGGTTGCCGTCTCGGCCCAGGCCTTGAGCCGCGCAAGCGCCGTCTCGGCCTCGGCGCGGCTTGGCGTTTCGGTCACGGTTGTTACATGGACGTTCATGGGCCTGCCCCCCTCTGGTCTGTCACGCGAGTGTAGATATGGAGCAAAAGCGACGCGTTCCCAATCTTGTCTTGCAGGTTTTTTACGCTAACACGGCGCGAACAGATCACATATCAGGCGCTTATCCCTGATAACGTTGAACAAATCGCGCCAGGATTTGTTCTGGAACCGTGATGTCCTCGGCCAGGCAGGCGGCGGTCAGAGCTTCGGCGTCTTCCGGCGCGAAATATCCCCGACCCTGATAGATGCGGATTCGGTTGGCAAAGTTCTCACCTTTCGCCTCGGGGTGGAACTGGGTCGCGTAGACGTTCTGGCCGGCGCGGATCATCTGTAGCGGGCATGGGTCAGAGGCCACCAGGTGCACGGCCCCTTGGGGCAGCGCTTCCACCGCCTCCTTGTGACCCACCAGGGCGCGGAACGCGCCGGGCAGCCCGTCCAGCAGCGGATCCTTCGCGCCCGCCTCGGTCACGGTGCATTCGACGCCGCCGATAGGCTCGCCGTACCGGCCCTTGCCCACCGGCGCGCCCAGCGTGTGGCCCAGTATGCCCATGCCGTAGCAACAGCCCAGGAACGGCATGTCACGCGCCAGAATCTCGGGCATGAGGTTCAGCACATCGGCTTCGATCCGGGCCTCCAGCGGATCCTTGGTTTCAGCGGGGTCGCTGACGCATCCCGGCCCCCCGCCCACGATCACGCCAGCATAGTCGTCAAGCCGCAATCCGGGCAGCGCCACCTGGTCCAGTCGGATCCGGTGCACCTGGTCCGAGGCCAGACCGCCGCGATCAAGCATGGCGCCGAATTCCTCGTCGGCGGCCTCATCCTCGGGACGGAGCTGGAGAACCAGAAACCGGCTCATGCGGCAAAGATGGCTTTTTGCGACAGGACCTTTTCCATCACCGCGTTCGGGATGCGGATACCGTTGCGTTCCACTTCCTGGCGCCGGACCAGGTGCCAGCCACGGCGTACAAAGAACCGCTCGGCCAAAAGGCTCGCTTCGGTCTCGAGCCGGGTCAGGCCGGCCACGCGGGCGCGGCCCTCAATCACGGCATACAGGATCTCGGCCACGCCTTGCCCCATCACCTCGGGCGCGACATAGGCGAAATCCAGAAAACCGGTCCTTGGGTCCAGGGTCATGAAGCCGACCGCGGTGCCGTCGCGTTCGGCCACCATGGTCTGCGCCTCGCTCAACCGTGCGGTCCAACGGGGCGTGTCGGGGGGCGACGGCGACCAGGCGCTGCGCTGCTCGGCACTGTAGTGGCGCGCCGTGCCATCCCGGACGGCACGGTGAAACAGGTCGGCCAGGATCCCGGTGTCATTGTCGCGGTATGGGCGGATCAGCAGGCCGTTCATAGCGCGTTCAATGCCCCCGTCAGATCGGCAATCAGATCGCCCGCATCCTCAAGCCCGACCGACAGGCGCACCAGCCCCGGCGTGATGCCAAGCTGTGCGCGCTGATCTTCGGACAGGCGTTGATGGGTGGTGGTGGCGGGGTGGGTGATGATCGATTTGGCGTCACCCAGATTGTTCGAGATCGTGATGATCTCAAGCGCATTGACGAACCGGAAGGCCGCCGCCTGCCCGCCCTCGATCTCGATCGCGATCACCGTGCCGCCCTTGTCCATCTGCCTGCGCGCCAGCGCGTGTTGGGGATGATCGGCGAGACCCGGAAAGATCACCTTGGACACCCCCCTGGCCCCTTGCATCGCCTGCGCGATGGCGAGGGCCGCATCAGCCTGCGCGTGACAGCGCAGATCGACGGTTTCCAGCGATTTCAGCATGACCCAAGCGTTGAACGGCGACATCGCCCCGCCGGTGTGTTTCAGATAGGGTTCGACGGTCTTGCGGATAAATTCCCGGCTGCCAAGGATCACACCGCCCAGACAACGCCCTTGTCCGTCGATGTGCTTGGTTGCCGAATAGACAACCACATCCGCGCCAAGGCCGAACGTGTCCTGAAACACGGGCGTGGCAAAGACATTGTCGACGATCACCAGCGCCCCCACCGCATGGGCAAGCCGCGAGACGGCAGCGATATCGATGACTTCCAGCGTGGGGTTCGAAATCGACTCGAAAAACACCGCCTTGGTGTCGGGCCGGATTGCGGCCTGCCACTGATCCAGGTCGGTTCCATCCACGAATGTGACCTCGACCCCGAAGCGGGTCAAAACCTCTTCGAGGATATACAGGCATGAGCCGAACAGGGCGCGCGCCGCGACCACGTGATCGCCCGATCGCAGCATCGAGGTCAGCGCGCCGTTGACGGCCGCCATACCGCTGGCGGTGGCAAAGGCATCCTCGGCGCCTTCCAGGGCCGCGATGCGATCCTCGAACATGCGCACGGTCGGATTGCCGTAGCGGGCATAGATGTATTCATCCTCGCCCGTCTGGATAAAGCGCGCCTCGGCCGCCTCGGCGGTGTCATAGACAAAGCCCTGCGTCAGGAACAGCGCCTCGCTGACCTCACCATACTGGCTGCGGCGGGTGCCGGAATGCACCGCGCGGGTGCGTTTGTTCCAAGTCTTGCGGGCGGTGATATCCTTCATGCCCCTCTCCTTCTCAGCACTGGTCGGAGGATCGAAAAAACCCCCGAACCTGGAATGGTCGGGGGCGAGCAAAGGCTTGGCGTCCTCGACCTCTTTAGCGGTTGGTTTAACGTGGCCCGCAATCCGGTTCACAAATCGCCACGGTGCGGATTGGCTACGCCTGATGCGCCGGATCGTCAAGCGCGCATGATGCGCGCGCACCCGGCTCACGCGCACCCTTGCCCCGCCATCGGTCGCCCGGCACAGTGACGGCAACCCGAGGAGACGTCATGCCCGACCCCATCGATCTCTATTACTGGCCCACGCCCAACGGCTGGAAAATCACCATAGCACTGGAAGAAATGGGGCTGCCCTATACGGTCCATCTTGTCGATATCGGCGCGGGCGCACAATTCGACCCGGACTTCCTCAAGATCGCGCCCAACAACCGGATGCCCGCCATCGTCGACCCGGACGGGCCCGATGGTGCACCGATATCGATCTTCGAATCCGGGGCGATCTTGCAATACCTGGCGCGCAAGACCGGCACGTTCTGCGGCAAGACCCAGCGCGAGCGCATCGCCGTCGACCAGTGGCTGATGTGGCAGATGGGTGGCCTGGGCCCCATGGCCGGCCAAGCCCATCATTTCCTGAAATCCGCCCCCACCATGGACCCGCCGCAGGACCTGCCCTACGCCAAGGACAGGTATCGCAATGAAACCAGTCGCTTGTACCGCGTTCTTGATACGCAACTGTCCAGGTCGCGCTTTGTCGCCAGCGATGAGTTCACCATCGCGGACATGGCCATCTTTCCCTGGGCGAGCCTGTGGGAACGCCAGGAGCAAACGCTGGACGACAAGCCGAACATGACAAGATGGCTGGACGAGGTCGCCGCCCGCCCCGCCGTGGACAAGGGCCGCAATATCGCCATCGAACTGCGCGGGCGCGTGCGCACCCGGGAAGAAAAGGATCGGCTCTACAACCAAAAGGGCTGAAGGGGACCGACCCATCCCCTTTCCCCCTTGCGAGGTCAGGGCGCCACCCCAATCTGGAAAGGCACGCGGCAAGCAATGGCCAGAAACTGCGCCATGACGCCGTGACATCTGGTTTTCATATGAAAACCTGCCTAACGTGGCCATGACACCGGCCAGGAAGCCCGAATGAGGATGGAATGAGTTCAAGCTTTTTGCAGGGCGTTTCTTTCTTCGCGCTGACCATCATCATACTGATATCCATCTTCGGCGGGTTCGGGGCACTTTGATCATGGCAAAACGCTACGCAGGCCAACACAGCCCGGCCGGGCAGCGCGACGGGGATGCCCCGCGCGGCACCGTCACGGCGCAACGGCTTGAGGTTCCCAGCTTTCGCGGCCGCAAGCCCATGCGCCATGGCGCCAAGCTGAACCTGTTGTTCATCTTGCCACTTCTGACCGTCTTCACCGCGTTCCTGCAGCCCGTTGCCGCCATGGCCACGGACCTGGCAGGCGCTGGCGTTCTCTTGCTTGGCGCATGGCTGACCCGCGATGGTGTGCGCGCCGAAGATGCGTTCAACGAACGCAAGGTCGCGCGCCGCCCGGCGATTCCGCGCAAGATCTTCGGCGCGATCGCCACCGGCATCGGTGTCGGCCTGCTGATCTTCGGCGGCCAATGGAACCTGATCGCGGCTTTCGTGGTGGCGTCCGTGGCCACCGGCCTGCACCTGGGCGCCTTTGGCCTCGACCCGCTGGCCGACAAGGGGCTGGAAGGCGTCGATCGGCACCAGACCGATCGCATCGCGCGCAAGATCGAAGAAGCCGAAGCGGTTCTGGACCAGATGGCCGATGCCATCAAACGCGCCCGCGACCGGCAGTTGGAGGCGCGCGTCGAAACATTTCGGGCCACGGCCCGGCAGATGTTCCGCCAGGTCGAAGAAGACCCCCGCGATCTGACCCAGGCGCGCCGCTACCTGGGCGTCTACCTGCAAGGCGCGCGCGACGCGACGGTTCAGTTCGCCGATCTGTACGCCCGGGGCCGCGACGCGCGGGTGCGCGCGGATTACCTGGCCTTTCTGGACGACCTGGACACCAATTTCGCCAAACGCACCACGGTCATGCTGGCCGATGACAGAACCAATTTCGACGTGGAGACCGAAGTTCTCCGCGAACGGCTGAACCGCGAGAATCTGCATATCGAGGGATGAGGAACGAACCATGACGACCGAAGTTAGAACAGCCGCCGAACAGGCCGCGACACTTGTGGACGAACTGAATGCCGTTGTCTTGCTGGAACCGGCCGCCGACCTGGTGCCCCTGCCCGAGGCCGACGCGCCGACCGCCGACCAGATCCGCGCCCGCATGGCCGAGATCGACATGACCAACACCAATTCGATCGTCACCTTCGGCTC
This sequence comes from uncultured Roseicyclus sp., assembly GCA_964460185.1. Taxonomy (GTDB): domain Bacteria; phylum Pseudomonadota; class Alphaproteobacteria; order Rhodobacterales; family Rhodobacteraceae; genus JAVJPJ01. The sequence continues at coordinate 35,997 of CAYWTM010000012.1, read as the reverse complement.
GAACGCGCAACAGGAATTGCAGCAGATCAGCCAGGCCATGCTGGACGGCGTCAAGAACAAGGATATCGGCCCCGCCGGCGACAGCCTGCGCGAGATCGTGGGAACCATCCGTGGCTTTTCGGTCGATGAACTGGACCCCAACCGCAAGCAGAGCTGGTGGGAGCGCCTGTTCGGCCGCGCCAAGCCGGTGCATGATTTCATTGCCAAGTACGAGGATGTTCAAGGTCAGATCGACAAGATCACCGACAATCTCCTGGCCCATGAGCACACCTTGATGAAAGACATCAAGTCGCTCGACAAGCTGTATGAAAAAACACTCGATTTCTACGACGAGCTGGCGCTGTACATCGCGGCAGGCGAGGAAAAGCTACGCGAACTGGACGAGGAGACCATACCCGCCAAGGCCGCAGAGGTCGACGCCGCCCCCGAGAACGATCAGGTCATCAAGGCGCAGGAATTGCGCGACCTGCGTGCCGCGCGCGACGATCTGGAACGCCGGGTTCACGACCTCAGGCTCACCCGCCAGGTCACGATGCAATCGCTGCCCTCGATCCGGCTGGTGCAGGAAAACGACAAATCGCTGGTCACCAAGATCAACTCGACCCTGGTCAACACGGTGCCGCTTTGGGAGACACAGCTGGCGCAGGCGCTGGCGATCCAGCGGTCGACCGATGCCGCAGTGGCCGTGCGCGAGGCGACCGATCTGACCAACGAGCTACTGACGGCGAATGCCACCAACCTGCGCGAATCCAACCGCATGGTCCGCGAGGAAATGGAACGCGGCGTCTTCGATATCGAAGCCGTCAAGGCCGCCAATGCCGAATTGATCGCCACGATCCAGGAAAGCCTGCAGATCGCCGACGAGGGCAAGGCCCGGCGCGCCGCCGCGGAAGAGGACATGCGCAAGATGGAACGCGAGCTGCGCGATACGCTCGCCTCGGCTGCGTCGCAGGCCACGAGGGCGGCGGCCGGCGATACCGGCTCGGGCGCCACCCCGCCGCCGCCGGCGCAAAGCTGATCCGGACGCAGAGCCCCCCCTTGGCTTTCCGTCTGTCCCTTTGCCTGACATGTGTGGTCACCTTCATGCTTTCGGCATGTGTGACCACACCTGTGCCCGACGCCCTCCCCGGCCCCAACCAGGCGCCCAGGACCGAACCCTCCGCCGAAAGCCAAAGCTTCGCGCGCTACTACCGCAATGTCGAAGCACGGCTGATTGCCGACGGCTTGTTGCGCCAGGATGGTGGGCAGCGCGATGCCCCGGTGACCGCGACCACGCTGGCCGCGAATTTCGAGCGGATCGCCCTTTACGACGAATACACCTTGTCTGGCGGGCGGTTCGTGCAGCAGGAAACGGAATCGCGCCTGCGCCGGTGGCAGGCGCCCGTGCGGCTTCAGACGCATTTCGGGGCCTCGGTTTCGGACCAGCAGCGCGCGCGCGACACTGCCGTTCTGACAACCTACGCCAATCGACTCGCGCGGGTGAGCGGGCATCCGATCCGCACCGTCGGTTCAGGCGGGAACTTCCACGTCATCTATCTCAACCGCGACGAACAGCTTCGCGCGGGCGATCTGGTGCGCAGCCTCGTGCCGGGCATCTCGGACGCGACCGTGCGCGAGATCGAGGGGCTGTCGCGCTTTACCTTCTGTTCGGTCTACGCGTTTTCGCAACCGGGCCGGTCCGTCTATATCACCGCCATCGCGATCATCCGCGACGAACACCCCGAACTGCTGCGCCGGTCATGCGTGCACGAAGAGGTGGCCCAGGGCCTGGGCCTGCCCAATGACAGCCCGGCCGCGCGCCCCTCGATCTTCAACGATGACGAGGAATTCGCGTTCCTGACGCCCCATGACGAGCTGCTGCTGCGCATCTTGTATGACAGCCGCCTGTCGCCCGGGATGCAGCCCGACCAGGCCCGGCCCATCGTGCGACGCATCGCCGAAGACCTGTTGGGCGGCCCAAGCTGATCCGCCCGGCCCTCCGGCGGCGGTGAAAAGAAACCGGGAATTCCCTGTAGCCCGCTTGGGATGGGCTGCGTATATTCCCGCCTGACAATTGACGTTTCAAAAGGTGGACATCGCGCATGCCGATTATGGATTTTCTCAAAGGTCAGTTCATCGACGTCATCGAATGGACGGACAACACCCGCGACACGATGGTCTACCGGTTCGAGCGTTACGGCCACGAAATCAAGTACGGCGCCAAGCTGACCGTGCGCGAGGGACAGACAGCGGTCTTCATTCATGAAGGTCAGTTGGCCGATGTCTTTACCCCCGGTCTCTACATGCTCGAGACCAACAACATGCCGATCATGACCAATCTGCAGCATTGGGATCATGGTTTTGCCTCGCCCTTCAAATCCGAGATCTATTTCGTGAACACCAACCGGTTCACCGATCTCAAGTGGGGCACCAAGAACCCCATCATGCTGCGCGACCCCGAGTTCGGGCCCACGCGCATCCGCGCCTTCGGCACCTATTCGGTCAAGGTCAGCGATGCGGGCCGTTTCATGACCGAGATCGTGGGCACCGACGGCGAGTTCACCACCGACGAGGTCACCTTCCAGATCCGCAACATCATCGTGCAGCAATTCAGCCAGACCGTGGCGGGCTCGGGCATCCCGGTGCTCGACATGGCCGCCAACACGGGCGAATTCGGCGGCCTCGTGGCCAAGCGGATTTCGCAAACCATCGCTGACTACGGCCTGACCCTGCCCGAGTTGTATATCGAAAACATCTCGCTGCCCCCCGCCGTGGAAGAAGCGCTGGACCGTCGCACCTCGATGGGGGTGGTGGGCGATCTGAACCGCTACCAGCAGTTCCAGACCGCCGAAGCCATGCGCGCGGCCGCCGAAAACCCCGGCGGCGACGGCGGCATGGGCGCCGGGCTCGGCATGGGCATGGGCATGGCGATGGCCAACCAGATGGCCAATACCATGGGCCAGCCGCAGGCAGCCCGGCCCGCGCCGCCCCCCCCGCCGGTCGAACATGTCTGGCACATCGCCGAAAACGGCCAGACCAAGGGTCCCTTCTCCAAGGCCGATCTGGGCCGTATGGCCGCCGATGGCAGCCTGACGCGCCAGACCCATGTCTGGACCGCCGGGCAGGATGGCTGGATGACAGCGGGCGACGTCACCGAACTGGCGCAGCTGTTCACCGTCATGCCTCCCCCGCCACCACCGCCAGCGGGCTGATCCCATCCTGCGCCCGCCCTGCGCCCTGCGGAACGTTGCGGACCCGCAGATATCCTCAGGATCTTTATCCCGAAAATATGGCCGCCGGAGGCGATCCGACGGTTCCTTCACACGTCTCCTCCCGCCATTCCGGGCGCAGCCGCACCGCGCCAGCGGTGCCGGGCCCAACGCGCGCAGGCCGCAGGCCGAGCGGGGCGGGAGAGCCCCCTTCCCACTTCCTCTCGCCCCCTTTCCCCTTGGCCCGACGCGCCTATGTCAACCGCATGACCGAGGCCAGCACTCCCTTTGCCCCCAAGCCATCGCCTTGGCGCGACGCGGCCGCACGGCTGGCCATCCGCCTGCCAACCCGGCGCGCGGCGCTCAAGGCCCTGCACTGGGGCATCTTGCCCTTCTTCATCTGGTTCCTGTTCGCCGATCCCGACGCGCTGCGCCGCGCGGGGCCGTTCTGGTTCGGCCTGCATTCCGTCAATGGGCTGGTCTTCGTCACCCTCGCCCTTGTCTGGACCGCGTGGCACCTGCGTCGCGGCCTGGCCTCGCGGCCCGGACCGAAACTGCCGCCATGGGCCAAAATGACCCATCAGATCATGCACAAGACGCTGATCTGGGGCCTGTTCCTCGTGGCATTGGGCGGGTTTGGTCTTGGCCTCACCTCGGCCGTGTTGCTGCGCGCGGGTGGAATCGTGCCCATTGCTCCGCCCCTGAACCTGCCCCAGGCCCACCAACTGGCCAGTTGGATCCACGTCTACCAGTTCTATGCACTGGCGGGCCTCGCGGCGTTTCACGCGGCTTTCCATGTCTGGCGCCACTTTCGGCTGAAAGACAACGCCCTGCGCATCATGGTGCCGAAAGGACTGCACGGATTACTGTGAAAGCGCCAATCCCCGCTTGATCCCGGGCCGCTTGCGCGGGACAACGGGATACCCGACCTTCAGGCCAGCGCCCAATGACCGACACCTTTGACCGTGAAAGCAACCCTGCCCGTCCAGAGGATGAACACCGTTTTCCGTGCGACGTGTGCGGCGCGGACATGCGTTTCGATCCCGCACAGGGCAAACTGGTCTGCGATCACTGCGGCAATGAACAGACCATGGAGAAACCCGGCGGCCCCTGGGGCGGTGGCGGACGGGCGCAGGTGGAGCTGGACTACGAAACCGCCATCGCGGCAAAGCTGCCCGAACAGGAGATGGAGGAAACCCGCGTCTCCCAGTGCCCCAACTGCGGTGCACAGGTCGAGTTCCAGCCCGACATCCACGCTGCGGAATGCCCGTTCTGCGCGACCCCCGTGGTGACCGACACGGGCACCCACCGCCATATCAAGCCCAAGGGCGTGATCCCCTTCAAACTGACCGAAAAAGCCGCCCATGACGCCATGAACGGCTGGCTCGGACGGCTATGGTTCGCGCCCAACGGCCTGCAGGACTACGCCAAGAAGGGCCGCAAGATGGACGGTATCTACGTGCCCTACTGGACCTATGATGCCGACACTTCCACGCGCTACCACGGCCAGCGCGGCGATGCCTATTACGTCACCGTGTCCGCCGGCAAGGGCAAGACGCGACGCGAACGGCGCATCCGCTGGTCGAACAAATCGGGCCGGGTCGCGCGGTTCTTCGACGATATCCTCATCCTCGCATCGCGCAGCCTGCCCAAACGGTTCACCGACCGCCTGTCACCCTGGGATCTTTCGGCGCTCGAAGACTACCGGCCCGAATTCCTGTCGGGCTTCCGCGCCGAAGGCTACCAGGTCGAACTGGCCGAAGGCATGGAAGAAGCCAAGGGCGTCATAGAACACCAGGTCCGGCAAGATATCCGCCGCGATATAGGTGGCGACGAACAGCGCATCAGCAACATGCAGATCCGCATCTCGGACGTGACGTTCAAGCATGTGCTGCTGCCGGTCTGGGTCGCGGCCTACAAGTATCGCGGCACCACCTACCGGTTCGTGGTGAACGGCCAGACCGGCAAGGTGCAGGGCGAACGGCCCTGGTCGGCCATCAAGATCGCCATTGCCGTCGTCGCGGGACTGATCGTGGCCGGCGCGCTGATCTACGGCTATTCCATTGTCGAGGCCGGCGGGTAGGCCGCTGGCGGACCCAAGGGGGTTTCCAGGGCCGTCCGTTAGCGCTAACAGATAACCACGAAACGTAACCGGAGTTTGCCACGATGCTGCTATGTGCCGGAGAAGCCCTGATCGACATGCTGCCCCGCCAGACCCAGGCGGGTGAGGCCGCGTTCGCCCCCTATCCCGGCGGCGCGGTGTTCAACACCGCTGTTGCCGCCGCCCGACTTGGCCAGCGAACAGGGTTCTTCACCGGCCTGTCCACCGATCTTTTCGGTGCGCGACTGGACGGCGTGCTGAAACTGGCGGGCGTCGATACCTCGCTGATTGCGCGCTCGGACAGACCGACCACCCTTGCCTTCGTGACGCTGACCAATGGCCACGCCTCCTACGCGTTCTACGACGAGAACACGGCCGGTCGCCTGCTGTCCCAAGCCGATCTGCCGGTCTTGCCCGATGCGGTGACCGCGGTCTTTTTCGGCGGTATCAGCCTGGCCGTGGAACCTTGCGCCGAGGCCTATGCCGCGATGGCGCAGGCCGCGACCCGCGACCGGCTGGTGATGCTCGACCCCAATATCCGGCCCGGCTTCATCAAGGACGAGACGCGCTTTCGCGCGCGCATGGACACGATGTTGTCGGCGGCCGATGTGGTGAAACTGTCGGATGAGGATCTGCACTGGCTGATGGGGGATGGCGCGGCATCGGATCTGGCGATGACAATCCGCGAAAAGGGCCCTTCTGTGGTGCTGATCACCGAAGGGGCCGAGGGCGTGACCGCCTATGGCGCGGGCGCGCCCGTGCGCATCGCGGCACGCAAGGTCGAGGTCGTGGACACCGTTGGTGCGGGCGACACGTTCAACGCGGGCTTCCTGGCGGGGCTGACCGATGCCGGGTGCCTGACCAAGGACGCCGTGCGCGCGGGATTGCCTGCCGAAGTGCTGGAACAGGCGTTGGACCTGGGGGTTCGCGCGGCGGCCGTGACCGTGTCGCGGGCCGGGGCCAACCCGCCCACGCGATCCGAATTGTCATGAGGGCACTGATCCAACGGGTGACCGGCGCGCGGGTCGAGGTTGCGGGTGACCTGGTCGGCCAGACCGGTCCGGGCCTGCTGATCCTGGTCTGCGCGATGCAAGGCGACACCGGGGCCGAGGCGGACATGCTGGCCTCCAAGATCGCCAAGCTGCGGATCTTCAAGGATGAGGCGGGCAAGATGAACCGGTCGCTTCTGGACACGGGCGGCGGCGCGCTGGTGGTCAGCCAGTTCACCCTTGCCGCCGACACGTCTCGCGGCAATCGGCCGGGGTTTTCCACGGCCGCACCGCCTGCCGAGGGTGAAGAACTGTATCTGCGGTTCGCCGATGCCCTGCGCGCGCTTGGCCCCGAGGTCGAAACCGGCCAGTTCGGCGCGGACATGTCGGTCAGCCTGGTCAATGACGGGCCGGTCACGATCTGGCTTGAAACCTGACACCGCGGGCCCGGCCTGCCCGAGGGACTGAACGATCTCAATTCGCTCAGAAATGCACATCGGCGGGACGTTTTCTTTTCAGAACGCACAAAAAACGGGCAGTTTGCACATTTTACGTGAAAAAGTCGTCGCTCATCTGGTCTTCCCTGCCGCACTTTGCAGCCATGGCACTGGGCTGCTAGGGATGGGGAATGACAGACAGTTCACGATTTTTCGACGAGATGCTCGCGCGCGGCGATGGGCCTCGCGAACCATACGCACCTTACCACGCCTGGTTTTCCAACGAGGATCTGCGCGACCTTCGCAAGAAATCATCTGACGCCGAGCAGTTCTTTCGCCGCACAGGCATCACGTTCAATGTCTATGGGCAATCCGAGGCGGATGAACGGCTGATCCCCTTCGATATCGTGCCGCGTATCATCTCGGCGCGCGAATGGGCCCGCCTGACCAAGGGGATCGAGCAGCGCGTTCGCGCCATCAACGCGTTTCTGTATGACATCTACCACCGGCAGGAAATCATACGTGCGGGCCGAGTGCCGGTCGAACTGATCACGCGCAACGAAGCGTTTCTGCCGCAGATGATCGGCGTCACCCCGCCGGGCAATGTCTACACCCATATTGTCGGCACCGACCTGGTGCGCACCGGCGAAGACGAGTTCTTCGTGCTCGAGGACAACGCGCGCACGCCCTCGGGCGTGTCCTACATGCTGGAAAATCGCGAAACCATGCTGCAGATGTTCCCCGAACTGTTTTCGCGCGTGCGGGTGCAGCCGGTGTCGAATTATCCGCGCGATCTGCACCGGTCGTTGGCGGCCAGCACCCCGGACAACTGTTCGGACGGACGAACGGTCGCGGTGCTGACCCCGGGCATCCACAACTCGGCCTATTTCGAACACGCGTTCCTGGCCGATAACATGGGCGTCGAACTGGTCGAAGGGCACGATCTGCGCGTGATCGATGGCAAGATCACCATGCGCACGACCGAAGGTTACCGGCCCATCGACGTGATCTACCGCCGCATCGATGACGAATTCCTGGACCCGATGAATTTCAATCCAGACAGCCTGTTGGGCGTGCCGGGTATCATGGACGTCTACCGCGCGGGCGGTATCACCATCGCCAATGCGCCCGGAACGGGCATCGCCGACGACAAGGCGATCTACAGCTACATGCCCGAGATCGTGGAATTCTACACCGGCGAAAAGGCGATCTTGCAAAACGTGCCGACATGGCGCTGTTCGGAACCGGAATCGCTGGCCTATGTCCTGGACAACCTGACCGAACTTGTCGTCAAGGAAGTCCATGGTTCGGGCGGATACGGGATGCTGGTGGGCCCTGCCGCGTCGAAGAAGGAACTGGCGGCCTTTCGCGCCAAGCTCGAGGCGCGTCCGGGCAACTACATCGCGCAACCCACGCTGGCGCTGTCGACGGTGCCGATCCTTACGGCAAAAGGCCTGGCCCCCCGGCACGTGGACTTGCGGCCCTTCGCGCTGATGTCGCCCGACAAGATCACCATCACCCCCGGCGGTCTGACCCGTGTCGCGTTGAAAAAGGGATCGCTGGTGGTGAACTCGTCCCAGGGCGGCGGCACAAAAGACACCTGGGTGTTGGAGGAATAGGGGATGCTTGGCAAAACCGCAGGCGGCCTGTTCTGGATGTTTCGGTATCTTGAACGGTCGGAAAACACCGCGCGCATGGTCGAGGCCGGGTTCCGGCTTGGCATGACCCGCCCCGAAGGCGATGACGATGAGTGGCAAAGTGTGTTGCAGACGGCCGCTGTGGCGCATCTGTACTATCAGCGGCACGAGACACTGGAGGCGTCCAAGGCGATTGATTTCCTGCTGCGTGACAGCAGCAATCCGTCATCGGTCCTGTCGGCCATCGCGGCCGCACGGCAGAATGCGCGCCTGGTGCGCACCGCCATCACCCGCGAGGTGTGGGAAGCCGTCAACGACACCTACATGATCCTGAAACAGGTCCTCGCCCGCCCGGTGTCGCAGCGCGATCTTCCCGAGGTTCTGGGCACGATCCGTCAGCAATCGGCCCTGGTGCGCGGGGCCATGCTCGGCACGATGCTGCGCAACGATATTTTCGATTTCGCCCGGCTGGGTACGTTTCTGGAACGCGCCGACAACACCGCGCGCATCCTGGATGTGAAGTATTACGTCTTGCTGCCCTCGATCAGTCAGATCGGGTCGTCTCTTGATAACGTGCAGTGGGAAACGATCCTGCGTTCGGTCGCGGGTCAGCGCGCGTATCGATGGATCACCAAGGGCGAGGTCAACCCGATGGGAATCGCGGATTTCCTGGTGTTCGACGGGCGGATGCCGCGCAGTCTTGCGTTTTCAGTCGGAAAGATCAGTTCCAATCTCGTGTATCTGGAACAGGCCTATGACACCCGTCATACCTGCCATGACCAGATCGACGTGCTGACCGCGCGGCTGGCCCATACCTCGATCGAGAGGGTTTTCGAAGACGGTCTGCATGAATTCATTACCGATTTCCTCGACGATATCGCCCGCCTCGGCGGACAGATCGAACAAGATTACAGGTTCCACGGGTAGCCCCATGCGTTTGAAAATAATTCACAAGACGACCTACCACTTCGAAGCCCCTGTCAGTTACGGGCTGCAACAGTTGCGCCTGATCCCCAAGAGCCGGGCAGGTCAGACTGTCGTGAACTGGGCGATGGATATCGAAGGCGGCAAGGTGGAAACCGATTACACCGATCACAATCAGAACCGGGTCACGCTGATCTCCTTCGAACCGCAGGCCACCTCGATCGTCGTGCAATGCGTGGGCGAAGTCGAAAATTCCGACACGCACGGCATCATCGGAAAACACGGGGGCTTTGCCCCCATGTGGTATTTCCAGCGCTCGACCGATCTGACCCGCGCGGGGCCGCGCGTCCGCGCCCTGGCCAAGGGGCTGAAGGATGAACAGCCCGAGGACATCGCGCGATTGCATGCCTTGTCGGGCCGTATCCGGGATGCGGTGCCCTATGAAATCGGCAAGACCGAAGCCGACACCACGGCCGAGGAAGCGATCGAGATCCGCGGCGGTGTATGCCAGGACCATGCGCATATCTTCGTCGCCGCGGCCCGGTCCATGGGATATCCGGCGCGGTATGTCTCGGGCTACCTGATGATGGATGACCGCGTGCACCAAGATGCATCGCATGCCTGGGCGGAGGTGCATCTCGACGCGTTGGGGTGGGTGGGCTTTGACGTGTCCAACGTCATCTCGCCCGACGCGCGCTACGTGCGGGTGGCAACCGGGCTGGACTATCGGGAAGCGGCCCCGGTTTCGGGACTGCGGTTCGGGCGGGGTGGCGAAGCGATGGCCATCGACATTCAGGTGCAGCAGCAATAACCCTGTTTTCAGGATTTTCCGAAGGGCAGAACAATGACCTATTGCGTGGGGCTGAAGCTTGATCGCGGTCTGGTGATGATGTCGGACACCCGCACCAACGCGGGTGTCGACAACATCAGTGTCTTCAAGAAGATGTTCACCTGGGAACGCGGGGGCGAACGGTCCATCACGCTGATGACCGCGGGCAATCTGGCGACGACACAGGCGGTCGTCAGCCTGTTGAACGAACGCGCCAAACCGGCCGACGAACGCGGCGCGCCCTCGATCCTGGATGCGGCGTCGATGTTCCAGGTGGCCAAACTGGTCGGAGCGACGTTGCGTGAAGTGATCGCGGAGCAATCGGGCATCGAAGGCCCGCAGGCGGACAGCTCGTTCGGGGCGACGCTGATCCTGGGGGGGCAGGTCCGGGGCGGCGAGCCGCGCCTGTTCATGATCTATCCCGAAGGCAATTTCGTGGAGGCCGCCGACGACACCCCGTTCTTCCAGATCGGCGAGACGAAATACGGCAAACCGATCCTGGTGCGCGCCTATGACCCGCAGATGAGCTTTGAGGATGCGGTGAAGCTGTTGATGGTGAGCTTCGATTCCACCATCAAGGCCAACCTGTCGGTCGGCCTGCCGCTGGATCTGCACCTGTATGCGGCAAACAGTTTCCAGACCGGGAAATTGCGTCGGATCGAGCGAGATGACGCGTTTTTCGAGATGATATCGTCGTCATGGGGGGAATCGCTGCGCCAGGCGTTCCACAGGCTGCCGTCCTACACCCTGGAGTAGGGATTTCGTCCGCTTCGCGGCCGATCCGCGCGCCTGCGGCGCGAATGCCTTGTGGCGCGCCTGCGGCGCGCGCCGGGGGCTCTGCCCCCGGACCCCCGCCATATTTCAGGGATAAAGAGAGCGCTGGCCGTCAGGACCGCGTGACGTCGTGGGTGTAGATCCAGTCGAGGCGCTTGGTGACCACGTGCGGCGCAAAGCGACCGGCAAGACGCAGGGCGGTATGGGCGGCAAAGCGGACCGGGCCCGGGCGCAGGTGATAGTTCAGGGCATTGTCTGACGCGGCCTGAACGATGCGCGCGCTCCGCCGGCGGCGCAGAAGCTGATAGCGCGACAGGGCTGCTGTGGTGTCAGGATCTTCCGACAGGCAGCGGGCGAGGTCATAGGCATCCTCGAGCGCCATGTTGGCACCCTGGGCGAGGAACGGGAGGGTCGGGTGAGCCGCATCGCCCAGCAGCGCGAGCGCGCGGTCGTGCCAGACCTCGGCGACAGGGTGGCGGAAGAGGCCCCAGAGATGAACGACATCGGCGCGCGCCAGAAGATCGCGGACCTCGGGGCAGAAATCGGTGAAGGCGCGGCGCAGATGGTCCGGGTCGTCGCGGTGATGCCAGCCCTCGGTCGCCCATCCGTCGCGTTCCTCGACCGCGACCACATTGACCAGCCTGCCGTCGCGCAGGGGGTAGCGCACCAGGTGACGGCCGGGCCCCATGAAGACATGGGCCTGGGGCGGCAAGGGCGTGTCGACCGGAACCGTGCAGCGCCAGGCCACCTGGCCGGTGAAAAAGGGCCGCGAGCGCGGATTGAGGGCCGCACGGGCCGGCGAATGCAACCCGTCGGCCGCAAGGGTCAGACCGTGGGTTTCGCACCCGCCATCGGCCAGGGTGAGGGTCGTGCCATCGGGGCCCGGCGAGACATCGGTGACGCCGACACCCAGGCGGATCGCAACGCCCGCATCCTGCACCGCGTGCACCAGCACATCGATCAGATCGGAACGATGGACGAAGTGATAGGGCTGGTCGGGGCGTGTGAGCGGCATGGAAAACACACCGGCCCCGTGGCGGAAGTCGCGCAGGTGGACGGCCTGGGCCCGCACCGAACGGCCGGCGACAGATGGGGCCAGGCCCAGCGCGTCCAGGACGCGCCAACCATTGGGGCTGATCTGGAGGCCTGCGCCGACCTCGGTGATCTGTGGGGCCTGTTCGAGGACCGTGACCTGCGCGCCGCGCTGCGCACAGGCAAGAGCTGCGGTCAGCCCGCCTATGCCGCCACCGATGACCGTGATCTCTTGCCCGATCAACATTCCCTGGCCTCCAGAACGGGAAAAGGGCACGCCCGTTGAGGCCGTGCCCTATCGTGTTACCCTCTCGCGTGTGCCAGGTGCAGCGCGGTCAGTCGTCGCGATGCACCTTTTCCCGGCGCTCGTGACGTTCCTGTGCCTCGAGGCTCATGGTGGCGATCGGGCGCGCATCCAGCCGCTTGAGCGAGATGGGCTCGCCCGTCACTTCGCAATACCCATATTCGCCATCCGCGACCCGGCGCAGCGCCGAATCGATCTTGGCGATCAGCTTGCGCTGGCGATCACGGGTCCGCAATTCCAGCGCGCGATCGGTTTCCTCGCTGGCGCGATCGGCAACATCGGGGATGTTGCGCGTTCCATCCTGAAGGCCCGCCACGGTGCCGCGGCTTTCCTCCAGCAGGTCGGATCTCCAGGTCAGCAGCTTGCGCCGGAAATATTCCAGCTGGCGTTCGTTCATGAACGGTTCGTCCTCCGCGGGACGGTAATCATCAGACAGAAAAGATTCGGCCTTCATGTCGCTCCCCTCAGTGGGGCCAGTGTCGAATTGGCGGTCTGGCATGTCGTCCTTCCCGGCCCCCGCCGCCCGCTTACAAGACCGGGCGTTCCTTGTCACGTCCCTATTGCATGAAAAGGTTCCTGGGGTCCCTGTTAACTTTCCATTTGCCGCCGGGTTAAACCTTTGCTTGCAAACCAACAAGCCACGAGCCGGTGAACGTGAAAACCCGCACGACATACCGCAGCGCTCAAGACATCGGCAGATGAACCCTTTCCCCCATGGCGTTGCATCGTTATTTCCAACGGAGGATACACGAAAGGGCGCCCATGACCGCACGGTTCGAAAGCACATCCGACTATGTCGCGACTCAGGATCTGACCGTGGCCGTGAATGCCGCGGTGACGCTGGAGCGTCCCTTGCTGGTCAAGGGCGAGCCGGGCACGGGCAAGACCGAACTGGCCCGCCAGGTGGCCGGTGCGCTTGGTCTGCCGATCATCGAATGGCACATCAAATCCACCACGCGGGCGCAGCAGGGATTGTACGAATACGATGCGGTCAGCCGCCTGCGCGACAGCCAGTTGGGCGATGCGCGCGTCAATGACGTGAAGAACTACATCAAGAAGGGCAAGCTTTGGCAGGCCTTCGAGCAGGATGCCAAATCGGTGCTGCTGATCGACGAGATCGACAAGGCCGATATCGAGTTTCCAAATGACCTTTTGCAAGAACTCGACCGGATGGAATTCTTTGTCTACGAGACGGGCGAAACCGTGCGCGCGGATACGCGGCCGATCGTCATCATTACGTCGAACAACGAAAAGGAACTGCCCGACGCGTTCTTGCGGCGGTGTTTCTTCCACTACATCCGCTTTCCCGACATGGACACGATGAAGCAGATCGTCGAAGTGCATTACCCCGGCATCAAGCAAGCGCTTCTGACGACCGCCCTGACGCAGTTTTACGAGATTCGCGATCAGCAGGGACTGAAGAAAAAACCCTCCACCTCCGAGGTTCTGGATTGGCTGAAACTCTTGTTGGCCGAGGATCTGTCGCCCGAGGATCTGCGCCGCGACGGGGCGTCGGCGCTGCCGAAACTCCATGGTGCGCTGCTGAAAAACGAGCAAGATGTGGCCCTGTTTGAGCGGCTTGCCTTCATGGCGCGCCGGCAGAGCTGAGCCTGTCGGTCCGAATTTACCTGTTTCTTGTCCCGATTCCTGCCATAATCCGTTGGCACCCCTGAGCTTGCTTTAACCATAACCACACCGGCAGTGACCATGATCAACGCGCCAGACAGTCGACCAGGACCCGCCACGCCCCATGGGCGGGAAGACGGGTGCGCCGCGACATCACGCGCGCCGACGCAACCCGCGCCTCCGGACTGCAATTCTTGACTTAATATTTCAACCGCGTGGCACGTACCGTGTTTCATCGCCGCGCTTCGTGTAACGATTTTCCCGAGTATGAACGGAGCTGAACCGCCTGTGACCCTCTTGCGTATTCCAAGTGTATGTATTGCCGCCGCAGTGTTCCTGGCTGCCTGCAACCCCGTGACGACAACCGATATCCCCGAACGGCGGGCTGCCAGCCTGCCACAGGCTATGCCGGCGATGAACCAGTTCGGCGCAGCACAGCCGGCGCCACCCAACCGCCCGAATTCCGAGATCGCCCGCGATATCGTCGACTTGAGCTTCGAAATGGAATCGGGCCGTCGTATCGAACGCATGAGCCGCTTCGAGGGTCCGATCACCGTCACGGTGGCCCCCGGTGCGCCCGGATCGCTGGCGCCCGATCTGGACAGGCTGGTCAATCGCCTGCGTCAAGAGGCGGGGATCGACATCACCCGTATCGCATTTGCCGATGGCCCGGCCAACATCACCATCGAGACCCTGCCCCGCAGCCGCATGCAGCGCAGCGTCCCCGAGGCCGCCTGTTTCGTTGTGCCGCGCGTCAGTTCCTGGGCCCAGTTCCGCGTCAGCCGGAATTCGCGCAACATGGACTGGACGACACTGGATCGGCGTGACCAGGTCGCCGTGTTCATTCCCAATGATGTGGCCCCGCAAGAGGTGCGCGATTGCCTGCACGAAGAGGTCGCCCAGGCGCTGGGGCCATTGAACGATCTGTATCGCCTGCCGGATTCGGTGTTCAACGACGACAATTTTCACGCCGTTCTGACCGGGTTCGACATGCTGGTCCTGCGGGCCTATTACGATGACGCCCTGAGGTCGGGCATGACGCAGGCCCAGGTCAGCGCGGCGCTGCCCGCCGTCCTGGCCCGGCTCAATCCCCGTGGGCAACAAGGTGGTGGGAACCAGGCCGTGCGCACGCCACGCCAGTGGATCACTGCCATCGAGGCGGCTCTTGGGCCCGGAACGCGTGACGAAGCCCGGATCGCGGCCGCCGATCGTGCGGTCACCATCGCGCGGCAGTCGAATCTTGGCGACGCGCGGCTTGCCTTCAGCTATTTCGCCCTTGGCCGTCTGTCGCTGTCCACCGATATCGAGGGTTCGGTCAACGCCTTCCTGTCAGCCGCGAATATCTACGACCGCATCGCGCCGGGTGGGATACAATCCGCCCATGTGGACATGCAATTGGCGGCCTTTGCGCTGAGCTCGGGGCGCGCGGACGAGGCGATCCGTCTGACCGGTCGCGCCCTGCCCGCAGCCACCCGTGCGCAAAACGCCTCGCTCTTGTCTACGCTTCTGATGATCCGCGCCGAAGCCCTGGATGCATCGGGCCGCCCGTCCGAAGCGCGTCAGGTGCGCCTCGACAGTCTGGCCTGGGGTCGATATGGGTTCGGCGGAAACGCGGCGGTTGGCGCGCGCCTTGTTGAGGTGGCGGCGCTGACCCCCTGAGGCAAAGGTGGGACATGCTGAACTTGATCGGCGGCGGGATCGGTGTGATCCTTGGGCTATGGGTGGCGCGACGGCGCGGCGGCAACCGGCTTGACCTTTTGCATTACGCCACGATCTTCGCGATCATCGGGTTCTTGATCGGGGCCTTTGCAATGCTGGTGATCCCCGCCCCCGCATAAGGAGGCCCGCTGCGTGTTCCTGCCGTTCTTCGAGACCCTGCGCATGGCCCGCATCCCTGTCAGCCTGCGAGAATACCTCGCCTTTCTCGAGGGCGTGTCCAAAGGGCTGGTCACCTATGATGTGGACGGGTTCTATTACCTCGCCCGTACGGCCATGGTGAAGGACGAACGCCATCTGGACCGGTTCGATCAGGCCTTTGCCCATACCTTTGGTGGGCTGGAACAGATCACCGCGGACCAGGTGCTGGAAGCCGCCGAGATCCCGCGCGAATGGCTGGAAAAGCTGGCCGAAAAGCACCTGACCCCCGAGGAACGCGCCGAAATCGAGGCCCTGGGCGGGTTCGACAAGCTGATGGACACCCTGCGCGAACGGCTCAAGGAACAACAGGGCCGCCACCAGGGGGGCAGCAAGTGGATCGGTACTGCCGGGACCTCCCCCTTCGGGGCCTATGGCTACAATCCCGAAGGCGTCCGGATCGGACAAGACAAGAGCCGCCACCGGCGCGCGGTCAAGGTCTGGGACAAGCGGGATTTCAAGAACCTCGACGGCGATGTGGAACTGGGCACGCGCAACATCAAGGTGGCGCTCAAGCGCCTGCGCCAATGGGCCCGAGACGGCGCGCTGGAAGAACTGGATCTTGACGGAACCATCCGTGCCACGGCCGAGCATGGCTACCTTGACGTGAAGACCCGGCCCGAACGCCGCAACGCGGTCAAGGTGATCTTGTTCCTCGATGTGGGCGGCTCAATGGACGATCACATCAAGGTGGTCGAGGAACTGTTTTCCGCCGCCAAATCCGAATTCAAGCATCTGGAATACTACTATTTCCACAATTGCCTGTATGAAGGCGTCTGGCGCGACAATCGCAGGCGCTGGACCGCGACGATCCCGACCCACGAGGTGATGAACACCTACGGCCCCGACTACAAATGCATTTTCGTGGGCGATGCGTCGATGTCGCCTTACGAGATCGCCTTTGCAGGCGGCGCCAACGAGCATTGGAACGAAGAGGCGGGCCAGGTCTGGCTGCAGCGTGCACGCGCGCAATGGCCCAACCACCTGTGGATCAATCCCGTGCCCGAGACCCATTGGCGCTACACCCAGTCGATCGCGATGATCTCGGAGATTTTCGAGGGGCGCATGGTGCCCATGACGCTGGATGGCATCGACCGGGGCATGCGGGACCTGGGGCGATGAGCGCCGCGCGGCCGTCGGCGCTGCGATATCTTTGGCGCCACAACCGCCCGGCCCTGATCGGCTTTGGCCTGGCCCTGATGATTGCAGGTTTCTTTGCCGTGCGGCTGACGGTGTTCACGATCTACTGGTCCGATCCCGCCCATCGCGACCAGGTCATCGAAGGCTGGATGACACCGCGCTACATCGCGAGATCCTATGACATAGAGCCCGATCTCCTTCGCGCGGCCCTGCCCGTTTCGGCGGATGACGCGCTGCGACCGGGCGCGACGCTGAGCCAGATCGCGGCAGATGCGGACATGACGCTTGGCGAGCTCGTCGCGCAGATCGACGCGGCCATTACGCAAGCGCGCCTGGAATGACGGAAACCATCCTGGCGCTGGTCCCGGTCTACGGTTTGGCGCTGGTGGCGCTTGGCACCTTCCTGTCCTGCCTTGCCCTGCCTGTCCCAAGCTCGCTGATCATGCTTTCGGCCGGCGGGTTCGCGGCGGCCGGGGATCTGGTCTTGTGGCAGACAGCCACCGCGGCGCTTGCAGGTGCGGTCCTGGGCGATCAACTGGGCTATCAGATCGGGCGGTTCGGCGGGCGGCTCTGGTCGGGTCGCACCCTGCCGCCCAGACGCGCGGCCTTGGTCGCCAAGGCTGCCGCCCTGGTGAAGGACCGCGGCGAGATGGGCGTGTTTCTCAGCCGCTGGCTGGTGTCGCCGCTGGGACCTTACGTGAATTTCGCCGGCGGCGCGGCAGCGCTCGACTGGGGCCGTTTCACCCGCGCCGGCATCGCCGGAGAGATCGTCTGGGTCACGGTCTATATCGGCCTGGGGGCGGCGTTCGCCGATGATATCCTCGCGCTGGCCGACCTTCTGGGGAACGCATCCGGCCTGCTGGCGGCGCTGACCCTGGCCGGTGCGCTGGCCCTGTGGCTGCGCGCGGCATTGCGTCAACGCAGGACCCACGGCGCGCATCATTGACACACGGGGGCGGGTGACGGCCCAATGCCCGGATGACCCCGCCTGTCTTCGAGATCGACCGCACGGCATTCTGGGCCGACCCCTATCCCGACCTTGCCCGGATGCGGGACGAGGCGCCGATCTGCTACGTGCCGCAATTCGATGCCGTATTGATGACGAGACGCGCGGACATCCACCGCGAGGAAAAACGCATCGACGTTCTGTCCTCGCGCCAGCCGGGCGGGCTGATGTCGCGGCTGATGGGCGAAAACATGATGCGCCGCGACGGCGAGGCGCATCTGTCCGAGCGCCGCGCGCTGTTCCCCGCGCTGAGCCCGCGCACCGTGCGCGAGGTCTGGGTGCCCAGGTTTCGCGCGCGCACGGCCGAGATCGTGAACCGGCTTGCCCCGGCGGGCCGCGCCGACCTGGTGCGCGATTTCGCCATGCCGGTATCGGGCGAGGCGCTCAAGGCGATCACCGGGCTGACGACCATGGACGCCGCCGAGATGGACCGCGTGAGCCAGGGCATGATCGATGGTTGCGCGAATTACGCGGGCGATCCGGCAATCGAGGCCCATTGCCACGATTGCACGGCGTCCATCGACCGGCATGTCGCCGAGGTCATGCCGGCGCTGATCGCAGACCCCGACCTGTCGGCCTTGAGCGTGATGCATCAGGCGGGGCTGGGCCCCGACCGGATCAGCGCCAATGTCAAACTCGTGATCTCGGGCGGTCAGAATGAACCGCGCGACGCCATTGCGGGCGCAGCCTGGGCGGTGCTGACGCATCCCGAGGTGCTGGCTGCCCTGTCCGGCGGGAGCCTGGACTGGACCGCGGTCTTTTCCGAATATGCCAGGTGGATCAGCCCGATCGGCATGTCACCGCGCGAAGTGGCCCGCGACGACCGCGTGGCGGGGGTCGATCTGCGGGTCGGCCAGCGGGTCTTCCTGATGTTCGGCTCGGCCAATCGCGACGCGGCGGTGTTCGACCATGCGGATCGTTTCGACCCGTGGCGCGACACGTCGCGCGCGATTCCCTTCGGCGCCGGCCCCCATTTCTGCGCCGGGGCAGCGGCCTCACGGGCATTGATCGCGCAGGTTGCCCTGCCGATGCTGTTTGAACGGTTGCCCGGGCTCAGGCTGAGCGGACAGGCAACATTCGGCGGATGGGCCTTTCGCGGGCCACTCTCGGTTCCCGTGGAATGGGATACGTGACCACGGGGGCGTTGCCACCGGCCCCCATCCGCCCCATATCAGATGCATGTTGAAACTGACCCCGATCCTGCTGGCCATCGGCTACGCGCTTGTCATGTACCAATTCTCGGCGTGGCGGACCGCGCGCGAGTTGAACGCGCGGTCCTCGGAACTTGCGGATGGGCAGATCAAGGCGCTGACCGACCGCATGGCGGCCGCCCTGGGGTTGGAGCGTATCCGCGTGAACCTGTACGAAATGGACGTGGTGAACGGGCTCGCTGCCCCTGATGGGCGCATTTTCCTGACCCGCGGATTCTACAACAAGTACCGCGCGGGGGAGGTCAGCGCCGAGGAATTGGCCAGCGTGATCGCCCATGAACTGGGGCATGTCGCCCTTGGCCACAGCCGCCGGCGGATGATCGATTTCTCGGGCCAGAACGCCGTGCGCGTCGCACTCGCCACGGTTCTGGGGCGGCTTATTCCGGGCGTGGGCGTGTGGATCGCGAACACCTTGGCCTCTCTTCTGGCTGCGCGGCTGAGCCGGCAGGACGAATATGAGGCCGATGCCTATGCCTCGGCCTTGCTGGTGAAGGCCGGCATCGGCACCGCGCCCCAGAAATCGCTGTTCCACAAGCTGGAAGGTCTGACCGGGATGGGCGGGCGCGGGATGCCGGCCTGGCTGATGAGCCATCCCAAGACGGCCGAGCGCGTTGCGGCGATCGAGGCGCTGGAGGCGCGGTGGGCGCGGGAGCTTCCTCGGGACTGATCGCGGTGACGGCCCGTCTTCATGGGGGCTCTGCCCCCGTCCTTCGGACTCCCCCGCCATATTTTCAGGATAAAGATGGCATGGGCCTTCAGGCTGCCAGGGCCTTGGCGAGCCGGGGCAGACGCGCGCGTTTCAGAAGCGGTTTGAGCGCCAGTGGCTGGCCGGACAGGGCAGCGGCCCTGGTGTGAACCTGGTTCACGATCCGGGTCACGGGATCGGGATGGTCGAGCCACAAACCGTAGAGCATCGCATCGGGATGAATGGCGCCAAGGTCATGGGCGATCAGTTCGGAGCGCGGGAAATCGCGCAGGTTCAGGGTGACGATCATCTGCGCCCGCGCGGTTACGGCGGTGGTCAGCACATGGATATCGCCGGGATCGGGCAGCCACAGCTGCGCCTCGCGCAGGGGATCGGCCCGGGTCATGGCGCCGGGGAATTCGGCGTTCAGGCGCGCAGCCTCGCCGCGGGCGATGGCCTCATCGGCCTGGCCGCCATGGCGGGCGGCCGTCCTGAACCATTCCTCGAGCAGCCGGTCGGACCATTTCGGTCGGATCAGGTCGGCGCGCGCGGTGCCGATCACGATCTCGCGCAGGACCGTGGGATACAACACGCAGGCGTCGATCACCGCCGTCATGGCGCGAGGTGAAAGGCCAGCGCCTTGAGATAGCCGGTTTCCGTCAGCGACGGGTGCTGGGGGTGATCCG
The DNA here is from genome assembly GCA_964460185.1 of uncultured Roseicyclus sp. Taxonomy (GTDB): domain Bacteria; phylum Pseudomonadota; class Alphaproteobacteria; order Rhodobacterales; family Rhodobacteraceae; genus JAVJPJ01. Next base: position 15,514 of record CAYWTM010000012.1, on the reverse strand, counting down.
GCCCGGCGAACCCGGTATGGATCAGGCGCGGTGTGCGCCCTGCCCTGCCGATGCCACGCAGGCACGCGGCGCGGAACTTGCCCAGATCGACCGCGTGCGAACACGAACACAGCATCAGCATGCCGCCCTCGGCCACCAGGGGCGCGGCCAGTCGCGCCACTCGCTCATAGGCGCGCAACCCCTGTTGCAGCGCCTGTTTCGACGGGGCAAAGGCCGGTGGATCGGCGATGACCAGATCGAAGGTCGCCCCCTCGTCGGCCAGCGCCTCCATCTGTGCGAACGCATCACCCTGCCGGATTTCGAAGCGGTCGGCAGCCCCCATGGCCGCGGCACCGTCAGTGGCAAGCGCAAGTGCCGGAGCAGAGGCATCGACGGCAACGGCCCGGGCCGCGCCATGTGCCAGGCACGCCAGGGCAAAGCCGCCCACATGGGAAAACACGTCGAGCACCTGCGCACCCCGCGCAAGGCGGGCAGCGAACTGATGCGTGTCACGCTGATCGTAGAACAGGCCGGTTTTCTGGCCGCCCATCACATCGGCCAAGTAGGTGGCGCCATTCATCGGCACGCGGATCGGTTCGCGGGGCGCAGGACCCGCCAAAACCTCCAGCATGTCGGGCAGACCTTCGGCAAGGCGCGCGCGTCCTGTGCCGTTCTTGATCAGCGTCGTGCACCCCGTGAGCGACAAAAGAACTTCGGCCAGCATGGCCTCTCGGTCTTCCAGCCACTGCGCATTGGGTTGCATCACCAGCGTGTCGCCGAAACGGTCCACGATCAGGCCCGGAAGGCCATCACCCTCGGCATGAACCATGCGGTAGAACGGGGCGTCGTACAGACGTTCGCGCAAGCGAAGGGCCGCGCCGATCCGCGCGCGGAGCCAGCCGGTGTCGATCACCGTATCGGGGTTGGTATCGAGGATCCGGAACCCGATGCGCGCCTCGACGCTGGCGACCCCCATGCCAAGCGGCTGACGGTTGGCATCTTCCAGGACCGCCATTGCGCCGGTCGGGACCGTGCGCGCGCGCCGGTCCAGCACGAGGTCATCGGCCCAGGCCCATGGATGGCCATGCCGGATGGCGCGGGCATCGGCCTTTGGTTTCAGGCGCAGGACGGGATATGGCGAAAGGGGCGCTGTCATGCGCCCCTCCTACCTGTCCGTGAGGCCCTGCGAAAGGGCGGATCGTGAGGGATCAGTTGGCGAACTCGGCCACGGTGACGAAGTCGCCGTAGGGCGCTGGAAATTCGGCGCGCGCCCATTCCTGCAAGCGCTGCGTGATCCGCACGCGCTGCGTGAGGCCCTGGGCTTCGCTTTCGATCGCCTGGCGGCCCCCAAGGGCGCGGAAGGTCAGATCGACGCTGCGCGGGCCCGAAAGGATCTGGCCGGTTTCCGCATGGCGCACGGTGACGTTGAATTCGATCTCGTGCTCGCCTCCGATGGTGTAGCGGGCACGCTCGGTCACCGCGTGGAAACGCGTCACGTCCAGCGAGACGATGACCGGTGTCGCCCCGCTTTCACGGGGCGTCAGAACCGGCAGCAGGGCCGCGGTCATCAGGTCATCGACCTGCTGGTAACGGTCACCAAGGGGTTCACCGCGCCATACGATATCCGAGCGCGGCTTGATCGAGTTCGCCTCGGACACCGTGAGGGAGCGGGGCACATCGATGTCCACACCGGTGATCGACCAGTCCTGGGTTTGCGCTTCGATCACGGGGGTGACATCGAACGGCGCATCCCGCGACACGTCGAAGGGCGTGGCACAGGCCGACAGGCCAAGCGCCGCCGCGACGATCAGAGCGGGTGTTTTCAAGATCTTGAGCATTCCTTGCCTCCTTGCCGTCTGCGCGGTTCCGACCACGTGGTTCATCGGCGATTCAAATCGACTTTGCCGCCATGCGTGACCCGGCGGATTGTTTCCAATTTGACGACACAGCAAGGCAGGAGCACGTTCATGCTGTAACTTTTCGACGGTTTTCCGGAGGCGTTTTCCGGTCCCATTTGCGTCAAATTTTGGGCAAATGAAGTGAAAATGCGGCTCAGGCCCCGTTCAGGACCCTTGCATCGGCGGCAACCTGCGAGCCGTCAGGCACGGGACGATTCAGGCCCGGGACGATCAGGTCTGTCTGTCGGCCCCGGGGCGCGGTCTTTCCCTTGGTCCTGGGGGGCAAATGGCAAGATGCGTCCGGGTGGAACGGCTATCTGGCGGTCCGGGCGGTCAAGATGGCACGCCGGACATCCCCGAGCGGCGGCGCCGGACCGGACCGGGGGCCTTTACTCCGCATCGCCTTTCAGACCGGACACGGCCGCCTTTGCGCCCTGCAGCATCCAGGCATGTTCCGAGGCCACGAACCATGCGGTGAACCCATATTTCGCCCATTCCTTGCCGGCTGCCGCGTTGGGCACAAAAGTCATGTAGGCTTTGCCATGGGCCTTGGCCGCCTGCCCCACCCGGTCCAGCGCCGCGTGCAGTTCGGGGCTGCTCGTGTCGGTCTTGCCATAGGCGACGGACAGATCCGCCGGGCCCAGAAACAGGCCGTCGATGCCATCGGTGGCGGCGATTTCATCACACAGATCCACCGCCTCCGGGTCTTCGATCTGCGCGATCACGACGGTCTGGTCGCGGCTGCGCTGCAGCAAGGTCGTCATATCGCAGGTGCCGAACCCCGCCCACCGGGTCGACCCGGCATAGCCGCGCCCGCCATGGCCGAAACGCGCAGCGCGCGCGACGCGCGCGGCGGCGACAGCATCCATCACATGGGGAACGATGATACCAGTTGCCCCGGCATCCAGCGCCATCCCGATCTCTTGCGCGGTGCCGGACGGGACGCGCACGAAAAACGGAAAGTCATGGCCGCGCGCCACGGCGGCGCAGGCGTTCAGCGCCGCGCGGTCGAAGGGCGCGTGTTCGGCATCCAGGCAGACGAAATCCAGCCCGGCCAGGATCAAGACCTCAAGGATGTCGACGGCCGGCGTTTTCATGAATGTTCCAACGAGCGTCTCGCCCGAGGTTACCTGCCCGCGAAATTCCGCTGCACCCATGGCCCTGTCCTCCCCATTGCGAGGCAGAGACTGCCGGGGGGTGTTGCGGAATGCAATGGGCCGCGATGCTATCCGGTCGCTGCTTTGGGCTCCGCCGCTGTCGAGGCGGCACGCAAGGCCGCCGCGGGCACCGTCCGAGCGGTGGCAGGCGGCGGCGGGTCCGCGGCGGCGGCCACGGCGGTTTCGGGTGTGGCGGGCGGTTGCCCTGCCGGATCGGCCGCGGGCATCCGGACCGCCCGTCTTCCGCCGATCTGGCCCAGGCGGGCACGCAGGACCGGATGGCCTGTCGCCGTCTCCAGGGTTATCGCCTGCAGGTCGGACGCGGTGAACGGAAACAGATCGCCCAGGGCAAGTCGATCAACTTCGGCCAGCGGGCGCGTGACCCGCAACAAGACCGCGTCGAGAGCCAGGGGCAGACCATGGACCATGCCGGCGCGCGCAGCGATCCAGTCTGCATCGGCCGGCCTGACCGACACGTGTGACGCACCGCCGGATCTGGCAAGCGCGGGGTCAATCGGAAGCGCCAGCAGCAGCGTCGAGGTTCTGTCGACCCCCTCGAACCCGATGTCTGCCCGAAACACGCGATAGGCCCCTTCGGCCAGCAGCAGGTTGATCCGGTTGCGGTCCGGGATACGGCTGCCGTGGGCCATGCGCACCGGCCAATCGCGCCTTTCGAGATCGGTCAGTTCCTGCGCAAAGGACGCCAGCACCAGGTCCACGAAATCGCGGGCCAGGGCCTCGTCAATTCGGGTGACGGAGCGGGGCGGCAGCTGGTCCTTTTCGAGCCGTCCCGTGGTCTGAACCTCGATCAGTGCGTCCAGCAGCCCTGCGCCAATTCCCATCAAGCCGCGCGCGCCCTCATCGCCCTCGATCGCGCTGATCAGACCATGCGCGGGCAAGGCTGCAATAGCGGCGTCAAGATCTTCCCCGACATCGCATTGCGCATGGTCCAACCTCAGGCCCAGGCCATCGAAGGGTTGGGCCGCGCGGCGCAGCGCACGGCCAAATCCGCGGCTGGCCAATGCCCCAAGATCGGGCGCGGGTTGGACCATGCGGGCATGCGCCGCGATCTTGCGGGCAAGCGCGGACTGCGCCTTGGGATCGACCATGATGCGAACGAACCTCCGACGGGGCTGGACGGGGGCATGGTGCCACGAAAAAGGTTAAGGAAGTCTTGTTCGCCACCTCAGGCCACGCGCAGCGCGCGGGCCGGCAAACGCACGCGGAACCGGGTGCCCTTCACGCCCGGCACATAAGTCAGACCCCCGCCAAGCCGCGACATGATTTCAAGGCTGATGGCCAGTCCAAGTCCCGCGCCAGGTGCACCGCGCGCCGTGTCGGCGCGGGCAAATTTCTCGAATATCAGGGTCTGCTGGCGCACCGGGATACCGCTGCCGTTGTCCGCGAATTCAATCTCGACCCGACCGGGCGGCGCGTGAACCACGATGGCAAGTTCGGGTTGGTCTGCATCGCAATACTTCTGGGCATTGGAAATCAGGTTGATGAAAACCTGGGTCAGGCGGTCGGGATCGGTCCACAGCGCAACGTCCTCGGCCGCCCTGTCACGCACGATCCGCATCGGGCCGTCATCGGCCTGGGCGCCGGCCGCGTGAATGGCACGGTCAAGGACATCGCGCAGCCGCACGTCGCCTTCGTGCAATGTCACGTGGCCGTTTTCCAGGACCGACAGATCCAGCAGGTCATCAAGCAACCGCGTCAGGCGCATGCTTTCGTCATGGATGATCCGCGAAAACCGTGCGCGGGCTGCATCGTCGAGCGGATCGGATTGCATGAGGATTTCCGAGAACGCCCGGATCGAGGTCATCGGCGTGCGCAATTCATGGCTGATCTGGCTGAGGAACGCGTCCTTTTGCACGGACAATTCCGTCAGTTTGGCATTGGCCTCGCGCAGGCGGGCGGCCGTCTGGACCAGCTCGCTCGATTTCGCCTCCAGCTGGGTGGAATATTCCATGATCTGTGCAGTCTCATCCGCAACCGCCAACAGGTCGCGCACCGAAACGCTGGCCCCTCCGGTGATCTGCGCGACCATGGCATGCGCGGTCGCGGCCCCCACGGACCCGGCCAGTTCGCGTTCGAGCCGTTCCAGAAAATCGGGGGTCGGTTCGGGCAGATCCGCTGTCCGCCCCTGCACCAGCGCAGCGGCCTGAAACAGCCGCCCGGCCCGGCCGGCTCCCAGGATCCGTTGCGCCATGATCAACAGGTCATCCGCCGTGCCCGCCGCCCCCTGCCAGCCATAAAGCGGCCGGGAGTGATCATAGACATTGACGAATTGCGCGCCTTGCAACCGTTCCAGGGGACTGGGGAAGGAAAACAGCGATCCCAGGATGAAAAGCAGCGTATTCAGACCCAGCGACAGGATCATCGCGGTCAACAGCGGGTCAGTCGCCTGCAGGCCGAGCGGTGTCTGAGGGCTGAGCCAGCCGACGCCGAAGGGACCGGCCTGGATCATCGCCGGCATCACACCGCCGGTTTCCGCCACGTTGGGGATCAGCAACAACCACGCCCAGATCGCAAAGCCGATCCCGATACCAAGTGCTGCCCCCACGCGCGTGGCCCCACGCCACAAGATGCCACCCAGAAGCGCCGGCAGGATCTGTGCGACACCCAGAAAGGCGATCAGACCGATCGCCGCCAGCGCGTCGGCGCCGCCCGACAGCCGGTAATACAGCAACCCCAGGAAAAGCACCGCCACGATCGACATTCGCCGCGCGGTCAACGCCACGCGCCGCATATCGCCCGACATCGGATCGTCATGGCGCGTCAGACGCAGCCAGACCGGCATGATGATATGGTTCGACACCATCGTGGACAGGGCCAGTGCCGCAACGATGACCATCGACGTGGCCGCCGAAAACCCGCCCAGGAACACCAGGAGCGCAAGACCATCCTGGCCCAGCCCCAACGGCACGGTCAGCACGAAAAGATCTGGGTTGGCGTCGGGGGGGGAGAGTTCCAGTCCGATGACCGCGATGGGCACCACGAACAGGCTGATGAGCATCATGTAGGCGGGAAACGCCCAACCCGCCGTCACCAGGTGCCGTTCATCCGAGTTTTCCACGACCAGCACCTGGAACATGCGCGGCAGACACAGGATCGCCGCCGCCGCCAAAGCGGTCAGCCCGACCCAGCGCGCGCCGTTCCACGGGGCATCCGCCACCGGGCTCGCCTCGATCCGGGACAGCATGTCCGACGGGCCATCGGCCACGCCCCATACGACGAACACGCCAACCGCCAGCAGTGCTGCAAGCTTCACGATCGCCTCAAGCGCGATGGCCGAAACCAGCCCCGGATGGCGCTCGTTCAGGTCCAGCGAGCGGGTGCCGAACACGATGGTGAACAACGCCAGCCCGGCAGCCACCCAGATCGCCGTCTGTTCCGCATCCGGCGCGCCGGGCGTGCCGGGTTGTGCAAAGACCGCGAAAGACAGGGTAACCGATTGCAGTTGCAAGGCGATGTAGGGCGTGGTGCCCAGCACGGCCAGCACCGTCACCAGCGCCGCCAGCGCCCCGGATTTGCCATAGCGGCTTGAGATCATGTCGGCGATGGACGTGATCCGCTGAGCCCGCCCGATGCGCACCATCTTTCGCAACAACCAGAACCAGCCCATGAACACGAGGGTGGGACCCAGATAGATGGTAAGGAATTCAAGACCGGATCGCGCCGCGTTTCCGACGGCCCCGTAGAATGTCCAGGCAGTGGCATAGATCGACAGGCTGAGCGTGTAGGTGAAGGGCGAATTCAGCCAGCGGGCCTTGCCTTCCATCGCGCGACGCTCGGCCAGAAAGGCGACACCGAACAGGCCCATCACATAGATCACGCAGACGGCGACAAGACCGTTGAAGCTCAACATCTCAACCGCCGTCCTCGGTCGGATCGCTGACAGGTGCGCTGTCGGGGCTGACGCGGATCAGGGCATGACTGACCAGTGCGGTCAGAATGATCAGCACCACCCAGACGACAAAATAGTACACCAGCCAATCGCCAAGCCCCGGCGCACCCTCGGCGCCGGGCATGGCTTCGGTGCCGCGAATGAAGATCGGGGCGAAGATCAGAACAAATCCAAGGATCGGCAACAGCCGGGCGGCATCTTGCAGCCGGTTCCGCCGATAGGTCCTGCGTTCGAGAAACAGGCGTTGCGCCATACCCTGCCCCCGCTCAATCCGCCGGGTTCGCGGTCTGGCCCAGACCCGTCACCGTTTCCAGCAATTCGGCATTGGAAAAGGGTTTCGTCAAGAACGCATCCGCCCCAAGCACCATGGCGTTTTCGCGGTCCTTCGCCTGCCCCTTGGCCGTCAGCATCAGCACCGGCAGCGACGCGGTTTCAGGGGCCGCGCGCAGGTCGCGCAGGATATCAAGACCCGAACGCCCCGGCAGCATCACGTCGAGCACCACGACGTCGGGCCGCACGCGCGCAACGGCCTCGACCGCCGTGCCGCCATTGCCATGGCCGCGCACCTCCCATCCTGCACGTGTCAGGATGAAGCCGATGGCCTCCAGGATATTGGCTTCATCCTCGATCAGTAAAATGCGTCCCGGCACGGCCGTCCTCCCTTGGCCTTGGGTCAGGGCAGTTTGCAAAACGCCCGGCTTTTAAGCAATGGCCAAGTGCGACCACTGTCGCGGTTGCATGCCAGTGTGCCCGAACAGTCCGACGCCGCCCCTATCGCCGGGCCGTACACTCCTTTCGCGGGCAAAAATGGCACCCCGGACCGGCAGCGATCGGCGGTGCGCTGGTCGCATCTCCCTGCGCGGTCGATGGCGTTATCAGCATGACCGCCTGCATCACCGGGGCCTGGCCGAACCCGGCATGGCCCACGGGCTGGCTGACGGCCCAGACCTTGAACATCGCGCCTTGCGGCATCTCGAGTTGCGCGACCTCGGGCTGACCGGGGCGGGCCAGCGCCCGGTAAAGCGGCCAGAGCGGGCAGCCCGCCCCGAAGCGCGGGACGGAAAAGGCCGGGATGCGGCGGCGAAAGATCAAGGCACCCGACCCATCGCAGACCGCCAGACCAAAGGGCGGCGCGCCGTCCTCACCCACCGCGCCACGGGGCAAGGTCGCAAGTCGGCGCAAGACCAGCGCCACATCGCCCCCGCCGATGCCCAGCAATTGCGCCGGATCATATCCGGTCGACCGCGCCGCGGGCGCCATCACGTCCAGCGGCAGGCGCGCGGCATCCTCGGCATAGGATCGCAACAGGCGTTCGCCCAGATTGCGCGTGGCCACGTCCTCCATCCCCGGCGCCTGATCGAGAACCGACGCAATCGCGGCCGCGCCGTCGGCTTCGATCGATGGAAAATGATGACCGGCCGCGTCGAACATGGCCTCTACGGTTTCGATCGGGGTCGAGGCCACGCGCGCGCTGTCGTCGGCCTCCGGTTCGAAATGACGGATCAGCGCCGTGGCCCGGTTCGACAGGCGTTCGGCCTCTTCGTGCAGGTTGCGGTGAAACCGCCCGCGCCAGACATCGTCCAGGTCAGGTTCGCGCACCAGGATGTCGGCTGTCGATCGTATCGCGGCCACTGTCGAAAGAACCTCATGCATGGATTCCGCCAATACGGGATCGTGGCTGATCCGGTCGCGCAGGCCCTCGATCAGGATCTCGAGCGAGGCGATGCGTTTTTGTTGCGCGGCCAGCAGGCCGGTCCAGCCCGGAAAGCGGCCTGCCAGTTCGTCGATGCGATCGGTTTCGGGGGCCGCTCCAAACGCTGTCGACGCCCTCTGGGCTGCCAGTTGCAACGCATCGTACAGCGTCGCATCGGCACCTTCGGTCAGTTGCGCGGGGTCCACCTGAAGCACGCGGGCGATCCCGATCAGCAGCTTGCCACCGATGCGCCTGCGGTTGTGCTCGATCAGGTTGAGATAGGACGGCGAGATCCCGACCAGCCCCGCCAGTTCCGCCTGTTTCAAGCCCAGAACCAGCCGCCGTTCACGGATCCGGTTGCCGGTCAGTTGCGCACGGCGGGGCGATGGCGTCGGGTTCGTCACGACTAGGGCCTTTCGATTTGCATCAGAATTATCAGGAATGATGCCTGAAATGAAATGGTTATGCACAGCTTTACAAAACCGCACGCAGAAAGCTGCAAATCCTGACGATTGCGCATGGAGCGTGCGGCACCGGACAACCGCCCCATACCGTTCGACCATCTGCCCCCCGCGCGCCAATCATCTTAACAAAAACCCCAAAGGCCAAAGAAGGCTGACATGAATTTACAGGGCTTTTTAGCCATACCCTTATGATTTCAGTCATTTTCTGGCACGCTCACCGGACGGGTGAAACTTGGATGGATTGGAGCCCAGACATGACAACGCCGATGCACACACCGCTACCCTCAATGCCGCTTGCCGTCGCGCCGGGGGTCAAACCGGCAGGGGCTGAGGCATCCGCCGCATCCGCGCCTGCCCTCGGGGCCGACGCGGTGACGCAGATCCAGGCCGCCAGGCAGACGCCCACCCGAACCGAAGATCGGGTGCGTGAGCGTGCGGCGGACATTCCACCTGACCGCCCGGCCCTGAAGGGGCTTGGCGTGCCGGGCCTGCACAAGGCCCGTGTCGGCGATGCGGACAAGGCCCAGCCCCCGCGCCTGCCCGTTCCTCCCGGCCCGCAGGAAAGCTTTGAACGCCTGCTGGCGGATCTCGAAACGGCCGAACGGTCGCGGATGGACGTACTGCGTTGAGTTTCGCGGGGCCGGGGGCCATCCGGGTCGGCCCGTGGCATGGGCGCGGTGTCAGGCGCGCCCGCGGCCTGAGTGCGCCTGCCGGTGGATAGACGCCAAGGGCATGCGATCAAGGAAAAAGGGCGGCACTTTCGCGCCGCCCTTTCGCGTCATTCCTGAAGATATGGCTCAGTTGCCCAGCGCGGCATCGGTGACGGCGTGGGTGAATGCGCCCTCGGGCTCTTGGCTGATCACGGCCGTGCCACCCGCAAGGAGCGTGCGCACCGTGCGCGCGTAGGATTCCTCGTCAAGCGCGCCGCCGTTCTCATCCACCAAGAGCGCAATCTCACTCATCATCCGCAGCTGGTGTTCTTCGGTCTGCGCGCCGGTCTCGTCATAGTCGAGCACGATCATGGCAGCCTCGTTGGGATTTTCAGCCGCCCAGACCCAGCCCCGCATGGATGCACGCACGAAACGCACCATCTTGTCGAAGAATTCCGGGTCGGCCAGGTCATCTTCCAGCACCCAGATGCCATCCTCGAGCGTATCGGCATCATAGTCGGAATAGCGGAAGGTCACGATCTCGTCGGGCGTGATGCCGGCATCGATGATCTGCCAGTATTCATTGTAGGTCATGTTCGAGATGCAATCGACCTGACGCTGAAGCAGCGGATCGACGTTGAAGCCTGCCTGAACCAGGGTCACGCCACCCTCGGATCCGTCGACCGGAATACCAAGGGAATCCATCCACGCCAGAAAGGTATATTCGTTGCCGAAGAACCAGTGACCCACCGTGTGGCCCGCAATATCCGCCGGCTCTTCGATGCCGGTGTCGGCCCAGCAGCTGATCTGCAGGCCCGAGCGCACGAACGGTTGCGCGATATTGACCACGGGCGTGCCGCCTTCGCGGGCTGCAAGCGCGGATGGCATCCAGTTCAGCATGGCATCCGCCGCGCCACCGGCCAGGACCAACGGCGGTGCGATATCGGGGCCGCCGGGCTGGATGGTCACATCGAGACCTTCCTCGTCGTAATAGCCATTCTCGAGCGCCACGTAATAGCCCGCGAATTGCGCCTGGGTGACCCATTGCAGCTGCAGCGTCACCTCGTCCGCGGCATGGGCGTCGGCCCATGCGGCCCCACCGACCATGCCAAGCGCCATTGCACTTGTGATTACTTTTTTCATTGTATTCCCTCCTGGTTGGATCGTGATTGTTTGTTGAAGTCCACTCTAGCGCCGCTGTGACGGATGCCAAAAGGTTAACCACCGTTCGATCAAGGCGACCAACCCGTAAAAGCCCGAGCCGGCCAAGGCCGCCACCGCAATCTGGGCCCAGACCATATCCATGGCCAGCCGCCCCATTGAGATCTTTATACGGAATCCCATCCCGACGATCGGCGAGCCGAAAAATTCAGCCACAATCGCCCCGATCAGCGCAAGGGTTGTGCAGATCTTGAGCCCGTTGAAAATGAACGGCAACGCAGTGGGCAGGCGCAGTTTCAGCAGGCTTTGCCAATAGCTCGCGGCATAGGTGTGCATCAGGTCGCGCTGCATCTGGTCGCTGGCCTTGAGGCCCTGAACGGAATTGACCAGCATCGGGAAAAACACCATGGCGACGACCACGGCGGCCTTGGATTGCCAGTCGAACCCGAACCACATCACCAGGATGGGAGCCGTCCCCACGATAGGCAGAGCCGCGATGAAATTGCCGACCGGCAGCAGGCCGCGTTGCAGAAAACCGGAACGGTCGACGGCCAGCGCCGTCAGGAACGCCGCTCCACAGCCGATGATGTAGCCCGCAAGCGCGCCCTTGAGGATCGTTTGCCGGAAATCCGGCCAAAGCGTATCCGTCGACGCAAGGATCTGCGCCCAGATGGCCGACGGCGCGGGCAGGATGATCGCGCTGACCTCGTATGATCGCACCACCAGTTCCCAAAGGCCCAGCAGCGTCGCCCCGAAAATCACCGGCACCACAATGCGCACGCCCTGCCCGACGCCTCGCGTGGCCAGGGTCGCGTTCACCGCCCAGGCGCCGAACCAGACCCCCAGCACAAGCGCAAGCCGCAAATCCGACAGCGCCGCAAATGCCACGATGCCAGCCCCTATTGCCGGCAGGACCCACACGGGCAGGCCCTTGCGGGCGGTCGACACGTTCATGACCGCACCCCCATCCGCCTGAGCGTGAGCCGTTCTATCGCGCCCAATGCCATCACCAGCGCCGCCGCACAGATCGCGGCCATGAACAGGGCCGACCAGATCTGGATCGTCTGGCCGTAGTAGCTGCCGGTCAGCAACCGCGCGCCCAGGCCGAACCGTGCGCCCGTGGGCAGTTCGGCCACGATCGTGCCCACCAGGGCCGCCGCGATGGAGACCTTGAGCGAGGTGAACAGGTACGGCACCGACGCGGGCAGCCGCAGTTTCCAGAAGGTCTGCGCGTCGCTGGCCGAATAGGTGCGCATCAGGTCCATATCCATCGCATTCGGGCTGCGCAGCCCCGCGACCATCCCGACGACGACCGGAAAAAAGCTCAGGTAGCTGGAGATCAGGGACTTGGGGATCAGCAGTTTCATCGCCTCGCTGATGATGCCGTTGTCAACGGCAGCGTTCAGGGCCGGAATATTCGACACCACCACCACGATGATCGGGGCGATCGCAAGAATCGGGATGGTCTGACTTGCGATGGCCCAGGGCATCACGGACATATCCATCGCGCGGCTGTGCACGATACCAACCGCCAACAAAACGCCCATGAAGCCGCCGAACACAAAGCCCATCAGCGTGGGGGCAAGCGTGTGGTAGGCGTGAAAGAACAACGAGCGTGGATTGCCCTGCATCTCGCCGCGGCGCTCGCGCATCAACGGCTCGCCCGCGGTCGTGGCCCACAATTCGTCAAACACCTGCAGCGGCGTGGGCAGAATGGGGCGATCCTGGTTCAACGTGTCGGCGATGATCTCGGATACCGTCAGATCCAGCCCCCGCCGTTCGGCCTGATCCAGCGTCCAGGCGCGGTTCATCATCACGCTGCCGCCATACCAGATCGCGACAATCGCCGCGACGACCGCCATGATCGGCAACACCGCCGACGAAGCGGTCCCCAGCCAGCGGGCTGCACCTTTCGGACCGTACATCGCAGGGTTTGCGGTGTCGCTCATGAGGCCTCCCACCGCATCAAGATGTCAGGCAGGCCTTCCTCGTTCCCGTGGCCGCCGGCATCGTGTTCGACGAACCCCTCGCGCGCATGGAACCGCCGCGCGCGCGTGTTTGCCTGAAAGCAAAACAGGTCGAGCCGATCCCGCGCCACCTTGGCCCGATCCAGCAATGCCTTGCCGATCCCCTGGCCCGTTTGTCCACGAGAGAGCCCCGTGATCATCCCCGCGCCCCTGTCGACCGCCACAAAGCCCGCGACGGGATCGCCCGCGACCCAAACCTGCTGCCCGGCGAAGACGACCCTTTCGCAGAAGGCGCCTACCGCTGCATGGTCATGCAGCCGCGGCATCCACGGCATGGCGTCGATCCAGCGGTTCACGATCTCGGCGCAGCACGCGGCATCTGCGGCCACGCCCCGGCGCGGCGCGACCTGGGGGATCGTCTCAATCATCATAGGCATGCCCCGCCCTCAGCCCCTCGCGCACCCGGTGGGCGACCTCCAGGAACTCGGGCGTATCGCGGATATCGAGCGGACGATCCTTGGGCAGGGGGCTGTCGATCACATCGGTAATCCGCCCGGGCCGGGGCGACATGACAACGATCTTGGTCGACAGATACACCGCCTCGGGAATGGAATGGGTGACGAAACCGATGGTCTTTTCCGTCCGCGCCCAGAGCTTGAGCAACTGTTCGTTCAGGTGATCGCGCACGATTTCATCGAGCGCCCCGAACGGTTCGTCCATCAGCAGGATATCGGCGTCGAACGCCAAGGCCCGCGCGATGGATGCGCGCTGCTGCATGCCGCCCGACAGTTGCCATGGAAATTTCTTTCCGAATCCTTCCAGATCAACAAGATGCAAGACGTTGTTCACGCGCTTTTCCTGCTCGGCCCGGTCGAATCCCATGATCTCGAGCGGCAGCTTGATGTTCTTTTCGATCGTCCGCCAAGGGTAGAGCCCCGCCGCCTGGAACACATAGCCATAGGCCCGGTTCTGGCGTGCCTGGTCGGGGGTCATGCCATTGACGCTGAGGCTGCCTCCGGTGGGATGTTCCAGTGCCGCGATGGTGCGCAGAAAGGTGGTCTTGCCACAGCCCGACGGGCCGATGAAGCTGACGAATTCGCCCTTGTCGATGTCCAGCGACACGTCCGAGAGGGCTTGCACCGGGCCGTCATTCGTCTGGAACGTGAGGTCCAGGCACTGGGCGGAGATGACGGGTGCCCCCGATGTGTCTGATTGAGTTGCCGGATCCACGTTATGTTCCCAATCCATTTTCGAGCAAAAGTCGATTTACCTTCCAAAGGATCCAACCTTGCACCACCCCGAACGCCAATAGCAATGCTCCCTCAATGCTTGCAAATGCAGTCAGGCGAGACCATTCAGCTTGCCCGTTCCTTAGCAACGAGAGAAGCAAGGACAGAAACGGGATGAATGCCGCCCCAAATGCCATCGCTGACCAAACGTTGAATAATTCAAGAGTATTCAGCGCGCCGTAGACAAGCAAAAACGGAATGAACGCAATGACGCCGGCGAGTACGTACAGGATCACGAATATGAAAGGCGCCTCGACTCGAGACAATACAACTGAATCTGCATGTTGCCCAAAGAGCATTCCACCAAAGAGAAGGACAACGCCCACCAGCAGCGCACCGGCGCAGACTGCTGCCCAGTAGGCTACACTCCCCCGAAGCAAGGTGCTACCCACTCAAACCCCGCTCGGGATATTCAACGGGTTGCGTTCGATCTTGCGGGGCGTGGTCAGCGACTTCCACTTGCTCAACGCGGTCGAGGCGCTGGCATAGGGGCTGCGGCGCACGAATTTGCCGCGACCGGGCTGTGGCTGGCTGTTCTGGCCATAGGCCCAGACCACATCACCGCGCGACAGCGTATAGCGCGGCTGCGCCGTCACCTCCATCCCGTCGAAGACATTGTAATCGATGATGGATTTCTGGGTGCTGACGGATACCGTCCTGGAAATCGTCGGGTCCCAGACCACCACATCGGCATCGGCGCCCGGCACGATCGCGCCCTTCATCGGGTAGATGTTCAGGATCTTGGCGATGTTCGACGATGTGGCCGCGACGAATTCCTCGGGCGTCAGGCGGCCGGTCTCCACACCCTTTGTCCACAACATCGCCATGCGTTCCTCGAGCCCGCCGGTCCCGTTGGGGATGGTCCGGAAATCATCGAGGCCCATCTGTTTTTGCTTGTCGGTAAAGGCGGCATGATCGGTTGCAACCACCTGCAACGATCCCGCCGACAGACCCGCCCAGAGCGAGGCCTGGTGGTCCTTTGACCGGAACGGCGGCGACATCACGCGGCGCGCGGCATATTGCCAATCCTTGTTGAAATACTCGCTTTCATCCAGCGTCAGGTGCTGGATCAGCGGTTCGCCATAGACCCGCATCCCCTTTTGACGGGCGCGGCGGATGGCCTCGTGCGCCTGCTCGCACGACACATGCACGATATAAAGCGGCGTGCCGGCGGCATCGGCGATCATGATGGCGCGGTTGGCGGCCTCGCCCTCCACCTCGGGCGGGCGGGAATAGGCGTGCCCCTCGGGGCCGGTGATCCCTTCGGCGATGTACTTGTTCTGCAATTCCTGCACGATGTCGCCGTTTTCGGCGTGCACCAGCGGCAGCGCCCCCAGTTCGGCGCA
>CAYWTM010000011.1:0-48529 GCA_964460185.1 uncultured Roseicyclus sp. | reverse complement strand
CCCGGGGTCGACACGCTGCTTGGGCCGGAAATGCGGTCCACCGGTGAGGTCATGGGGTGGGATCGCACCTTCCCCCGCGCCTTCCTGAAGGCGCAGCTTGGGGCTGGCACCGTGCTGCCGGACGCGGGCGTTGTGTTTATCTCGATCAAGGATGCCGACAAGACCGAGGTCCTGATCGAGGCGGCCCGCATCCTGACCGACCTGGGCCTGACCCTGCTGGCGACACGCGGCACCGCGTCGTACCTGTCGGAGCATGGAATTGCGTCGGACGTGGTGAACAAGGCCTATGAGGGCGGCCGCACCGTGGTCGACATCATCAAGGATGGCGGCGTGCAGCTGGTGCTCAACACCACCGAAGGCGCGCAGGCGGTCGAAGATTCCCGGTCCATGCGGTCGGTGACGTTGAACGACAAGATCCCTTATTTCACGACACTGGCAGCCAGCCATGCCGCCGCCCAGGCCATGAAGGCCGCGCGCGAAGGCGAGTTGGGGGTCCGGTCGCTGCAGGCGTGATCCGGGGCAGGTCCGGCCCGGGCGCACGGCGCAGAATCTTTCGATACGAATAGTCGGCGCGCTGCCTGCGCGCGGGCTCCGGTCAGATGCCTGCGCGGTCGAATTCTTGGCATGTGCTGATCTGAGTTGCGGCAGCCGCCGTCGAAAACGCCCAGATAATAGGCAAAGCGGTGGTCGAGTCCTCCCCCGTGTCCGCGGTTTGGGGAATCACTTGACGCATGCAAAGCTGGGACCATAACCATTAATGGTCCGAACCAATTTGTGTTTGGTCCACGCCTCTGTCAGCCACGAAAGTCGCCAACGGAATGCTCGATACCGACAACGCCTCTGCTGCCCGGGCGAATATCCGCGACATGATCCGTCGTGGTGCGATCGGTGCGGACGGCAAGTTGCCCACCGAACGCGATCTGTGCGATCGGTTCGGGATCAGCCGCCGGGCCGTGCGGCGCGCGCTGGATGCGCTCGAGGCCGAGGGGCTGATCTGGCGCAAGCAGGGCAAAGGCACCTTTGCGGGCGAACCGCCCGATCCGAGGGAACGGCTGGCCGCCGTGATTGCCGAGGACACCGATCCGCTGAGCGTGATGGAAGCGCGTCTGGCGCTGGAGCCGGAACTGGCGGCGCTGTGCGCGCGGCGCGCCACATCCGACGATGTTGCCCGAATGCGCGATCTGGCGGACCGCACATCGCAGGCGGTCGATGCGGATGCCGCCGAATTGTGGGACGGATCGCTGCACCGCCTGATTGCGCGGATCGCGGGCAATCCCATTCTCTTGACGGCCTTCGGGCTGATCAACGAGGTGCGCAGCAACCACCGTTGGCAGCAGGAACGGCTCTTGGCGCGGTCGCCGGAACTGGTGCGTGAATATGACCTGCAGCATCAGGCCATCGTCGATGCGATCGATGCCCGCAACGAAGACGCGGCCCGTGCAGGCATGCGCGCGCACCTGATCTTGTTGCGCGAGAACCTGAAGCGCGCCCGTGAGCGGGGGGCGGATTGATGTCGGAGCTCAAGCCCCCTCTTCTGGATGTTCAGGGTTTGTCGATCCGGCTGGGCCAGTCCGACCAGAGCCTCGTCGATGACGTGTCCTTCACGCTGGAGCCGGGCGAAACGCTGTGCCTTGTGGGGGAATCGGGATGCGGGAAAAGCCTCACGGCGCTTGCGCTGATGGGTCTGCTGCAATCGCCGCCATTGTCGATCGCGGGGGGCAGCGCGCGGTTTTCCGGCGAGGATCTGTTGTCGATGGACATCGCCCGCCTGCGCCAGATCCGGGGTGGGCGCATGGCGATGATCTTTCAGGAGCCCATGACATCGCTGAACCCCGGTTTGCGCATCGGCGAGCAGATCGCGGAATCGGTGCGCCAGCACAAGGGCGTGTCCCAGGCCGAGGCCCGTGGGCGCGCGCTCGAGATGTTGCGCCGGGTGCGTATCCCGGCACCGGAAAAGCGCATCGATGAATATCCGCACCAGTTGTCGGGCGGCATGCGGCAGCGGGCCATGATCGCCATGGCGCTGGCCAACGACCCCGAGCTGTTGATCGCCGATGAACCGACAACCGCGCTGGATGTGACCATTCAGGCGCAGATCCTCGACCTGATGCGCAGCCTTCAATCCGAAACCGGCGCGGCGATGATCATGATCACCCATGACCTCGGTGTCGTGGCCGAGATGGCCGACAAGGTTGCGGTCATGTATGGCGGCCGCATCGCCGAGGCGGGCACGGCGGAACGCATCTTTACCGACCCGCAGCATCCCTACACCATCGGTCTGATGAGCTCGATGCCGTCGCTGGGGGCGCGCAGTGCCCGGCTGGTGACGGTGCCGGGCATGGTGCCGCAGGCGGGAATGATGCCGCCGGGCTGCCGGTTTGCCACGCGCTGTCCGTTTCGGACCGACGCTTGTGACAGGGTCCCGCCGCTGCGCGACTGCGGCGACGGGCACAAGGTGGCCTGTGTCCATGCGCCCCTTGAACTGGGGCTCGACACCCGGCCCGAACCAAGCTTTCAGGAGACGGGAACATGACGGCCATCCTGTCGGCGCGCGATCTGCGCAAGGAATTCGTCACCAAGCGGCCCCTGTTCGGGGCGCCCACGGTGGTGCGCGCCGTGGATGGCGTATCGTTTGATGTGGCCCAGGGCGAAACCTTTGCCGTGGTCGGCGAAAGCGGATGCGGAAAGTCGACGCTTGCGCGGTTGTTGTTGCGTCTGATCGATCCCACGGGCGGCGAGGTCTGGTACGATGGCGAGGATATGGCGCATGTGGATGCCGCGCGGATGCGGACCCTGCGCAAGGACCTGCAATTCGTGTTCCAGGATCCGTTTTCGTCGCTGAACCCGCAGATGACGATCGGCGCCCTGATCGAAGAGCCGCTGAAGGTGCATGGCATCGGCACGCCGCAGGACCGGCGCACGCGGGTGGCGGAACTGTTGTCGCGCGTCGGGCTGGCCCCGGTGCATGCCGATCGCTATCCGCACGAGTTTTCCGGCGGTCAGCGCCAGCGCATCGGGATCGCGCGGGCGCTGGCGACCGGGCCGACCGTTCTGATCGGGGACGAACCGGTCAGCGCGCTGGATGTGTCGATCCAGGCGCAGGTGGTGAACCTGCTGGAAGACCTGAAGGAAGAATTCGGCCTGACCCTGATCGTCATCGCCCATGATCTGGCGGTGATCCGGCACATGGCCGACCGGGTGGCGGTGATGTACCTGGGCGAGATCGTGGAATGCGGCCCGGCCGAGACGCTGTATACCGACCCCCGCCACCCCTACACGGAAACCCTGTTGGCCGCGATCCCCGTTGCCAGCTTCGGCGCGCGTCCGGCCCGCACCCAGGTGGATGGCGATCCGCCCAACCCGATCAATCCGCCTTCGGGCTGCCGGTTTCACCCGCGCTGCCCCTATGCCACCGAAATTTGCGCTGCCAAACGCCCTGTCCTGAACGATACGCCGGACGGACGGCAGGTGGCCTGTCATCACGCCGATACCCTGCACCTTGACGGGCTGAGCGGTGTTGAACCAGCGCGAAGCGAGGGCGCGACACGACGTTTCGCGCTTTACGCGCAAGCGCTTGGCGCAAAGCCGAGCCACCCCGACGACCCTTGATTACGACCAGCTACATAACCGACGGAGGATATTTGATATGAAACAGTCGAAAACAGTGACCCTTGCCCTGGCGTTTGGCCTGGCCGCGACGGCGTTGCAGGCGCAGGATCTGCGCATCGGCCTGCAAGAAGACCCGGATGTTCTTGACCCCGACCAGTCGCGGACATTCGTGGGTCGCATCGTGTATGCATCGCTTTGCGACAAGCTGGTGGATATCACGCCCGGCCTGGAAATCATTCCGCAGCTGGCGACAGGCTGGGAATGGTCCGAGGATGGCCTGACCCTGACCATGACGCTGCGCGAAGGGGCGACGTTCCACGACGGCACGCCCTTCAATGCCGCTGCCGTGGCCGCCAATATCGACCGCAGCCAGAACCTGCCGGAAAGCCGCCGCAAGTCCGAACTGAGCTCGATCACCGGCGTGGAAGTGGTGGATGAGTATACCATCGCCCTCAGCCTGGGCGCGCCCGACGCGACGCTTCTGGCGCAGCTGGCCGACCGCGCCGGCATGATGCTGTCGCCGACCGCCTTCGAGGCGGCGGGCACCGATTTCGGCCTCAACCCGGTCTGTTCCGGGCCGTTCAGCTTTGTGGACCGCGTGCAGCAGGATCGCATCGTGCTGGAACGCTTTGACGACTACTGGAACGCGGATGCGATCTCCATCGAGACCGTGACCTTCCTGCCGATCCCGGACACCACCGTGCGTCTGGCCAACCTGCGCGCGGGTGATCTGGACATGCTGGAGCGTCTGGCCGCCACCGATCTGCCGTCGGTCAACGCCGATGACAGCCTGTCGGTGGAACAGGCGGTGTCGCTTGGCTACCAGGGCATGACAATCAACGTGGCCAACGGGGCAGGGGCCGACACACCGCTGGGTCAGGATGCACGCATCCGCCAGGCCCTGTCGCTGTCGATCGATCGCAACGTGATCAACCAGGTGGTGTTCGAGGGCGCGTTCGCGCCGGGCAACCAGCCGTTCCCGCCAACCTCGCCCTGGTACAACGATGCCTTCCCCGTGCCCGAACGTGACGTGGCGGCGGCCCAGGCATTGCTGGCCGAGGCAGGCTTTGCAGATGGCATCGACATCACCATCCAGGTGGCCAACAACCCGGTGCAGCTGCAGCTGATGCAGGTGATCCAGGCGATGGCCAGCGAGGCGGGCATCCGGATCGAGATCGAAGCGAAGGAATTCGCGACGCTTCTCGCCGATCAATCGGCGGGCGATTACACCGCAAGCCAGATCGGCTGGTCCGGCCGGGTCGATCCCGATGGCAACATCCACCAGTTCATGACCACCGGCGGTGGCATCAACGACTCGGGCTATTCCAACACCGAGGTGGATGACCTGCTGAACGCGGCGCGCACCTCGACCGTTCTGGAAACCCGCCTGGCCAGCTACAACGCCGCCCGCGAGATCCTGAACGCCGATCTGCCGATCATCTATCTCTACCACCCGGTGTGGATCTGGGCGCTGTCGGACGGCGTCGACGGCTTCGTGGCCTATCCCGACGGGATGATCCGGCTTGAGGGTGTGACTGTCGCGGAGTGACGGCGACACCCTGAGATCGGGCTGCGCGGCCTTCGCGTCGCGCAGCCCTTCCATCCCCTTCCTGTCAACGGGACGACCGCCATGCTTGCCTTCATAGGCCGACGCCTCCTTGTCGCGATACCGACCATCATCCTGATTTCGATTTTCGTGTTCACGCTGCAAAAGCTGCTGCCCGGCGATCCGGTGCTGGCGATGGCGGGCGAGGAACGCGACCCCGAATTGATCGAGTTGCTGCGCGAGAGATACCGCCTGAACGACCCGCTGCCGATGCAGTATCTCTACTGGGTTGGCAACGCGCTGCGCGGGGATCTGGGGATTTCGCTGCGCACCAACCAGCCGGTGCTGGAATTGATCGGTGAAAAGCTCCCCGTGACGATCCAGCTGGCAGTGATGGCGCTGGTCATCGCGATTTTCATCGGGGTGCCGGCGGGCGTTCTGTCGGCCTACAAGAAGGGCACCTGGATCGACTGGCTCGCCAATGTCGTGGCACTATCGGGCCTGTCGGTGCCGAACTTCTGGCTGGGGATCATGATGATCTTGCTGGTGTCGGTCAAACTGGGCTGGCTGCCGGCGTCCGGCTACCAGCCGTTTTCCGAGGACCCGCTGCAATCGCTGCGAACGATGCTGATGCCGGCCTTCGTGCTGGGCACCGCGATCGCCGCGACGCTGATGCGGCACACGCGATCCGCAATGTTGAGCGTGCTGAAATCCGATTACATCCGAACCGCGCGCGCCAAGGGATTGGCCGAACGCGTGGTGCTGGTGAAACACGCGCTGAGAAACGCGCTGATCCCGATCGTGACGGTCACGACGCTGTTGTTCGGAGAGCTTCTGGCCGGCGCGGTTCTGACCGAACAGATCTTTACCATTCCGGGATTTGGCAAGCTGGTGGTCGATGCCGTGTTCAACCGTGACTACGCGGTGGTGCAGGGCATCGTGCTGTGCACCGGCGTGGCCTTCATCTTCATGAACCTTCTCGCTGACGTGGCCTACCGCGTCCTGAACCCGAGGATGAGAGACGAATGACCATCGCCATGGGCCCACAGAACGCCGCTTCGGCCATCGAAAGCCTTCCGAAAAGGGAAAGCCGGATCTGGAAGAAGCTGCGCGCCAATCCTGCCGCCTTGCTGGGCGGCGTGATGGTCACCTTTTTCGTGGCGGTCGCGGTGCTCGCGCCGGTTTTGCCGATCCCCGATCCGACGGCGACCGACTGGCTGGCGGTGCGCCAGGCCCCGTCTGCGGCGCATCCCTTCGGCACGGACGAAATCGGACGCGACGTGATGGCGCGCATGGTCTGGGGCGCGCGCGCCTCGCTGCTGGCCGGTGTCGTCTCGGTCGTCATCGCGGTGGCGCTTGGCGTGCCGTTGGGTGTTCTGTCGGGCTACCTCAGGGGCTGGACCGATGCGGTGATCTCGCGCTTTACCGAGGCGCTCCTGGCGGCACCTTTCCTGATCCTGGCCATCGCTCTGGCCGCGTTCCTCGGGCCGTCGCTGACCAATGCGATGATCGCCATCGGTGTCTCGGCCATGCCGATCTTCATCCGGCTGGCGCGGGGGCAGACGATGTCGGTGATGACCGAGGACTACGTTGAAAGCGCGCGCGCCGTCGGCGTGGGCCACTTCGCCCTGATCTGGCGCTATATCCTGCCCAACA
This sequence comes from uncultured Roseicyclus sp., assembly GCA_964460185.1. Taxonomy (GTDB): domain Bacteria; phylum Pseudomonadota; class Alphaproteobacteria; order Rhodobacterales; family Rhodobacteraceae; genus JAVJPJ01. The sequence continues at coordinate 41,718 of CAYWTM010000011.1, read as the reverse complement.
TCTTTCCGCCGATCCTGGTGCAGGCGACGCTGACCATCGCCACCGCCATCATTGCCGAGGCGTCGCTGTCGTTTCTTGGGCTCGGACAGCAGCCGCCCGCGCCGTCCTGGGGATCGATGCTCAACATCGCCAAGAATTTCCTCGAACAGGCCCCCTGGATGGCCCTGTATCCGGGGGCCGGGATTTTCCTGGTCGTGCTTGGCTTCAACCTGTTTGGCGACGGGCTGCGCGACGCGCTCGACCCGCGCGACCACTGACACTTCTTGAACGGCGGATAGCCCCATGACATTCACGACACGCCCAGAAATCACCGGCACGTTCGGTGTTGCGGCCTCGACCCACTGGATCGCTTCGGCGGTGGGCATGAAACTGCTCGAGCAGGGGGGCAATGCCTTTGACGCGGCCGCCGCCATGGGCTTTACCCTGAACGTGGTCGAGCCGCATCTGAACGGGCCGCTTGGCGACATGCCCCTGATGATCCGGCCTGCGGGCGACGCGCAACCGACGATGATCTGTGGGCAAGGCACGGCGCCGGCCGGGGCCACGATCGATCACTACCTGCAGGAGGGTCTGACGCTGATCCCCGGTTCGGGCCTGTTGGCAACCGTCGTTCCGGGAGCATTCGGCGCGTGGATGCTGATGCTGCGCGATCACGGGCGCTTGCCCCTGCGCGATGTGCTGGCCCCCGCGATCTACTATGCGCGCACGGGTCATCCGACCTTGCCGCGTGTGTCCCACACGATCGCGGGATTGGCGGAGTTCTTCGAGACGGAATGGCCCACATCCTACACCACCTGGCTTCCGGGCGGTCAGGCCCCCGAGCCGGGCAGCCTGTTCCGCAATCCCGATCTGGCGGACACATGGGACCGGATCCTGGCCGAAGCCGAAGCGGTCGAGGGGCGCGAGGCCCAGATCGAGGCCGCCCGCCGTGCGTTCTACGAAGGGTTCGTGGCCGAGGCGATCGACAGCTACCTGCGCGACGCCTGCGTGATGGACGCCGCAGGCGAACGGCGCAAGGGCGTGCTGACCGGACAGGACATGGCCGGTTGGCAGGCCACTTACGAAGCCCCGCTCAGCGTCGACTACGAGGACTGGACCGTCTGGAAGGGTGGCGCGTGGACACAAGGCCCGACCCTGTTGCAAACGCTGATGACCCTGTCGGGGACGGATGTGGGCGGGATGGATCTGAATGGGGCGGATTTCGTGCATACCGTGACCGAGGCCATGAAGCTGAGCTTTGCGGACCGCGAGGCCTATTACGGCGATCCCGATCATACCGATATCCCGATGGCGACGCTGTTGTCGGCGGAATACGCCGCAGTCCGCCGCGATCTGATCGGCGCGACGGCGTCTTTCGAACAGCGGCCGGGCAACATTGCCGGGTTGGAGGAATGGGCCGTTGCGGCCGTGGCCCGTGCCGCGGTCAAGGGCGAGGCCGGGTCGGGCGTCGGCGCGGGCGAACCCACCATGGCGCATCTGACCGAGAAACGCGGCGATACCGTGCATATCGACGTGATCGACCGCTGGGGCAACATGGTCTCGGCGACGCCGTCGGGGGGCTGGCTGCAATCCTCGCCGGTGATCCCCGGCCTGGGGATGCCGCTCAATTCGCGGGCGCAGATGTTCTGGCTGGACGAAGGGTTGCCGACATCGCTTGCGCCGGGGCGTCGCCCCCGCACCACGCTGTCGCCGTCGATGGCCGCCAAACGGGACGGATCGCTGGACCTGGCCTTTGGCACGCCGGGTGGCGATCAGCAGGACCAGTGGCAGTTGATCTTGTTCCTGCGGTTGGTGCATGGCGACCTGAACCTGCAAGAAGGCATCGACGCGCCGCTGTTTCACACCGGGCATTTCCAGTCGTCCTTTTACCCGCGCGCCACAAATCCGGGGCATCTGATGGTGGAACCCGCCTTTGGCGACAGCGTCATCGATGACCTGCGGGCCCGCGGCCACAACGTGGAGGTCGCAGCCCCCTGGACGGTGGGCCGCCTGACGGCCGCGTCGCGAACCCAGGACGGGATGTTGAAAGCGGCCGCGACGCCACGGCTGATGCAGGCCTACGCCATAGGGCGTTGAGCGCCAAAAGGAGCATGACATGACTTATTCCATCGTCGCACGTGATCCCGGGACCGGCCATTACGGCGTCGCTGTCGCCAGCCGCTTTTTCGCGGTGGGTGCGCTGGTGCCGCATTTGAGAGGCGGCAAATGTGCCGTCGCGACACAGGCCTTCGTCAGCCCCATATGGGGCCTGGAGGCCGCGGATCGCCTGGCCCGGGGGGAGGCCGCCGCGGATGTCGTGACCGATCTGGTCCACCGCGACGGTGGCCAGGCGATCCGTCAAATTCACATGATCGACGCCAACGGACAGACCGCGGCCCATACCGGGGCGGATTGCGTCGACTGGTGCGGCCACATGGCCGGAGACGGCGTTTCGGTCGCGGGCAACATGCTGGCCGGTGAGGCGGTCGTTGCCGATACGCTTGCGGCCTACCAGGCGCATATGGACCTGCCACTGGCCGAACGGCTGATGGCGGCGATGGAAGCCGGGGCCGAGGCCGGCGGCGACAAGCGCGGCACGCAATCGGCGGCCTTGGTGATCCACCGGACCGAGGATTACCCGTGGCTGTCGCTGCGCGCCGACGATCACCCCGATCCGCTGGCAGAGTTGCGCCGCCTGTACGACGTTGCCTTTGAACGGTTCGCCCATGTGGCCGAGGCGCTGCCCACGCGCGACAATTTCTCGGGCACCACGGACCGTACGGGGATCGACGCGGCCATCAAGGCCGCCGATGCCGCGCGCAAGGCGGAAGGGCGGCCAAGCAGGTCGTTCGCCACCGAGCTTGAGGGCTGAGGCCGCGCGGGACCGGCCCTGACTAGAGGCCCAGGTCCTTCAGGCGTGTGGCTTGCCGCGCCGCAAGGGCATCGACTTCGGCCATGGCCATGGCGGTCAAGCCCGCGCCCGGTTTGCGCAGGGTCGCATGCGCGATGACACCTTGTCTGGCCAACGAGTATTTGCGGATCGCCAGCCCCAGACCGGGCTGCGCCTCGTATCGGACCATCGGCATGTAGGCGTCAAAGATATCGCGGGCGCGGCCCAGGTCGCCGGCGGTGTAGGCGGCCAGAACCTGCGCCATCATTTCGGGGTAGCCAAAGCCGGTCATGGCGCCATCGGCGCCGCGCAAGAGCTCTTCCAGCAGGTACATGCCGCCATTGCCGCACAGGATGGAAATGCGCCGCGATCCGGCATCCGAGGCGGCACGCAACGCGCTGATCTTTTCCAGGCCGGGCCAGTCCTCGTGCTTGAGCATCACGCAGGTGGGGCAGTCTTCGACGATCTTGAGGATCACAGAGGTCGAGATCTGGACACCGGTGGCAAGAGGGAAATCCTGCAAGACGAACGGGATATCGCCCAATGCTTCGGCGGTGTTGTGGTAGTAGCCGACGATCTGCGCGTCGGTGCGCAGGTTTGATGGCGGCGCAACCATGACACCGGCGCACCCGGCCGCCATGGCATCCCGGCTCAACTCGGCCATCGCGGCGAAACCCGGCGCGGACACACCGACAATGACCGGGACCGTGGACCGCGCGATGACCCGCCGAACGACCGCGATGGATTCCGCGGCGGACAATTTCCCGGCCTCGCCCATCATGCCAAGGATCGTCAATCCGTCGGCGCCCTTTTCGATATAGGCGTCGACCATGCGGTCGATGCTGTCGAAATCCAGCGCCCCATCGGGAAGGAACGGGGTGACGGCGATCGTGAAGACGCCCTTGGTGGTTTCATCTAGCATGATCGGATCCCTGCGGTTTGTGGGACAGGCCAAGGGCGATATGCCCAAGCGCCATCTGGACTGCGGCCTGGGAGGGTTCCACCACCGGCAGGCCGGTCGCATCCTGCACGGGGTCGCGGTAATGCGCCATGCCGGCGCATCCCATGATCAGAACATCCGCCCCGTCTTCGTCGCGCAGGCGTTTGCCGGTGGCGATCATCGCGCCAAGGCTTTTGCCCGGATCGGCCAGATCGGCCACGCCAAGCCCAAGGGCGCGGTCGCCGGCAAGCCGGTCCAGAACGCCCATCGCGCCAAAGGCCCGCAGATGGCGGGGGATCGAGGGCGGCAAGATGGCAATCACGCCGAACCTTTGGCCGAGGGTCAGCGCGGTCATCACGGCCGCCTCCTGAATGCCGATGACGGGCAGATCGGTCTGGTCGCGCAATGCATGCAGGCCCGGATCGCCGAAACACGCGATCACAAAGCCCGCCGCGTCGGTTTGAGCGGCGGCAAGCGCCAGCATGGGCGCGATGGTCAGGTCAGCTTGCCGCTGGCTTTCGATGCCCGGCGGCCCTTCGGCCAGGGTCAGGCACCGGATCGGGGTGCCCAAGGCGCGCAGCGGATCGATGGCCGCGTCGATGCCATCGGTGACCTGCTGCGACGAATTGGGATTGATGACGATCAGGGTGCTCATGCGACGGGGGCCTCGGGGGACCGGGTGCCCGTCGGTTTCGCGGTCAGTTCGGGCCGCGCGATCCACTGCCCGCTGCCCGGCGTTCCAAGGGCGTCGCCATGTTGCACGATCGCCTGCCCGCGCAAGAAGACATGTTCGGGCCATCCAGTGATGGTGCGGCCTTCCCACGGGTTGTAGCCCACGTTGTCGTGCAGGTCGTCGGCGCCATAGGTGACCTGTTTTTCCGGATCCCAGATCACCAGGTCGGCGTCCATCCCCTCGGCGATCGCCCCCTTGTTCGGCAGGCCGTAAAGCCGCGCGGGGTTGGTGGCGGTGATCCGGGCAAAGGCCTCGGGGCCCTGTGGGCCTTTTGACACCATCGCGTCGAACATCAGGGGAAGGCGGGTTTCAAGCCCCGGCAATCCGTTGGCGATCTGGTGGAACGGCGCGTTCGGGCCGGCCGACAGCTTGCCGGTTTCGTCGAACCGGTAGGGGGCGTGATCGGACGACACCAGGTCAAGCGTTCCATCATCCAGAGCGTCCCAAAGGGCAGCCTGATCGGCCTGCGTGCGTTGGGGCGGCGAACACATCCACTTGGCGCCTTCCAGGCCGGGTTTGTCGAGCACATCCGCCGTCATGAACAGGTAGTGGGGACAGGTTTCTGCCCAGACCGGCGCGCCGCGCGCGCGGGCCGCGCGAAGGGCGGCCGCGCCTTCGGCGGTGGAAATGTGAAACAACATCACCGGCTGGTCGAGGTATTCGGCAAAGCGGCAGATACGTTCGACCGCCTCGATCTCGGCCATGCGGGGGCGCGCGCGGGCATGATCCCGCGGCCTGGTATGACCCGCCCGGATCAGGGCCTCCTTGGCCTGCGCGATGATGGCGTCGTTTTCAGCGTGCACACAGACAAGCGCGCCGTGCCGACGCGCCAGGGCGAAGATCTGCAGGATCTGGGCGTCGCTGAGTTGGATATTGTAGGTCGTGAAGACCTTGAGCGACCGGTGGCCCGCCGCGATCAGTGCGCCAAGATCGGCGTCAAAGCCCACGGCATTGGTATCGGTCAGCGTCATGTGGAAGGCATAGTCGATCATCGCGCCACGCCGGGCGCGCGCGGCGTAATCCGATACCGTTTCGGTCAGGGGCTGGCCCTCGGCCTGTGCGGCAAAGGAAATGACGCTGGTGGTGCCCCCCATGGCGGCGGACCGGGTGGCGGTCTCGAACGTGTCGGCGTTCCACTGGCCCATGCCGGACATCTGTTCGATATGGGCGTGGGCGTCGACGCCGCCCGGCATGACCAGTCTGCCCCTGGCCGATACCTCGGACCGGGCGGACCTGATGGGCGTCCCGATGGAGGTGATCCGCTGTCCGGTGATGGCCAGATCGCCCTCGACGATGCCGTGCGGGGTCACGATCTGCCCGTCGCGTATCACAAGATCTGTCTCGACGCTCATCCTGTTGGGCCCTTGAGATGATTTGGGTCACCCGAACAGGTTGCCGCAATCACGGGATCATGCAAGCGGTCAGTGCACGCCCGGATCGGGTGCCCGTCGCGCCCGCATGCAGGCGCGACGCCGGATGTCATCACCCCATATGCGGGGCGTAGATCTCGGCCACGCGGGCGACGGCGGCCTCGGGGCTCATTTCTTCGGATTGGCCGGTCTTGCGGCTGGTCAGTTCCACCACGCCATTGCCAAGGCCACGTGGCCCGACCGTGATCCGCCAGGGCAGGCCGATCAGGTCCATGGTGGCGAATTTCGCCCCCGCCCGTTCGGTGCGGTCGTCATACAGCGGCTCGAGCCCCTTTGCGGCGAAGGCCTTGTACAGATCCTCGCAGGCCCCATCGCAGGTTGCATCGCCCTGTTTGAGGTTCACGATTCCCACATGGAACGGTGTCACGCCCTCGGGCCAGATGATGCCGTTGTCGTCGTGGGACGCCTCGATGATCGCGCCCATCAGGCGCGACACGCCGATCCCGTGCGAGCCCATGTGGACGGGCACGCGGCCGCCCTGGCCGTCATCGACCAATGCGCCCATAGCGTCGGAATACTTGGTGCCGAAGTAGAAGATCTGCCCGACCTCGATGCCGCGTGCAACACGTTGGCGTTCTTGCGGAATTTCCGCAAAGACCGCAGCGTCGTGGGTTTCGTCCGTGCGCGCATAGCGCGAGGTGAATTCCTCAAGCACTGCCTGGCACTGGTCCACGGAATCGTAATCGATCTCGCGGTCGCCGAATTTCAGCTCGGTGATCTGGGAATCGTAGAACACCTCGCTTTCGCCGGTTTCGGCGAGAACCAGGAACTCGTGCGTATCATCGCCGCCGATCGGCCCGCTGTCGGCGCGCATCGGGATCGCCTGCAGACCCATGCGCTCATACGTGCGCAGATAGCTGACCAGGTGCCGGTTGTAGGCGTGAAGCGCGTCTTCCTTTGTCAAATCAAAGTTGTAGCCGTCCTTCATCAGGAATTCGCGGCCCCGCATCACGCCGAACCGCGGCCGGATCTCGTCGCGGAATTTCCACTGGATGTGGTAAAGTGTCAGCGGCAGGTCCTTGTAGCTGGTCACGTGGCTGCGGAAGATGTCGGTGATCAGTTCCTCGTTGGTGGGACCGTACAGCATGTCGCGGTCGTGCCGGTCGCGGACGCGCAGCATTTCGGGGCCATACGCGTCGTAGCGGCCGGATTCCTTCCAAAGATCGGCCGATTGCAGGGTCGGCATCAGCATCGGGATGTGGCCTGCGCGGATCTGTTCCTCGTGCACGATGCGTTCGATGTTGCGCAGCACCTTGTAGCCAAGGGGCAGCCACGAATAGATGCCGGCAGACGCCTGTTTGATCATGCCCGCCCGCAGCATCAGGCGATGGCTGACGATCTGCGCCTCGGCAGGCGTTTCCTTGAGAACAGGCAGGAAATAGCGGGACATGCGCATGCGATCGGAACCCTTGCGAAAAAACAATCCCGAGACGTCTACGCCAAAGAAAATCCGCTCACAAGTCGCGCCGGCGCCTGGGCGCTATGATGACCGGGCGGGGCCTTCGACGATCGCGGTGACGCCCATCGCGCCGGCCAGCGCCTTGAAGCGCGCCTCTGCGACCTCTCCGAACAGGTCGGCGCCTTCCGTGGTCAGAAGCGTCAGGATCAGTTCCTTGCGCTTGGACCGATAGGTCAGTTTGCCGTGATCGGTCGGAGAGGCGACGGCGAACATCGCCCCGAACCGCATCGCGCGGCCCAGGATCTCGGCCTCGTTCACCTTGGCCTCCGGCAACAGCGTCAGCAGATCGGCGTCAAAGCTGGTGCCGTCGCGGTTGCCCTTGTAGCGATGCAAGAGCGCCAGCCCCAGAAACACCCGTTCCCCATGGGTCAGGCCGCCCAGGTTGGCGCGGGTGGCGTTGTCGAAACAGACCTCGGCCCGGTAGTCGGGATGCGCGCGCCAGCTGACGTCATGCAGCAGGCAGGCCGCCCGGATCAGTCGCCTCTGGCTGTCATTGGCGCGCGGAAAGATGGGTTCCACGAACCGGTACAGCGCGCGCCCAAATCCCGGTGTCCTGGCGTTCTGCGCTTCTGCGTGACGCGCGGCTTCGATCAGTGGATCACGGTGGCGCAGCGCCTCGGACATCTGTTCGTACAACAGCCCCTCGCGGATGCCGTAGGACGAGACGGCCACCTCTTTCGGAGCAAGCCGCCGGACCAGAGCCTTGAGCACCTCTGAGGCAAGCGGCACCAGGCGCATCCGCTCGGCACTGGTTCCGGTCTGCAGGCGCAGGGTGTCGAGGTCGGAATTGCCAATGTACTTGATGGTTTCGAGAATCGCCTTGGGCGTCATCCGGTATTCGTGCAGCACCTTGAGGGGATAGCCGCGCCGTTCCATGTCGATCCGCGCGATGGCGCGCCATGAGCCGCCGACCAGGAACAGGCGGCGGGGGTGGTCTTCGAATCCCTGGGCCAGCGCGTCCACCGCGGTCTTGATATGCGCCCTGATCGCTTTCTTGCCGCCCGCGATCCCCATCAGCTTGAGAGGACCCAGATCGGACGTTGCGCGGTGCCCCACGCCACCGCCGCCCAAGAGCTCGGCCAGTTCCATGGACGATCCGCCGATGTCGCAGATGATGCCCTGCGCGCCGGGCCAGCCAAGCAACACGCCCTGCGCCGAAAGCCGGGCCTCTTCGGCGCCGTCGACAACATGAATGTCGAGACCCGTTTCGGTCAGCACCTGCTGGCGGAATTCCGGTCCGTCCTCGGCGTCGCGCACGGCGGCCGTGGCGACGGTCAGCATCGGGGCCACGCCAGCCGATGCCGCAAGGCGTGCAAACCGGCGCAGCGCGGCCACCGCCCGGATCTTGCCATCGGGGTTCAGCCGCCCGGTTTCGGCAAATCCGGCCCCAAGGCCGCACAGAATCTTTTCGTTGAAGAAATATGCCGGAGAGCGCGCCGCGCCATCGAAGATCACCATCCGGACCGAGTTCGAGCCGATATCGATCACCCCGACACGCGCCAATGCCTGTGCCTCGGTGGTCTCGAACAGCGGAACCCCGAACGGCCCCCACTCGGGGTGCAGCGCTGCGGGGTCGTCGGCGCTTACTGGCAGGCTCGCGTTCGTCATGACCGGAGTGATGGCACGTTGCCCGCGCGCGGGTCAATCATGGGAGTGGGCAAGTTCCGGCACGTCCTTGGCCCCAGCCGAGCCGCGACCGGACAGCGAGGGGTTTTCCATGAAGAAGCGGTGGCACGAAAACGGGTTCTCGATCTCGCTCAGGTCGGGCCGCAGGTAGCTGCCATCGGGTTGCAGCACCCATGATTGCGCCACATCTGCAAGGTTGGCGGCCATGATCTGCCCGACGATCTGCGCCTTGACGGTGGCATTGGTGCATTCCACGAGCGTTTCGACGCGCCGGTTCAGGTTTCGACCCATCCAGTCCGCCGAACTGATATAGACCCGCGCCTTTTTTGACGGCAGGCCATGGCCGTTGCCGAAACACACGATGCGGGAGTGTTCGAGAAACCGACCGACGATGGACTTGACCCGGATATTCTCGCTCAGGCCTTTGACGCCGGGACGCAGACCGCAGATGCCACGGATCACCAGATCGATGTTCACGCCGGCCTGGCTGGCCTCGTAGATCGCGTCGATCACATCGGCGTCGATCAGGCTGTTCATCTTGGCCCAGACCATCGCCTCGCGGCCGGCACGGGCGTGGTCCGCCTCGGCGCGCAGGCCGTCGATGATGGTGGATTTCATCGTCAGGGGCGAGATCGAGAGGTTTTCCAGCCCCTCGGGTTCCGCATATCCGCCGATATAGTTGAACACCTTGGTCGCGTCGCGGCCCAATGCCTCGTCACAGGTGAACAGGCTCAGGTCGGTGTAGATCCGGGCCGTGATCGGGTGGTAATTGCCGGTGCCGTAATGGGTGTAGGTCACCAGCCTGTCGCCCTCGCGGCGCACCACCGTCGAGATCTTGGCGTGGGTCTTGTAGTTGATGAAGCCATACACGACATGCGCACCCGCGCGCTCCAGCTTGCGCGACTGGCGGATATTGGCGGCCTCGTCGAAGCGGGCCTTGAGTTCGACCAGCGCGGTGACGGATTTGCCGTTTTCCGCCGCTTCGCACAACGCCTCCACGATCGGGCTTTCGTTCGAGGTCCGGTAGAGGGTCTGCTTGATCGCCACAACATTGGGATCGCGCGCGGCCTGTGCCAGAAACCGGATCACCATGTCGAAGGTCTCGTAGGGGTGATGCAGCAGCATGTCCTTTTGCCGAATGGCCGCGAACATGTCGCCGTCGTGGTCCTGAACCCGTTCGGGCACGCGCGGCACGAAGGATTTCCACAGCAGATCCGGCCGTTCGTCGATCACCAGTTCCTTGAGGTTCACAAGGCCCACCATGCCCTTTACCTCGACGATCTCGTCGCCGGTGACGTGAAGCTGTTCGACAATCTCGGTCTTCAGATCCTCGGGCGCAGCGGCCGAGATCTGCAGGCGGACCACCTCGCCCCGGCGGCGGCGCTTGAGCGCGGTTTCGAATTCGCGCACCAGGTCTTCGGCTTCTTCCTCGACTTCGAGGTCGCTGTCACGCAGCACGCGGAAGGAACATGATCCGGTCAGGGTGTAGCCCGGAAAGAGCGCCCCGATATGCAGTTTCAGCACTTCTTCCAGCGGCAGGAAGCGGGCCTGCCCCTCGGGCGCGGGCAGGCGCAGGAAACGGTCGATCTGGTTCGGGATCGGCAACAGCGCCCGCAAGACCCTCCCGTCGCGTTCGCGTTTCATCTGCAGGGCCAATGCGATGCCTTCGTTCGGGATGAACGGGAACGGATGCGCCGGGTCGATGGCCAGCGGCGACAGCACCGGGAACACGCGGGCCAGGAACACCTCCTGAAGCTGTTTCTTTTCCGCCGCGGTCAGCTTCTTGGCGGTGACCACCTCCAGGCCCTGTTGCTCCATCTCGTTGCAAAGCGCGACCCAGGCGGCCTGCTGGTGCTGCATCAACTGGCGTGCGTCGGCGTTGATCAGGCGCAGTTGTTCCGCCGGCGTGCGGCCGTCGGCGGCCGGTGTCAGGTTGCCCTCTTGCGCCAGTTCGCGCAGGCCGGCCACGCGGACGGTGTAGAATTCATCAAGGTTTCCCGCCGAGATCGAGATGAACCGCACCCGTTCCAACAGCGGCACGCGCGGGTTCATCGCCTCTTCCAGCACGCGCCAGTTGAAGGCGAGCCAGCTGAGCTCACGATTGAAAAACCGCTGCGGGCCCGAGATTTGCGCCTCGGGCAGCGAGACCGGTTCGGGCAGGGGGGCGGATAGGAAATCTGCAAAGCTCATGGGCAGGGGCCTAGGGTGAGTTCGTGACATCGGTGTGACGGGCCCATACTGCGATGTCGCGCGGCCCGCGTCGAGGGCGCTAGCTGCCCATTCGGGCCAGCACCGCCTTGGCGTGTTTCAGGCGCGGCGGCTCTTGCGTGGTGAGGGCCTCGGCATCGAGGCCGGCCACGAAGGTCTGCACCGAGGCCAACGACCGGTCGAGGCGCGGCAGGACATGGGTCAGGATGTTGGGCGTCAGCGCCAGCTGACGGTCCTGTGCCAGTTTGACCAGAACGGCGGCGATCAGCGTGTCGTCGGGCGGCGACAGGGCCAAAAGACCCGATTGCTGCATCCGGCTTTGCAGATCGGGCAGGGTCAGGCCCCATTGGGCCGGTGCGGTTCGTGCCGTCAGCAACAGGGGCGCGCCCCGCTGTGCCAGCGCGTTGTGCACATGGAACAGCAAGGTTTCGCGCGCGCGGTCCCCCGCGATCCGGTCCGCGTCTTCGACCCCCAGTGCGGGCGCATCCGACAGGGCCGGAAGGCGATCCTCGGACATATCGTCGGCCGAGATGATCACAGCACCGCTTTGCGCGGCCCAGACATGGGCCAGGTGGGTTTTGCCCGCGCCTTCGGGGCCCACCAGCAGCATCTTGGCCAGAGGCCAGCCAATCCAGGCTTCGATGCCGGCCACGGCGGCGGCGTTGGCTTGCGACACGAAGAAATCATCGCGCCCCATCGCGGCGCGTATGGGTAGATCAAGGACCAGTTGCCGAGCCATTATTCGTCGCCGCTGTCCGGCAGGTCTTCCCGACCGTGCAGGCCCTTGTAAAGCAGCCCGCCCTTGTACTGTTCGATCACGAAGCGCACCAGGACGCCGATGGCGGCGGCCACCGGCACGGCCACCAGAAGCCCGGCAAACCCGAACAGGGTGCCAAAGGCCGACAGCGCAAAGATCAGCCAGACCGGATGCAGGCCCACGGAGGACCCCACCAGTTTCGGGGTCAGGATGTTGCCTTCGACCATCTGGCCCACCTGAAAGATCGCCGCGACCGCCACGATCAGCCACCATTCGCCCCAGAACTGGAACAGCGCCAGCCCGACCGACAGGCCACCGCCCACAAGCGCGCCGACATAGGGGATGAACGTCAACAGCCCGGCGATCAGCCCCACCACGAGGCCGAATTGCAGCCCCACCACCATCAACGCCACTGCGTAGAACGTGCCAAGGATCAGGCAGACCGTGCCCTGACCGCGCACAAAGCTGGCCAGGGTCTGGTCGATCTGGCTGGCCAGTTTGCGGACGGTCGGCTGGTGATCGCGCGGCAACAGTTCGTCGATGCGCGCCACCATGTTGTCCCAATCCAGCAGCATGTAAAACGCCACCACCGGCACCACCACGAGAAACACCAGAACATTGACGACACCCGCTGCAGAGCTCAGCACGCTTTGCAGCAGTTCGGCGCCGCGCGCCTGGATCGTTTCCCCGATGCTGGCCAGCGATTGGCGCAGGGGTGACGCCTGGTCCATCAGGTCGGGAAACCTTTCGGTCAGGAAATTGCGCAATTGTTCGAACAGGGCGGGGGCGGCCTCGATCAGGTCGGTGGTCTGCTGGATGAGCACCGGCACCACGATCAGGGCCGCGATGACCACGACCGTCAGTACAAACAGGGAAATCAGAACCGTCGCCGCGACCCGCGACAGGCCAACCCGTTGAAGCCTGTCGGCCACCGGATCGAGGAAATAGGCGACCGCCATGCCCACCAGGAAGGGCAATATGACGTCGCCAAGCGCCCACAGAACCAGGAGGAACACCGCGGCTGCGATGCCCCAATAGGTGACTTGCTGGCGAACGGGCAGGGCCATGGACATACCTTTCAGTTGTCCCTGTAGATGCGTCACGGGTGCGCTTCGGGCAAGAGAAAGCTTCGAATTTCGCGTCACCTGCCGTCGCTTTGGGCGCGCCCAGGCGCCTAGCCGCGTGCCGCGCGGATCAGTTCCAGGATATCGCGCGCTGCCGCCGGAATATTGGTGCCCGGCCCGAAGATCGCCTTGACGCCCGCCTTTTGCAGGAATTCGTAATCCTGATGGGGGATCACGCCGCCGCATATCACGATGATTTCCCCCGCACCCTCGGCTTTCAGGGCATCGATCAGCTTGGGCGCAAGCGTCTTGTGGCCCGCCGCCTGGGACGAGATGCCGATGACGTGCACGTCATTATCGATGGCATCTTGCGCGGCTTCCTCGGGCGTCTGGAACAAAGGCCCCACATCCACGTCAAAGCCGATATCGGCAAAGGCGGTGGCGATGACCTTGGCGCCGCGATCATGCCCGTCCTGGCCCATCTTGACGACCAGCATCCGGGGGCGGCGCCCCTCTTGTTCGGCGAAGGTTTCGACATCTTTCTGGATCTGGGCAAAGCCCGCGTCGCCGTCATAGGCGGCGCCGTAGACACCGGCCAGCGTCTTGACCTCGGCCCTGTGGCGACCGAACACCTTTTCCATGGCCATGCTGATTTCTCCTACGGTTGCGCGGGCGCGGGCGGCCTCGACCGCGGCCTCAAGCAGGTTGCCGTCGCTCCCGGCGCGGCGTGTCAGTTCATCGAGCGCCGCCTGGCAGGCAATTTCGTCGCGGGTGGAGCGGATGCGGGCCAAACGGGCGACCTGCGCCTCGCGGACGGCATCATTGTCGATCTCGAGGATGTCGATCGGGTCTTCGTGGTCCTTGCGGTATTTGTTGACGCCGACGATCACCTCCTGGCCGCGGTCGATCATGGCCTGCCGGCGCGCGGCGCTTTCCTCGATCCGCAGCTTGGGCATGCCCGAGGCCACGGCCTTGGTCATGCCGCCCATCTCTTCGACCTCCTGCATCAGAGCCCAGGCCTGTTCGATCAGGTCGTTGGTGAGGGCTTCGACATAGTAGGACCCGGCAAGCGGGTCGACGACGCGGGTGACCCCGGTTTCTTCCTGCAAGATCAGCTGCGTGTTGCGCGCAATGCGCGCGGCAAATTCGGTGGGCAGGGCGATCGCCTCGTCCAGGGCGTTGGTGTGCAGCGACTGGGTGCCGCCCAGAACCGCGCTCATCGCCTCGTAGGCGGTGCGCACGACGTTGTTGTAGGGGTCTTGTTCCTGCAGGCTGACGCCCGAAGTCTGGCAATGGGTGCGCAGCATCTTGGAGCGTTCGTTCTGCGCCCCGAATTCCGTCATGATGCGGTGCCACAACGTCCGGGCCGCGCGCAGTTTGGCGACCTCCATGAAGAAATTCATGCCGATCGCGAAAAAGAACGACAGCCGCCCGGCGAATTTGTCGACATCCATGCCCGCCGCGATCGCGGCCCGGACGTATTCACGTCCGTCGGCCAGCGTATAGGCCAGTTCCTGCACGAGGTTCGCGCCGGCCTCTTGCATGTGGTAGCCGGAAATCGAGATCGAGTTGAATTTCGGCATCTCGGCCGAGGTATATTCGATGATGTTCGCGATGATCCGCATCGAGGGTTCGGGCGGATAGATGTAGGTGTTGCGGACCATGAACTCCTTGAGGATGTCGTTCTGGATCGTGCCTGACAAAACCTTGCGATCGTGGCCCTGTTCCTCGCCAGTTACGATAAAATTGGCGAGAATGGGGATGACGGCGCCGTTCATGGTCATCGAGACCGACACCTGATCGAGCGGGATGCCGTCAAACAGGATCTTCATGTCCTCGACGCTGTCGATGGCGACACCGGCCTTGCCCACGTCGCCCACGACGCGGGCGTGATCGCTGTCATAGCCGCGATGGGTGGCCAGGTCGAAGGCGACCGAAACGCCCTGTTGTCCTGCAGCCAGCGCCTTGCGGTAGAAATTGTTGGATTCCTCGGCGGTGGAGAACCCCGCATATTGCCGGATCGTCCAGGGCCGGCCGGCATACATGGTGGCCTTGACGCCGCGCGTGAACGGCGCTTGGCCCGGCAGGGTGCCCATATGGGGCAGGTCGGCCGTATCCTCGGCCGTGTAAAGCGGCTTGACCTTGATCCCCTCAAGCGTGTCCCAGGTCAGTGTCTCCGGCGGGCGCCCGCGCAGTTCGGCCTCAGCCAGGCTACGCCAGGTCTCGATGCTCTTGGCCATTGTTGGTTCCTCTTTGCTGTCGTGTGCGGCCGTGGGTCGCTGCCCCGGCCTTGTCCAGATAATCCGCAAGCCCGCCCGCGCCGCCGGCCAGCCAGGCGATGTCGTCGGCATACTGCGCACGCAGTATGGTGCGCTGCATCGCGTCGAAGGGCATGAACCGCCCGCCCGCGTCGCCGATGATGCCGGGGTCGATCGCGCAATCCGCCAGATAGGTTTGCAGCGCCGCAACTCCGGGGGCCGCGTTTTGGCAAAGGCCCGCGCGGCGCAGCGCCACGTGCCGGCCTGTCAGTCGTGCGAACAGTTCACCGGGACGGTCGGCCATCGCCTCATGGGTCCAGACCGCGATGCGGGCGAAGGGCATGGCCTGGGCAAGGTCGGCGATGACGTGACGCCAGCGCCGGGGCTGCATGATCAGGCGATCGCATAACGCCGGCGTCGGCAGGGGGCCACCCCGGATCAGGCGAAACGCCAGAACCGATGCCCAGAAGGCATCATAGCTGCGCAGGCCGATCCCGACGGTCACGGTATGGCCGGCGAACCCATCGGCAAAACGGGCGGCGCGGGTGCCGCCAAAGGCGTAAAGCTGCCCATCTTGCAACACACCTTCCATGGTGCCGATCATGTTTTCGTCACTGACGATCAGCGTGCCGGCCCCGGATTGCGCGACAATGTCGGCTTGCAGTCGAACGCGGCCCACGCGCTTGCGGGTTTGCCACGGCAACAGGGCGTCGTCGCGCCGATAGAGCCCCTGGAACAGGCCGGCGCGCAGTCGCTTGGGTCCCCAATAGGCCATGCCGGCGGCCGTCAGCGCGGGATTGTTGTGCCCCAACATCCGCTGGAATGTCGTGGTCGCGGTCCTGTGTGCGCCCACGTGCAGGATGATATCCATACCGCGTTCTCCCTTGACCTCGGGGCGAGGTCGCAGGGCAGAGTGCTGCCTGGTCGGTGAAGATCGCGTAAAGGCCCCGCACAAAGGCCGCAGCCAAGGGGTGCGAAAAGCCTTCGCAATCACGTTCACCGTGCCTATATCATGTAGCAACGGAGGACTGATGCGACCAATATTCCTTGTTTTTCCGCTGCTTCTGAGCCTTGCAACACAGGCCCCCGCCCAGGCGGAGGACAGCGTGGCCATGGCAGCCGCCGATACCGGCGAAACCGCGACCGAGGCCGTCGATCCGATGGCCCCGCGAAATGCGGTTGATCTGACGCTTGCGGAATTCCAGTGGGTGGCCCGGCCCATCATCGTGTTTGCCGATACGCCGCAGGATCCGCGTTTCATCGAGCAGATGCAGTTGCTGGCAGAACGGCCCGAGCCGCTGCTGGAACGCGACGTGGTGATCTTGTTCGACACCGATCCGCAGGCCCGGTCAGCGATCCGCACCGAATTGCGCCCGCGCGGGTTCGCGGTGGTGATCTTGCAGATCGACGGCAGCCTGGGTGTACGTCGCCCCTCGCCGCGCGACGTGCGCGAGATCACACGCATCATCGACAACTTCGCATTCCGGCAAGAGGAATTGCGAAGCAGCGAATGATCCGCCGTCGGCAGGTCGATATGGCGCGCGGCGCGGGTCACCGGATCACTCGAACTCCATGATGACTTCATCAACCGCCAGGCTGTCGCCGGGGGCCGCGTTGATCTTGGCGACCGTGCCTTTGCGTTCGGCGCGCAGGATGTTTTCCATCTTCATCGCCTCGACGGTGCACAGCGCCTGACCTTCCTGCACCTCGTCGCCCTCGGCCACGTCGATCTTCACGATCAGGCCCGGCATCGGGCACAGCAGCAGCATGGAGGTGTCTGGCGGCACCTTCTCGGGCATCAGGCGGGCAAGTTCGGCCTGACGCGGGGTGCGGACGTGCACCTTGAGGTCCGCGCCACGGGTTCGGATGCGAAAGCCGCCGGGGATCTTGCCGACCTTGAGCACGAGGGCGACGCCATCCACGTCAAGCTGCGCGAGGGTCTGACCCGGCGTCCAAGACGAGGTCACGCGCATCACTGTCCCGTCCGCGAATGTCACCGAGGACCCTTCGTGATCGGCATCGATATGAAGCGCGAAGTCCTGCCCCTGGGCGGTAACGATCCAGTCGCCTCCCACCTTGCGTTCGTGATTGTCCATCCGGCCCGATACGCGGGTGCGGCGGATCTCGGCCACGCGGTGCATGGCAGCCGCGGCGGCCGCGACCCGGCGCAGCGTGTCATCGGTCAGCACCGCGCCTTCGAACCCGTCGGGGTATTCTTCGGCGATGAAGGCCGTGGTGATGTTGCCGCTGGCAAATCGCGGGTGGTCCATCACGGCGGACAGGAAAGGCAGGTTGTGACCGATCCCGTCCACCTCGAACCCGTCGAGCGCGACGCGCATCGCCTCGATCGCGCCCGCACGGTCGGGGGCCCATGTGCACAGCTTCGCGATCATGGGGTCGTAGAACATGCTGATCTCACCGCCCTCGAACACACCGGTATCGTTGCGCACGGCGGTGTCGCCTGCGGGCGCGTCACCTTGCCATTTACCGGTGTCCCTGAGCGGGCCCGCGGCGATTTCCTGCGGCGGACGGTAGCGCGTCAGGCGACCGATCGAGGGCAGGAAGTTGCGATAGGGATCTTCGGCGTACAGCCTGCTTTCCATCGCCCATCCGGTCAGGGTGATGTCATCTTGGGTGATCGACAGCGGCTCATTGTTGGCCACGCGGATCATCTGTTCGACCAGATCGATCCCGGTGATCAGTTCGGTGACCGGATGTTCGACCTGCAAGCGGGTGTTCATTTCCAGGAAATAGAAGTTGCGGTCGCCGTCGACGATGAACTCGACCGTGCCGGCGCTGGCGTAATCCACCGCCTGGGCCAGCGCCACGGCCTGTTCGCCCATCGCCTTGCGTGTCGCCGCATCGAGGAACGGGGACGGGGCTTCTTCGATGACCTTCTGGTTGCGGCGCTGGATCGAACATTCGCGTTCGCCCAGGTAGACCGCATTGCCGTGCGCATCGGCCAGCACCTGGATCTCGATATGGCGCGGCTGCGTGACGAATTTCTCGATGAAGATCCGGTCGTCGCCGAAACTGCTGGCTGCCTCGTTCTTGGAGCTTTGAAAGCCCTCGCGCGCCTCGGCGTCATTCCAGGCGATCCGCATCCCCTTGCCGCCGCCGCCCGCGCTGGCCTTGATCATCACCGGATAACCGATCTGGTTGCTGATCTTCACGGCGTCTTCCGCGTCCGCGATCAGGCCCATGTAGCCCGGCACGGTAGACACGCCGGCCTCCTGCGCGATCTTCTTGGAGGTGATCTTGTCGCCCATCTTGTCGATGGCGCCCGCCGGCGGGCCGACAAAAGCCACGCCTGCGGCCGCCAGGGCCTCGGCGAACTTCATGTTCTCGGACAAGAAGCCGTAGCCGGGATGCACGGCTTCGGCACCGCTTTGGCGAATGGCGTCCATGATCTTGTCGATCACGATGTAGCTTTCGGCGGCGGGTGGCGGGCCGATATGCACAGCCTCATCCGCCATGGCGACATGCAGCGCGCCCTTGTCGGCGTCCGAATAGACGGCGACGGTTGTGATCCCCATCTTGCGCGCGGTCTTGATCACACGACAGGCGATTTCGCCCCGGTTGGCAATCAGCAGCTTCTTGAACATGTCACTGTGTCCCTTCCATGCAGGGTCTTTGCCCTGTTTCCAAACGTCAAAAGGCCACCGGGGGTGTTGCACCCCGATGGCCCTGAATTCTTGCATTCGCTATCAGGCCGCCGGAGCGGCCCGGATGTGTCGGCCTAGCGGCAGACCCTGGTGACTTCGTCGCAGACCGCGCCGATCGCTGCGCCGGCAACGATGCCCGTTGCCACGCTGCCGCCGACCGCAGCCGCGGTGAGCCCGCCAACCCCGGCGCCGACCGCGGCGCGTTCAAGGTCGGATGTGACACAGCCCGACAGCACGAGGGCCGCCGCGAAAAGGGTTGCGGTAAAGGGGGTTTTCCTGATGGCGCGCATTGTGCGTCTGCTCCTGTCGATATGCCTCGTGGCGCAAGGTATACGCCTGAAACATCGTTCGGGAAAGTAAGGTTTTTCGGCGTTGCCAAATCGGCAAAAAAACGCGGCCGGCGCTCAAGGCAGGCCGACCGCGTCGAAGGGGAAGGGTAACACGTCTTGTCGTTGCCGGCCAAATCTATGCTGGGGACAATGACCGGCATGTTCACCATGCCACGATCTGCCCGACCCGAAAGCCTCGATCTGCCAATGCTCTCTTCTTGCGCATGAAATCGCGCAACTTGGGTCGTGCTCAGCAGGATCATGCCGATCCCCCATCCCAAATCCCGGTGCCGTCGAACGCCTCGGGGAAGGAGGCGCGGGCGCGGGCCTCGTGGATCACCAGAAGGGCCTCGTAGCTTTCGGGATCGAAGGGGTCTTCGGCGGCCACCACCTCGCGCCCGAACAACCAGCTGAGCCGTCCCGCGTCGAGGTTTCCGCGTTCAAACGGCTGATCGCCGAAATACAGCCACAGCGCCTCCATGAACCCTGCATCGGCGCGGCGGTCGGCGGGGCGGCGGTCGGCATAGCGTTCGCGCGCGATCAGTTTCGATGCGCCGTCCTTGTTGGCGCGGCGGATGGTGAAACTGTAGTCGCTGGATGGAAGCCGCGAGGGAAAGCCGCGATGCTTGATCATGGGCGTGCCTCCACCAGGTGCGTCCGGGTGGAAAGCCTGGCGGGCTTTGCGGCGCGTCCGTGAAGGGCGTTGTCACTTGCACTTGGGGTGGAGCGGTTCCCGTACGATGGGGGCCGGATCGATGAAGACGATTTCTTTCTGCTCGGGCACCGGAGCAGCGTAGGCCGAGACGCCGGCCAAAAGGCCGATCGCAAGACGCGGCTTGACCCTGCGGGACATCCCGCTCTGCTTGGGTATCGGACCGTGACCGGGCGCCTTGGCCCGGCCACAGCCAGAGGTACAGCTGCGCGGGCGCAGCCAAGCGCGAGGATAGCCTGAACGGGGTTCGATCCACAGGGTTTTCCACAAGGACACCGGCCCTGTGACTCCTTTACATCAAACCGGAAGGCGTCTGAACGTCGTGCCGCAACATTTTGTGTAGGCATCAAAAAAAATCCCAAATACAGAGCGGCCCTTCGAGCCTGTAGGTCTCGATAAGCTGCCGCGTTCCGGGCATGGCCTGCCCGCGTTCGAACGGTGTTTCCATCAGCTGCACCACCACGACATCCGGCGGGGACGACAAGGTGCCTGCCGCCGCCAGCCCCCAGGTGCGGCAAGCCCAGTCCATGTCTTCGCGCAGGCTGGAGCCCTCAAGGCCGGCTTGCGCGATCGCGGGCGCGATCAGCCGGACGACCACCTGCATCTCGCCGGAATAGGGTTGTTCCTCGTACAGCACTTCGTGCAGCGTGATGTCCTGGCCCGAGGGTGCTGTTTGCGCCTCGGCAGGCCACGCCTCGGCCGTGGCCACGCCCGCCGCCGCGATCACCAGCGGGGTGGAAAGGGCGGCAGGTCGGATCATGCCTGCGGCGCCTGTTCGGGATGGGTTGCGAATTCGGCCGGTGCGGTGATCTCGATCAGTTCCATGTCGTCGGAATGGCGCACCTCGCGGTGGCGGATGCCCGACGGTTGCAACACGCATGACCCCTCGCGCAGAAGATGTTCGCCCTCGCCTTCGTATTCGAACACCACCCATCCTTTGGTCACGTAAACCATCTGGAACCCAAGCTCGTGGCTGTGCCATTCGCCGGGGCTTTCCATGCCCGGCACCGCGCGGATCACATGGGCGCCAAAGGCCCCGCCCGTGGCCTCGGGAATGCCCATGTGGCGGTATTCGAAAAAGGCGCGCAGACCGGCCCCCACGAAGGGGCTGTCATCGGCATGGGAAATGGTGAATTTCTGGGTCATGGGCGCTTTGCCAAACAGTCGATTTCGACAAGTGCGCCCACGGCCAGGGCCGTTACACCGATGGTTGTGCGGGCCGGGCGCCTGTCGGGGGGGAAATAGCCTTGGTAGGTTTCATTGAACGCGGCGTAGTCGCGGTCGAATTCGGTCAGGTAGGCGCGCATCTGCAGGACATGGGACAGGTCGAGGCCAATCCCTTCGAGGATCAGCGCCAGGTTGTCCATCACGCGGGCCGTCTGGGCCGCGATGCCGTCAGGCAAGGGGGCATCGGGGGCGTCAGGATCGGTGGGCATCTGCCCGGTGAGCATGACCCAGCCGTCCGCCTCCACCGCGTGGGAAAACGGCGCGACGGGGCGCGGGCCATGGGCGATCATATGGAACACGGGATCGGTCATCACACCCTCACAGCGGAATATTGTCGTGTTTCTTCCACGGCATCTGCCGGCGCTTTGTGCGCAGCGCGGCAAAGGCGCGGCAGACCCGGCGGCGGGTGCTGTGGGGCTGGATCACCTCGTCGATGAAGCCACGTTCGGCGGCGACAAAGGGATTGGCAAAGCGATCCTCGTAATCGGCCGTGTGCCGCGCGATCTTTTCGGGGTCGCCCAGATCGGCACGATGGATGATCTCCGTCGCGCCCTTGGCCCCCATCACCGCCACTTCCGAGGTCGGCCAGGCATAGTTCACGTCGCCGCGCAGGTGTTTCGACGACATCACCACATAGGCCCCGCCATAGGCCTTGCGGGTGATGACCGTGACCTTGGGAACCGTCGCCTCGCCATAGGCGAACAGCAGTTTCGCACCGTGCTTGATCACACCGTTGTATTCCTGGCTGGTGCCGGGCAGGAAGCCGGGCACATCGACCAGTGTCAGGATCGGAATTTCGAACGCGTCACAGAACCGGACGAACCGCGCGGCCTTGCGGGCCGAGTCGATGTCCAGGACGCCCGCCAGGACCATGGGCTGGTTGGCCACGACGCCGACGGTCTGCCCTTCCAGCCGGATGAAGCCGGTGATGATGTTGCCTGCGAAATCCTGCTGGATCTCGTAGAAGTCGCCTTCATCCGCGACCTTCAGGATCAATTCCTTCATGTCGTAGGGCATGTTGGGATTGTCGGGGATCAGCGTATCAAGGCTGCCTTCCACGCGGTTCGGATCGTCGTAGAAGGGCCGCACGGGTGGCTTTTCGCGGTTCGACAGGGGCAGGAAATCGATCAGGCGGCGCACCTCGCTGAGCGCCTCGACATCGTTTTCGAAGGCCCCGTCCGCGACCGAGGATTTGCGCGTATGGGTGGACGCGCCGCCCAGTTCCTCGGCGGTAACGTGTTCGTTGGTGACGGTCTTCACCACGTCCGGCCCCGTGACGAACATGTAGGAGCTGTCTTTGACCATGAAGATGAAGTCGGTCATGGCGGGTGAATAGACGGCGCCACCCGCGCAGGGGCCCATGATCAGGCTGATCTGCGGCACCACGCCCGAGGCTTCGATGTTGCGCTGGAACACCTCGCCATAGGCGGCAAGGCTGCTGACGCCTTCCTGGATGCGCGCGCCGCCGCTGTCGTTGATGCCGATGACCGGCGCGCCGTTCTGCATCGCCATATCCATGATCTTGCAGATCTTGGCGCCGTGGGTTTCGGACACCGAACCGCCCAGAACCGTGAAGTCCTGCGCGAAGACATACACCATGCGCCCGTTCACGGTGCCCCACCCGGTGACAACGCCGTCGCCGCGCGGTTTGGATTTCTCCATCCCGAAATCGGTGCTGCGATGGGTGACGAACATGTCGTATTCCTCGAAGCTGCCTTCATCGAGCAGCAGGTCGATGCGCTCGCGCGCGGTCAGCTTGCCCTTGGAATGCTGTGCGTCGATGCGCGCCTGGCCACCGCCAAGGCGGGCTTCGCCCCGGCGCTGCTCAAGCTCTTGCAGAATGTCCTTCATTCCTGTCCCCTCCGCGTCAGACGGCATTGCGATTTCGTCGAACCCTATGGCGCGTCAGCGTGACAGGCGAGTCCCAATAGGCAAATTTGCAAATCCTTTTGCGGCTTGGCTGCGTATTTTGCAAATCCGCAAATCCAGCCCTCTGTCCGATTGGTGCGGTCTTGCACAAGATCGCGTGCGCGAACGCGATGGACAAGTCAGACGCGGCGACCTAAATCCGTTGCTATGACAACGAACGCCACAGTGCGGTTTCTGGATCGCAATAGTCCGCCCCACATTTTCACGCTGATCGTCCTGACGGGCCTGGGCGCGTTGACGATGAACATCTTCTTGCCATCGCTACCGCAGATGACAGAGCATTTTCAGACAGATTACCGTGTGATGCAGTTGTCCGTCGCCCTGTATCTTGCCGTGAACGCCGTTGTGCAGATCGTCATCGGACCGATTTCGGACCGATTTGGGCGGCGTCCGGTGCTGCTTGTCGGGCTGTCGGTGTTCATGGTCGCGACGGTCGGCTGCCTGTTGGCGACGACGATCGAGGTATTCCTGTTTTTCCGCATGCTGCAGGCGGTGGTGGTCGTGGGCCTTGTGCTGGGGCGCGCGGTCGTGCGCGACATGTATCCGGCCGATCAGGCCGCCAGCCAGATCGGCTATGTCACCATGGGCATGGCGGTCGTTCCCATGATCGGCCCGGCCATTGGCGGGGTGCTGGACGAATATTTTGGCTGGCAGGCGAATTTCTGGATGCTCCTGGTCCTCGGGGCGTCGGTTTTGTTGTTGATCTGGAGGGATCTTGGCGAAACGGCCGGGTCCACATCGACCAGCTTTGCGGCGCAGTTTGCCGAATATCCCGAACTGCTGACCTCCAGGCGGTTCTGGGGCTACTGCATGTCGGCGGCCTTTGCGTCGGGGGCATTCTTTGCGTATCTGGGCGGTGCGCCCTTTGTCGGGTCCGAGGTGTTCGCACTGTCACCTGCGGCTGTGGGGTTTTATTTCGGCGCTCCCGCCCTTGGCTACTTTTTCGGAAACTGGATCTCCGGGCGCTATTCGGTCCGGTTGGGGATCAACACGATGATCCTGTACGGCGCGGTGGTGTCCGCGATGGGGCTGATCTGTTCGCTTCTGGTGTTCCTTGCGGGCTTCAAGACGGCGCTGGTATTCTTCGGTTTCATGTCATTCGTGGGCGTCGGAAACGGCATGGTTTTGCCCAACGCCACCTCGGGTATGCTGTCGGTCCGCCCGCATCTGGCGGGCACGGCCAGCGGTCTGGGGGGCGCGATCATGCTGGGCGGTGGTGCGGTCCTGTCGGGGGCGGCGGGCGCGCTCTTGCAACGTGGTGACGGGGCCTATCCCCTGATCTGGATGATGCTGGCAACGGCCCTCCTTGGTGTTTGTGCCATTGTCTACACCATCCGGCGCGAGCGGCAGGTAAACGGCGTCTGACAGGCTCCCCCTTGCGGCGAGGTTTGCAAAATGGCTATTCAGGATTGCAAACTTTCCCTGAAGGGTGTGCCCGATGGCCATGCGAAAGCTTTATGCAGGCGCCAAGTTGCGCGAGATCCGTGGCAGGCTGCATCTGACCCAAAAGGATTTCGCCGGCAAGCTCGGGGTGTCCCTGCCGTATCTGAACCAGATGGAAAACAACAATCGCCCGGTGTCCACGGCGGTGGTGCTGGGCCTTGCGCAGGAATTCGGGATCGATGTGACCGAATTGCGCGCGGGCGACAGTGAGCGCCTGATCTCGGACATGCGCGAAGCCCTTGCCGACCCGGTCTTTGCCGATGCCGCACCGCCGCTTACCGATCTGCGGCTGGCGGCATCGAACGCGCCGGCATTGGCGCGCGCCTTTCTGGACCTGCACCGCGCCTATCGGCAGACCCATGAACGGCTTGCCTCGCTGGACGAAGCGCTGGGTCAGGACAGATACGCGGCCCCCAGCCCCTGGGAGGAGGTGCGCGATTTCTTTCACTACTGTGACAACTATATCGATGCGGTCGACCGCGCCGCTGAACGGTTTGCCGAAAAGGCCGAGGGCGACCTGGTGGCCTATACGCAGGCGGTTCTGGCGGACAAGGGCGTGGTGTTGCGCCACGAGGCCGGGCAGGGCGTGCGCAACTATGATCCGGCCAGCCGCATCCTGACGCTGTCGCCGCGTGCGGCCCCTGAAACGCAGCGGTTTCAACTGCTGCATCAATATGCCTTGCTCGGGCAGGCGCAATTGATCGAGGCGACGCTGGACCTGGCCCGGTTCCAATCCGACACCAGCCGCGAGATCGCGCGCATCGGCATGGCCAATTATTTCGCCGGCGCCGTGCTGATGCCCTATACCCGGTTCGCCGAGGCGGCGCGCGACACGCGCCACGATCTGGAGCGCCTGTCGATCCAGTTCGGGGCCTCGATCGAGCAGGTGGCGCACCGGCTGTCGACGCTGCAGCGGCCGGGGGCCAAGGGGGTTCCGTTCTTTTTCGCGCGGGTCGACCAGGCGGGAACGGTCACCAAACGCCATTCCGCGACGCGCCTGCAATTCGCGCGGTTCGGTGGGGCCTGCCCCCTTTGGAATGTCCATCAGGCCTTCGAGACCCCCACCCGTTTCCTGCGCCAACTGGCCGAAACACCCGACGGCGTGCGCTACGTGATCCTGGCGCGCGATGTGTCGAAATCGGGTGGTGCATGGGGCCAGCCCACGCGGCGTTTCGCCATTTCGCTGGGGTGCGAGGTCAAACACGCATCCGACCTGATCTATGCGGACGGGCTGGACCTGGACCGGGAAGCGGCGTTTC
Organism: uncultured Roseicyclus sp.; assembly: GCA_964460185.1. Taxonomy (GTDB): domain Bacteria; phylum Pseudomonadota; class Alphaproteobacteria; order Rhodobacterales; family Rhodobacteraceae; genus JAVJPJ01. Next base: position 15,810 of record CAYWTM010000011.1, on the reverse strand, counting down.
AGCCCATCGGGATATCGTGCCGTATCTGCGAGCGCGCAGCCTGCCACCAGCGCGCGGTTCCGCCGCTTGAACGACGGCTGAAGGTCGATCCCAACCGCCGTGGTTCATTGCCCTACGAGATCGGCAATTGACGCCGCGTGCCAAGCGCGCCTAGGTCTTGTGCCATACAAAGACGGAGAGATGCCCCATGGAAATGCACGCCACACGCACGATCGCGGCGCAACGCGAAACGGTCTGGGCCGCCTTGAACGACCCCGAAGTTCTCAAGGCCTGCATTCCCGGTTGCGAAGAACTGACCGGATCGCCCGAGGACGGATTCGAGGCCGTGGTCAAACAAAAGGTCGGGCCGGTCAAGGCGACCTTCAAGGGCGCGGTGACGTTGTCGGACGTGGTGCCGGGCGTCAGCTACACGATCTCGGGCGAGGGCAAGGGGGGCGTTGCGGGTTTCGCGAAAGGTTCCGCGCAGGTCGCGCTGGCCGATGCCGAGGGCGGCGGCACGGAACTGACCTATGATGTCGACGCCAAGGTCGGCGGCAAGCTGGCGCAGCTTGGCTCGAGGCTGGTGGACAGTTTTGCCACCAAGATGGCGGACCAGTTCTTCGAGCGTTTCCAGACCCGTCTGGAAGGCCCGGCAGACGGGGATGCCGCACCCGAGGCGTGACATCCCCGACGTGGTGGCGCGTCAGGCCTTGGCAAGGATCGACGCGATGTCATCCTTCAGGCGCATCCGTTCCTTGCGCATCTTTGTTTCGGCTAGCTCATCGCACGGCTCGACCCCGGTTTCGGCCCGATGCACGGCGCGGTTCACCTCGTGATACGCGTCCATCAATTTGGCGAAATGGGCATCGGTCATCTTGAGCTTGTGTATCCGCTCCACGTCAGCCGGAAATTCTTCGGCCAATTCATGCGGTGTGTGAGACATGTGATCGTCCTTCCCTGATCTTGTTCATGTTGATCAGGACGCTAGACCGCGCCGGGTGTGCGGCGCCTTGAGCCAGATCAAGCCGGTGTCCTGTCCAGGGCATTATTCCGCCGCATGGGATTGAGCGCCGCGCCAGGCGACAGCCAGGGCTTCCGGGCTCAGGGCATGGGTCATGGGTATGGCGCCGAAGGCTTCGGGCTCTGCCTCGGCCAGGCGTCCGGGGAAGGCAAGGACGGGCAGACCAGCGGCTTGTGCAGCCTCGGCCGCGACGGGTGTGTCCGCCACCACGACGGTCCGACCGACGCCGACGCCCAGTTGGGTCACGGCGGAAATCATGCCGTCCGGGGCTGGGGCGAGGCGCGATACATCACCACGCAGCACAGCCACGTCAAACGACTGCCCGCCCCGTTCGCGTGCGGTGGCCACCAGCAGCGCGCGCACCGGATCCGTCTGGGACCGGCTGACAAAGGCCAGTTTGATACCGCCACGCGCGGCCCATTTCATGACGCGCGCCACGCCAGGCCGCAACGGAACGCCGCCTGCCAGCATCGTCGCAAAGTGTTTTTGGTGGGTGCTGTCCAGCATCTCGGCCTGCACGAGTTCACCCATATGCGCGGCGTAGCTGGCGGCCAGTTGACGATCGCCACCCGGGCGCATCAGTTCGCAATAGGTATCCCATGACCACGACCAATCCACCCCGTGGCTGCGGAAGGATGCGTTCCAGGCCGCGCGATCCAAATCGGCGCATTCAGCCAGCGAGCCGATCCCGGCAAATATAAGCGCCTCTAGTGTCATCGTGACCTCCGTTGAGGTTCACCCAACCGGATACGGCCCGGGTCCCAAACCAAATGAGCGCCGTCGCTGCGGTGCGGCGTCGTGCTTTGGCAACGGCTTACGCGTCGATACCTGCAAAAGCACAATTTGCAGGCGAAAATAAAATTTGCAGGTGAAACCAGGCGGCCGCTTTACGGTGACCTCGTCCGGCGGCTTTCGCGCCATGTGACGATGATGATCGCGGAAATGATCATGGTGCCGCCCATCATCACATAGAGATCGGCGGGTTCATTGAAGACAAGCACACCCAACAGGGTCGCCCAGATCAGTTGCAGGAAGGTGACCGGTTGGGTCACTGCAAGCGGGGCCGCGCGAAAGGCAAGCGTCATCGTGAAATGCCCCGCCGTCGCGAAGGTCGCGGTCAGAAACAGCCATCCCAGGTCGACCCAGGAAACCGGCACCCAGACGAACCATGCAAAGGGGGCCAGGATCGCAGGAACGATGGTCGACAACATGAATACCACTGCCGCCGGGCTGGCGCGCGAGGTCAGGATCTTGGCCAGGAAATAGCTGATCGCCATCATGACAGCCGTGAACAACATCGCCACATGGCCGATATCGACCTCGCGAAAACCGGGGCGCACGATGATCAGCGTTCCGATGAAGGACGCCGCGATCGCCCCGATCCGCCAGGGGCCGATCCGCTCGCCCAGGAACAGGACCGCGAGCACGATGACATAGATCGGGTTCAGGTAGTTCAGCGCCGTCACATCGGCGATCGGGATGCGCGTCATGGCAAAGAACCACAAGATGACGGCGATCGAGTGGGCCACCCCACGCAGGCTGAACATCATCCATGTGCCACGGTCCAGGCGCGCGGCGCGGATGGCGGGCCACATCGGGATCAGGAACACCAGTCCCAGCACATAGCGCAGGAAAGCAGATTGCGCCGCAGGGACATGGTCGCCGACCATTTTCACGCTTGCGGTCACGGCCACGAAACACAAACCGGTCAGGATCATCCATATCACGCCCGCGACCGGGCGCGACGGCGTGCCAGCGGGCTTGGGCAGATCTGGGGCGGCGGGATTTTGATCCATTCTGCACCTGACATGGCGCAGACCGGATGGCCTGTCCAGCCTTACACCGAAAAGGCCAGTTTTGCCGCCAGCGCCAGCATTGTCATGCCCACCACCCCATCCAGGATCCGCCATGCCGTGGGCCTTGCGAAAGCGGGTGCAAGCGTTCGCGCGCCATAGCCCAATGCCGCGAAGAACATCACCGAGGCCGTCAGCGCCCCAAGGCCGAAAACCCAGCGTCCGGCGCCGTATGTGGCCGCGACCGCGCCGATCAGCCCGACGGTGTCGAGGTAGACATGCGGATTGGCCCAGGTCAGCATCAGCGCCGTCAGAACGGCCGCACGCAGGCTTTGCGCGGCCTGTCCATCGGCGTGCAGAACATCTTCGGTCGCCAGCGCGGCCCAAAGGCTGCGCAGGCCATAGGCCAGCAAGAACGCGACCCCGCCCCATCGCATCGCCTGCAAGGCCCAGGGCGCCGTTTCCGCCACCGCGCCAAAGGCCGTGACGCCGGCGAAAATCAACAGGGCTTCGGACACGCAGCAGACCAGGACAACGGCCCCCACATGCGATCGCCTCAGTCCCTGGCGCAGGACAAAGGCGTTCTGCGCCCCGATGGCGAGGATCAGGCTGAAGGACAGGGCAAATCCGGCGAGAAAGACGGCGGGCATCAAAGGTTCCGGTCTGGCAAAGCGGGTCTTCGCTTAGGATGGCTGGAACCTCAGGTCCAGAGATGATTCCCGTTCGGGCGCGCACAGGATCAAGACATGTGCATGATAGCCTCGGTTCAAGGGTGCGATGCCGGGCCACATGCGTGGATCTTGTGCAAGATGTCGCGGTCTCCGCGGGCCTTGCGCGCGACGTGTTCCGATTCAGATGGTCAGGTGACCCGGAAGAACGCCGGGTGCATGGCCGACATCACCCGCGCGCCCGGACGGTCCGTGCAGTGCCGCGCGATGGTGGGCTTGCGTCGGATCAGGGCAAATACTGGTTGGGATTGACCGCTTCGAACCCGCGGCGCACTTCGAAATGCAGGAAGGACGGATCGCCGGGCCCTACCTCGGCCACTGTCTGGCCCTGGCTGACGCTGTCACCACGCGACACGGTGATGTTGCGAATATTGGCATAGACGGTCAGCAGGCCATCCGGGTGGCGCACAACAAGGATCGGAATCTGATCTGTGTCTTGCGTGATCGCCGCGACCTCACCATCGCCGGCGGCGCGCACCGGCGTTCCGGTGGCCGCGCCGATGTCGATGCCTTCATTGCCGCTGCCGTAGGGGCGGATCACGTCGCCGGCGACGGGACGCACGAACCGCGCGCCGACCTGTTCGGGTTCCGGCGCCGGGTCGGCGGCAGTGGCAGGGGCCGCCTGCGTACCCTGCGGGGGCAGCGTCGCTTGTTCGATCCGGTCCGGCAGCGGGGACGAGGCGGATGGCGGCAAGGGGGCAACCGTGTCACCGGGCGCGGCCGAGGCGGTCGTCGGCGCGCTTGCATCCTCTATGACGATCGGGATGATCAGGTACTGTCCCTCGCGCACCGAAAGATCCGGGCCAAGCCCGTTCCATTCCGCCAGCGACCGGACCGACACGCCGTATAGGCGTGCCACCGAATAGGCGGTTTCGCCCCGATCCACCCGGTGGCGCACCGGTTCCTGACCACCTTGCACCAGCACGTTGGCGCCCGCTGTGCCCCCGTTGCGCGCCTCGGCCGCGTCAATGGCGCCGGTGGCGATGGCCGCGATGTCGGTGCCGCCTGTGCCGCCGGGTGCGACGCGGCGCGGCAGGGCCAGGATCTCGTCCGCGCGCAGGGTGTCAGAGGCGGATCGCCCGTTGAACCGGGCCAGTTCCTCGGCGTCGATACCCACGCGGGCCGCCACATCGGTGACGGTGTCGCCCCGGCGGGCGACGGCGACCTGGTAGCTTTCGTAGGTGATCAGGCCATTGGCATCGGGTGCGGGGCGCGGCGCGGTCTCGCCGGTGATCCGAGATGAGATCGGACCGGGCCGGAAATCGAAATCCAGATCGGATACATTCCCGACACAGCCAGCCAGAAGGGGCAGGCACAGGCCCAAAACCAGGGGTGTTGTGCGCGACATTGCTCTGATCGTCCTTACCTGTGATGGCACCCCGCTGCGGGGTGGCCACGAAAACCTGGATCTGGCCTGTGTCCCTTGGATCGGGATCTTGCCTGTTGTTGCAATTCCTACATCAATTTGGCCGCTTCGATAAAGCCCTACGGCAAGGATTCGCCCAAAAACGGCGTTCAATCCTTTGGCAGGCCCTCGACGAGGGGCACGAAACGGACCGGCAGGAGTTCGTGATAGTCCAATGTGCCATTGGCATCGCGCGTGACCTTGATCAGGCTCTGCACCGCATCCGACTGACCCACGGGCACCACCATGACGCCGCCCGGTTTGAGTTGCGCCAGAAGGGGGCCGGGCGGATCTTCGGCGGCAGCGGTCACCAAGATACGATCGAACGGCCCCTGATCGGGCAGCCCGAAAGACCCATCACCGGTAAGGACCGTGATGTTCGACAAGCCCATCTTGGTGAACACGATCTCGGCCTCGCGGGTCAGGTTGCGGAAGCGGTCGATCGTGTAGACGCGGCGGGCCAGCTGGCTGAGGATGGCGGCCTGGTAGCCCGACCCCGTGCCGATCTCGAGAACCGTATCGCGCGGCTGCACATCCAGCGCCTGGGTCATCAGCCCCACCACAGACGGTTGGCTGATCGTCTGACCCGACGCGATCGGCAGCGGCATATCCTCGTAGGCGCGGGACGCGAAATGGCCGCGCACGAACGCGCCACGGTCGATCATCTCCATCGCCTTGAGCACGCGCGCATCGGTCACGCCCTTTGAGCGCAACTGAAACAGGAACTGCATCTTGCGCGTGGCGTCGTCGGTCATTCCAGCGCGGCCCTCAGATCGTGCAGGCGGTCATGGGCCGTCAGGTCCGCCCGCATCGGCGTGACCGAGATATAGCCATCAAGGTTCGCATGCGCATCGGTGCCGGGCAGGGTGGCCACATCCTGGCGTCCGCCCTTGATCCACAGGAAGCGGCGGCCATTGGGGGCGATATGTGGCTCGACGCTGAACCGGGTGTCGCGGCGAAACCCCTGCGCGGTCACGCGGGTGCCCTTGACGCCTGCGGCTGGCACGGGGGGGAAGTTCACATTGTAGAAAACGCGGTAATCGCTTTCGTCCCAGTGGCCGTTATCGACAAGCTTTCTCACGACCTGTGCGCCATGGGAGGCGGCGGCCTCGAAGCTGTTGGCAAGGCTGACGTTCTGTGGCCCGAAATACTGCGACAGGGCAATGGCGGGCAGGCCCTGAAGCGCGGCCTCGAGCGCACCGCCGATGGTGCCTGAATACAGCGTGTTCTCGGCGGCGTTGTTGCCGCGGTTCACGCCGGACAGGACCAGGTCGGGGGGGCTTTCGGCAAGCACATCATAAAGGCCCGCCAGCACACAATCGGCCGGCGTGCCTTCGGCGGCAAAGCGGCGCGGACCCAGTTCCGCGATCATCGTGGGGTGTACATAGGAGATACAGTGCCCAACCCCCGATTGCTCGAAAGCGGGGGCCACGGTCCAGACCTCGCCATCGGGTCCGGCCACGTCGCGGGCGATCGCCTCGAGCACTTTCAGGCCGGGGGCGTTGATACCGTCGTCATTGGTGATGAGAATACGCATGACGGGCGGTTTAACCTGCAGGGGCAGGGGCGGCAAGTCGCGCTGTCAGGCCCCGCGCTTCAGGGCGGCCCCTGCCAAGCCGACCAGCACGATCGCGCCCGCCGCCGCGGCCCATCCAAAGGCCTGCGGCCAGTTCGCCACGGCGATGCCCATCGCGGCCCATGCCGCGGCAAGGGGATAGGTCGGCGTGCCGAGCCGCAGGGACAATGTCACCGCCACCACCAATGCCAGCGGCAACGCGATCCAGCTGGCCAGTGCGGCATCGCTTGCCCCGTAGCCCGCAGCCAGCGTGGCCAGCGAGACGAAAGACGCAGCCGTCAGCCACCCGGCGTAAAGGCCAAGCGGCCAGCGCGACCATCCTCGGTCCGTGGCCGGTGATCGCGCCAGCGCCATCGCGGCCGTCACCAGCATCACGAAGATCAAGATGGTGGCCCAGACGGGTGAGGCATTGGCGATGGGAATCCAGCACGCCCCCACGGCCAGCGACACGAAGGCCCAGGGCCTTTGCGCGGCCCAGTCCGGGTCATCCGAGCGCCGCAAGAGACCGAAACCCGCGCCGGCAATCAGCCAAAGGTAAATCACGCCCCAGATCGCAAACGCCCACCCGACAGGCTGGATCGGCGGATCGTCGACCGGAACCGGGAAGCGGGCCGGGTCAAACCCGCTGAACGGATCCGCGAACACGGGCACCACCGCAAAGGCGATCGCGGCCACAAGGATCAGGATCGCCCAAAGGCGCGCTGTATCGGTTTTCGGGGTGGCGGAAGTGCTCATGTCTGTCCGATCCATCGCAGGCCGAGGCCAAATTGGCGCGGGCCGTCGGCCGGTCCGCTCAGACCAGCGCGCCGTCGCTGTCGATCCTGGTCTTGCCTCCCATATAGGGATGCAGGGCCTGGGGCAGAAGGACCGACCCATCGGCCTGCTGCCCGTTTTCCAGGACCGCGATCAGGCAGCGCCCCACCGCGAGCCCGGATCCGTTCAGCGTATGCACGAAGTCCGGCTTGCCGCCGCCTGCGGGCCGGAACCGCGCGTTCATGCGCCTGGCCTGGAAATCGCCGCAGGTCGAGACCGAGCTGATTTCGCGATAGGTGTTCTGGCCCGGCAGCCAGGCCTCGATGTCATAGGTCCGGCGTGCGCCAAAGCCCATGTCGCCGGTGCACAGGACAACCGTGCGGTACGGGATGGCAAGCCGTTCCAGGATCCCCTCGGCGCAGCGCAACATGCGCTTTTGCTCGGCATCGGACTGATCGGGATGGGTGATGGAAACCATTTCGACCTTTTCGAACTGGTGCTGGCGCAGCATGCCCGCGGTGTCGCGGCCGGCGCTGCCGGCCTCGGACCGGAAGCACAGCGAATGGGCGGTATACCTGCGCGGCAGGTAATCCTCATCCGGCATCTCGCCCGCCACGATATTGGTCAGGCTGACCTCGGATGTGGGGATCAGCCACCAGCCATTCGTCGTCTGGTAGCTGTCTTCGCCGAACTTGGGCAATTGGCCGGTGCCGAACATGGTCTCGTTGCGGACAAGAACCGGGCCATTGACCTCGGTCAGGCCGTTCTCGAGCGTGTGCACATCCAGCATGAATTGCGCCAGGGCCCGGTGCAGGCGGGCCATGGCGCCGGTCATCAGCACAAAGCGGGAGCCGGACAATTTGGCCGCGGTCTCGAAATCGAGCCCCGGCTTGGCGCCCTTGATTTCGAAATGTTCCACGGGGTCGAAATCGAAGTCACGCGGGGTGCCCCACCGGTTGATCTCGACATTGTCGTTTTCATCCGCGCCATCTGGCACGTCGTCGTAAGGCAAGTTGGGCAGGCTCGCCAGGAGATCGCGCAATTCGGCGTCCCTGGTCTTGGCCTCTTCTTCGAGCCTTGCGATTTCATCCTTCTTGTCGGCGACAAGCGCGCGCAGGCGTTCGAATTCGGCCTCATCGCCGCTCGCCTTGGCACGGCCCACATCCTTGGAGGCGGCGTTGCGATCGGCCTGCGCGGCTTCGGCCCGGGCGATGCAGGACCGGCGGTCTTCGTCGAGCGCCAGGATGGCGGGCGATTGCGGGTCCATGCCCCGGCGGGCAAGGGCGGCGTCGAAGGCTTGCGGGTTGTCGCGGATGGCGCGGATATCATGCATGGGGCGGGCCTCGCTTGGGCTGTTTTCGTCGCGGGGTATGCCAGAGGGACGGGGCCGGGGGAAGGGGCCGAAACATCTGTGGCGGGCCTGGCGCGGTCCGGTCGCCGCGACGTGTCGAGCGTCCGGCCAACCCGTGACGGACATGGCGCCAACCATGTCCGGGTTCGAACGGTCGACGCTGAGCGGAAACGGAAAGTGCGGCAAGGCCCTGCAAATGCGCGGTCTCCAAAACTTCGGTACATGGGTTGCATGCGTGGTGACCTGTGCCCATCTGGCCATCCAGCGCGCCTTGCCTTCCATCGACCCCGAAAGTAGGGTGCGGCGAATTTTGATCGGGGGTGCTGTGTACCTTCCGCTCCTCAACAATCAAAGGACCTGACCCAAGATGGATGCCTTCGCCCAGTTCGTACCTCTGATCCTGATCTTCGTGATCATGTATTTCCTGCTGATCCGCCCCCAGCAAAAGAAGGTGAAGGACCACCAGGCGATGGTTGCGGCACTGCGTCGTGGTGACGAGGTTGTGACCGCCGGCGGGCTTGTCGGCAAGATCACCAAGGTGAAGGATGACAGTGAGGTCGAAGTGGAACTGGCACAGGGCGTGAAGGTCCGCGTGCTGCGCCCGACGATCGCGCAGGTCCGCTCCAAGACCGAACCAGCCGAAGGCTGATCCCGTCCGCACCGGCCAGGAGGCCCACCTGACATGCTGCAGATCCCGCTTTGGAACCGGCTGATGATCACCCTGGTGGTTTTGGCCGGGATCAGCTTTGCGATGCCGAACCTGTTCTATGACCGGGTCGAGCGGCACAATGATGCCGTGGCCGAGATGGAGGCCACCGGGATCAGCACCGATGCGCTGGAGGCCGAGCGTGCATTGTGGCCCGAAGTCCTGCCCTCGACGCTGGTGAACCTGGGTCTCGATCTGCGGGGCGGGGCGCATCTGCTGGCAGAGGTGCGGGTCGAAGACGTGTATGAGGCGCGCCTGGACGCGTTGTGGCCGGATGTGCGTGACGCGCTTCGCGACGTGCGCGACACGGTGGGGACCATTCGCCGCCAGGATGCCGCGCCCGGTGAATTGCGGGTTCGCATCAGCCAGCCCGACGGGATGGGCGCTGCGGTGGCCGCCGTGCGCGCGTTGGCGCAACCGGTCGTCAGTCTGACCGGTGTAGGGTCCTCGACGCTGGACGTGCGGGGCGAAAACGATGTGGTCGTCGTAACGCTGAGCGCGGCCGAGCAGGAGGCCACCGACACCCGGACGATGCAGCAATCGGTCGAGATCGTGCGCCGCCGCGTCGACGAGGCCGGCACGCGCGAGCCGACCATTCAGCGGCAGGGTACCGACCGGATCCTGATCCAGGTGCCGGGCATCGGGTCGGCGCAGGAACTCAAGGACCTGATCGGCACCACAGCACGGCTGACCTTCAACCCGGTCGTTGGCCGCACCTCGGACCCGGAGGCTGACCTTGAATCGCGCCAGATCCTGCTGCCATCGCTGGATGAGCCGGGCACCTTCTATATCCTGGAACAGACGCCTGTCGTGACGGGCGATGACCTGGTCGACAGCCAACCTGCCTTTGACGCGCAGTCGGGCGTGCCGGCGGTCACCTTCCAGTTCAACCCGACAGGCGCGCGGGCCTTCGGGGAATATACCTCGGCCAATGTCGGGGCACCGTTTGCAATCGTTCTGGACGAGGAAGTGATCTCGGCCCCTGTCATCCGGTCGGCGATCACGGGCGGATCGGGGCAGATCACCGGCAATTTCACGATCGAGGACTCGACCGAGTTGGCGGTTTTGTTGCGCGCCGGTGCGCTGCCGGCGGAAATGGTGTTCCTTGAAGAGCGCACCATCGGGCCGGAACTGGGCGCCGACAGCATCGCGGCGGGTGAAACGGCGGCGCTTGTGGCCTTCGCGGCGGTGCTGATCTTCATGGTGCTGAGCTACGGGTTGTTCGGGGTTTTCGCCTCGGTCGCCCTGATCCTGAACGTCGGTTTGATCTTCGGGGTGCTCAGCCTGATCGGCGCGACCCTGACGCTGCCGGGGATTGCCGGGATCGTGTTGACCATCGGTATGGCGGTCGATGCCAATGTTCTGGTGTTCGAACGCATCCGGGAAGAGCTGAAGACTGCACGCGGACCTGCGCGCGCGATCGAGCTTGGGTATTCGCGGGCGCTGTCGGCCATTGTCGACGCGAACCTGACGACCTTCATCATCGCCGTGATCCTGTTCGTTCTGGGCTCTGGCCCTGTGCGGGGTTTCTCGGTGACGCTTGGAATCGGGATCGTGACTTCGGTCTTTACCGCCATCTACGTGACGCGCCTTTTGATCGTGACCTGGTTTGACCGGCGTCGCCCCAAAACAATCGAGGTCTGATACATGCGCCTGCGCCTAGTCCCGGACGAAACCAATATCGATTTCTTCAAATACGCGCGCGCCACCTTTGGTGCGTCCATCGTGGCCATGGTTCTGTCGCTTGGCATCTGGTTTGCGATGGGGCTGAATTTCGGGATCGATTTCCTGGGCGGAACGACGCTGCGCACCGAGGCGTCGGAGCCCGTGAACGTGGGCGAATACCGCGCGGCGCTGGATGCGTTGGCGCTGGGCGACGTGTCGATCACCGAGGTGTTCGACCCGACCTTTGCCGCGGATCAGCATGTGGCGATGATCCGGATCCAGGCACAGGACGGCCAGGAGGCCGTGACGCCGGAAACCATCAATGCCGTTCAGGATGCGCTGCGCACGGTCTATCCCGAAATGACATTTCCCAGCGTGGAATCCGTCGGCCCCAAGGTATCGGGCGAGTTGATCACAACCGCCCTGATCGCGGTGGCGGCGTCGCTGGCTGCGATCCTGATCTATATCTGGCTGCGGTTCGAATGGCAGTTCTCGGTGGGGGCCGTGGCGGCCCTGATCCACGATATCGTGCTGACCGTGGGCGTGTTTTCACTGCTGCAGATCCGATTCGACCTGGCGACGATCGCGGCCCTGCTGACCATCGTGGGGTATTCGATCAACGACACGGTGGTGATCTTTGACCGCCTCCGCGAGAACCTGATCAAGTACAAGCAGCGCCCCTTGCAAGATGTCATGAACCTCAGCGCCAATGAAACGCTGAGCCGCACCCTGATGACCTCGGGCACGACGCTTCTGGCGCTTCTGGCGCTGCTGATCCTGGGCGGTGATGTGATCCGCGGGTTTGTCTTTGCGATCTTCTGGGGTGTGATCGTCGGCACCTATTCGTCGATCTACGTGGCCAAGAACGTGGTCCTGATGATCGGGGTCAAACGCGATTGGTCGAAACCCGACAACAAGTCAGGCACGCAGTTCTCGAACATCGATGCCTGAGGCATTCTGGGCGGCCCTGGCAGAGCCGGGGCTGGTCTATGTGATGGCGGCCTCGGCGGTTGCGGGGCTGGTATACGGGTTTGCCGGATTCGGATCGGCCTTGATCTTCATGCCGCTTGCGACCTTGTTCGTTCCTCCCTCCATCGCCATCGCGGCGTTTTCATTCTCGGCGCTGGCGTCGCTGGTGACGGTGGTGCCGGGGGCGTGGAAATCGGCCGACAAGCCGGCGGTTCTGGTGATGGTGGGCGCATGTATCGTGTTCACCCCGATCGGGGTGGCCGCGTTGCGTCTGGCCCCGGCAGAGGCGATCCAGACCGCCATTGCGGTGGTGACGTTGCTGACGCTGGCGATCTTGATGGCCGGTTGGCGGGTGCCGGTTCGGGCCGGCTGGCCCGCAAAGGCCGGGATCGCGGCCCTCGCAGGCCTCACGGGCGGATCCACGGGGTTGAACGGACCGCCGGTGATCTTGTTCAATCTGGGGTCGGATCAGCCGGTGACGGTCACGCGCGGCAACCTGGCGTGTTTCCTGACCCTGACATCGCTGACCTTCGTGCCGCAGCTGTGGGTGCAGGGACTTTTGGCGCCCCGCGCGATCTGGCTGGGCATACTGCTCTTGGGGCCGTATGCAGTTGGCACATTCGCGGGGGCGAAGCTGTTTACCCCCGACCGGGCCGGGGTCTATCGTATGGCGGCCTATGCCCTGATCGGGGTCGCGGGTCTGGCGGCCCTGCCGGTCTGGACCTGAGGAGAGATGACATGCGCCTGAACGAAGTCGAGTTTGATGACAGCCGTCCGGTCGATGGCTACGGTCCCGGGTTCTTTCGGATCGGGGGCGAGGTCGTGCAGGGCGCGGTCACGATCCTGCCATCGGGCATCGCGGCCTGGGGAGGGTATGGCGATACGGCGTATCTGGTCGAGCGCGCCGCGGAAATCGATGTGCTGTTCATCGGGACAGGCGCCGATATCGCGGCCGTGCCGGCCCTGCTGCGCCAGACCCTCGAGGGCGCGGGCATTGGTGTCGAGGTCATGGCGACGCCGTCTGCGTGCCGCACCTACAACGTGCTCTTGTCCGAAGGGCGCCGGGTTGGCGTGGCCATGTTGCCGGTCTGAGGACCTGCCCGCCGGCGTGCCGCCCGGGGCGCGCGGCGGATGCCTCCGGCGGCCATGTTTTCCGGGATAAAGATAAAGGGCGCGGCGCTGGGGAAAGCGGAGCCTTGCCCTTTGCCGGGTGTCGTCCGTCTTGGGGGCGCTCCTACAACGGCAATTGCGCCGTCGGCAAGGCAAGGCCGCCCAGGATCATCACCCGCAGTTCGCGTTCCAGTTTCCGCCGCATGGTTTCCCCGAAATCGCTGTGGTTGGTGGCGTATTCGACAAAGGCGCCGGGGCCGCGGATGACCTCGTTCACAAAGTAATCCCCGATCCCGCGGGAGGCGCCGCCGATGGCCAGCGCGTTCACCGTGATGCCGTCGAACGGGAAATGTTCATAGGCCGCACCGGGTGTGAAGCCGTCATTGTTCTGCCCGTCGCCCGATATGTCGAGCGTCTGGAACAGGCATTGAGGGGCCTGGCTGAACCGGTCTGCGGCAAACCCCAGGGCGTATCCCAGGGCGGTCGGGAAATCCTCGTGGCCGCGTGTCGCGCGGCTGATACGGTCGGCGATGCGCAACAGGTCTTCTTCCGACGTGATGAGGGTCCAGTCGACAAGCACGTCTTGCTGGAAGCGCCCGGACCATTCGAAGATCGACAGCGCCACGGGGCCGGGACCGTTCAGAAAGGCCTCGGTCACGACGGGATCGAGCAAGGCAGAGGCGAGCCCGGTCATTTGCAGGTCGTATTCCGTGGCATCGACGGAGGCGGACACATCAAGGGCAAGCTGCAGCGCAAGACGGCATTGATCCTGCGCGGCAGCGGCGCTTGCAGCCAGAAGCCCGGCGAAAAGGGCAGCGGCAGCCCTCACCAGTGGCCCGTATTTTCCATCGAAGCCCAGGGTTCGGCCGGGGCCAGCGCCTCGCCCTGTTGCAACAGCTCGACCGAGATGTTGTCGGGCGACCGCACGAAGGCCATGCGACCGTCACGCGGGGGGCGATTGATGATCACGCCATTGTCCATGAGATGCTGACAGACCTCGTAGATATTGCCGACCTCATAGGCCAGGTGACCGAAATGGCGGCTGTCTGACGGCAGCCCGTCATCGCCATCCCAGTTATAGGTCAGTTCGATCGGGCATTCGGGTTGCCCGGGGGGCGCCATGAAGATCAGGCTGAAACGCCCGCGTTCGCTTTCGTGGCGCCGCGTCTCGTGCAGGCCCAGAAGGGCGTAGAAGGCCATGGACTTCTCAAGGTCCTTCACCCGAACCATCGTGTGCAGATATTTCAGGCTCATCACGAACCTCCCCGTTCTTGTGGTGTGCGGTGCAGCTTAACGCCCTTGGGCCACTTGACCATAGGGCATGCGGGACGCGGGGTAAATTTCTCGTGGCTTTCGCGCGGAAACCGGACATGCGGCCGGGCCACAGGATTGGACGGCCTTTATCTTGCGTATCCGATGTTGGGTGGGGCAAGATGTGGTATACCTCGATTCCTCCACAGTGAAAGACTGAAGACATGCCCCTGTCCCCCGAGCAATTGGCCGAAATCGAAGAGAGCCGGGCCACGCCGCAGCCCACCTTGCGGGCCGTGGCCCCGGGGATGGAGGCGCATCTCTACAAGGCGCATGACGTGCTCGACCACGGGTTTGTCCGCGTGATCGACTACATGGGCGATGACAGCGCCATCGTCCAGGCCGCGCGGGTCAGTTACGGGGCGGGCACCAAGCATGTCAGCAATGACGAGGGGCTGATCCGTTACCTGATGCGGCACTGGCATTCGACGCCCTTCGAGATGTGCGAGATCAAGCTGCACGTGAAACTGCCGGTTTTCGTGGCGCGGCAGTGGATCCGGCACCGCACGGCGAATGTGAACGAATATTCCGCCCGCTATTCGATCCTCGACCGCGAATTCTACATTCCCGCGCCCGAGCAGCTGGCGGCGCAATCGACGGTCAACAACCAGGGCCGGGGCGCGGTGCTGGAGGGGGCGGAGGCCGCGCGCGTGCTGGAGATGCTCAAGACCGACGCGGGGCGGGCCTATGATCACTACGAGGCGATGCTGTCACAGGACGGGCAGCAGGGGCTGGCGCGCGAACTGGCGCGGATGAACCTGCCGGCGAATATCTACACGCAATGGTACTGGAAGGTGGACCTGCACAACCTGTTCCATTTCCTGCGGCTGCGGGCGGACAGCCACGCGCAGTATGAAATCCGGGTCTATGCCGACGCGATCGCCGCGATGGTGAAGGATTGGGTGCCGGCGGCCTATTCGGCGTTCGAGGACTACCGGATGGGCGGCGTGCAACTGAGCGGCAAGGGGGTCGAGGTGATCCGGCGGCGCCTGGCGGGGGAGGCCGTGACGCAGGAGAATTCGGGGATGAGCAAGGGGGAATGGCGGGAGTTCGAGGCGGTGTTTGGCGGCGATGCTCAGGGATGAGCAGGCAAGGTAAGGCTCTGGTTTTTCGAGGAAAACGGGGTGACGTTAACGATTTGGTAAGGTTTGGGGTGGTTAGTGGAGCTGTTCCTTCCCTGAACGGGTGAGGGGCGACAGGCACCCAGCGCGCCGATCGGGGGCCGCCGACGGATGCGGCCCCGGATGAGGCCCGGACGGGGTATGCGTCGGCCAGCGCCAAGGGGGACGAGATGATCGGTCACCGGCTCACGACCGAGGTGGCGACGCAGGAGGCGAGTGGGGTGAGGAACGAGGACAGGCGGGAGTTTGTGGAGGTTTTTGGGTGAGATTGCTCAGTGTTGGGTATGTATCGATTGGAGTCATTCTTGGTGTCATTGTCACT
>CAYWTM010000010.1:0-48880 GCA_964460185.1 uncultured Roseicyclus sp. | reverse complement strand
GAGCACACCCTTGGTAAGGGTGAGGTCGAGAGTTCAATCCTCTCTCACAGCACCACCCCCCCTTAGTGCAGTGATTTCAACCGTCGCCGAGGCAGGCCTCGAAGGCGTCAGCCATACCCTCGAGAAGCTCGCCATACAGCGTGGCACCAGGGGTCAGCGCCGCGCCCAGCGGGTCGATCTGGGTGATGCGGATATCGCTTCCGTCAAAGACGGCATCGACAATTCCACGGTTGAATTGCGGCTCCACGAAGACGCAGGTGATATCCTGATCGACCACGAGATCGCGGATTTCCGCCATGCGTTGCGGGCTGGGCGGTGCGGCATCCGACAGGCTGATCGCGCCCGCGGCCTCGATGCCGAAGCGGGCTTCGAAGTAGTGATAGGCATCATGGAAGACCACGAAACGCCCCGAAAGCGCCGCCATGCGGTCCGCGACATCGGCCGCCTGAACGTCAAGGGCAGCCCGCGCGGTGGCCGCGTTTTCGGAATAGAGGGCGGCGTTGTCGGGATCGATCCGGGCCAGTTCGCCAGCAATCACGGATAGCCAGAGCTGCGCGTTCACAGGGTCAAGCCAGGCGTGAGGGTCGATACCGCTGTGGTCGTGGCCGTGGTCATCATGATCCGAGGCATGGTCATCTTCGTGGTCATGCGCCTCGTGGTCATGCTCCTCGTGGTCGTGCGCCTCATGGTCATGGTCCTCGTGGTCATGCTCTTCGTGGTCATGCTCCTCGTGGTCATGCCCCTCATGGTCGTGATCATGGGCTTCGAATGCAACACCGTCCCTGAATGACAGGGCGACGTTGCCCTCGACCTCAAGCAATCGAAGCTGGTGCGCACCGCCCGCAAGGCTTTCGATCGGGGCTTGCAGCCACGGGGTTAGCGTCGGACCGGCCCAGATGATCAGGTCGGCGGCCTCCAGCATGCGGGCTTCGGACGGGCGCATGGAATAGCCGTGCGGCGTCGCGCCGGGCGGGATCACCAGGTCGGGGTCCCCCACGCCCGCCATGACCTGCGCCACGAGCCCGTGGATCGGCGCGATATCGACCGCGACACGCGGCGGCGCATCCTGCGCGGCAAGCGGCACCGCCCCCGCACATACGAACGCACAACTCGCGAGAAGGATGGATCTGGGCATGAGGATCTCCTATGTAATTTTATAACATGACGGAGGGCTTGTTATTGGGTATGGTATAACATATCAAGCCTCGATCAGACGGGATCGGAGCCTGCTGCCCAATGGACATGATCGGATTTGCCAAACACGATCACGCGGCCTGCATCGACAGCACCGTGTCTGCCGTTGCGCAGCGATGCGACGCGGAAGGGTTGCAGTTGACCCCCGTGCGTCGCCGCGTGCTCGAGATCTTGCTCCAGAGACACCGCGCACTGGGGGCTTACGAGATCCTCGATATCCTGCGTGACGAAGGGCTTGGCTCGCAGCCGCCGGTGGCGTATCGCGCGCTGGATTTCCTGACGAAACACGGGTTCGCCCATCGCATCGAGGGCCTGAACGCGTTTACCGCATGCCATCATCCGGGAGAAGATCACGACGCCGCCTTTCTGATCTGTCGCAGTTGTGGCGCGGTGGCCGAAGCGGCCTTGGCAAGCACCCGCCGCGTGCTGACGGCAACAGCCGAGGCGGCCGGATTCACCATCGAACGCACCGTGGTGGAGGCCGAAGGGCTGTGTCCCGATTGCGCAGGGGCCGATGTATCATGAGGCTCGCCACGCTCGACAATGTCGACATGCGGTTTGGCGGCCAGGCCGTTCTGCACGATGTCGACTTCCACATCGACAAGGGTGAGATCGTCACCATCGTCGGCCCCAATGGCTCGGGCAAATCCACGCTGCTGCGCGTGCTTCTGGGGGCCCAGACACCGACAAGCGGCACGGTGACGCGACTGCCGGGCCTGCGCATCGGCTATATCCCGCAAAAGCTGCATATCGACCCGACCCTGCCGCTGACCGTGCGCCGTTTCCTGGATCTGCCGCGCCGTGTGCCCGAAGACGAGGCCGCCCGCGCCCTGGACCATGCCGGATGCACCGCGCTGGCCAGACGTCAGATGGCGGATCTGTCTGGCGGGCAGTTTCAACGCGTCATGCTGGCCCGCGCCCTTTTGTCGAACCCCGACCTGCTGATCCTGGATGAGGCGACCCAAGGGCTGGACCAGCCCGGGTCTGCCGCGTTCTACCGGCAGATCGAACAGGTGCGCGCCGATCTGGGCTGTGGCGTGTTGATGGTAAGCCATGAGTTGCACGTGGTCATGGCGGCGTCTGACCGGGTGGTATGCCTGAACGGGCATGTGTGCTGTGCCGGTCATCCCGAACAGGTCGCCTCTGCGCCCGAGTATCGCGCGTTGTTCGGCACGGGAACCCACGGGGCGCTTGCGCTTTACCGGCATGAGCATGCGCATTCGCACGACCACGACCACGACCACGACCACTCCCATCCACACGAAGCGGCACAATGATGAGCCTGCTGGATGACTTCTTGGTACGCGCCACGCTGGCGGGGCTTGGCGTGGCCTTGGCGGCCGCCCCTCTGGGCTGTTTCATCGTCTGGCGGCGCATGGCGTTCTTCGGCGATGCAACGGCCCATGCCGCGATCCTGGGGGTGGCGCTGGCGCTGGCGTTCAACCTGTCCATCGTCACCGGAACAGCGGTTCTGGCGCTGGCCATGGCGCTGGCGGTCACCGCCTTGTCGGGCCGGGCGCAGGCGGTCGATACCTTGTTGGGCGTGCTGTCGCATTCGGCGCTGGCCGCAGGGCTGGTGGCAGTGTCGCTGTTGCAGGGCGTCCGCGTGGATCTGTCGGCCTATCTGTTTGGCGAGATCCTTGGCGTGGACCGGATGGATCTGGCCATAATCTGGTGCGGGGCGGCGCTTGTGTCGATCCTGCTCTGGGCAAGGTGGTCGGCGCTGCTGACGGCAACGGTATCGCCCGACCTGGCCTATGCGGCGGGGCTCGATCCCCGGCGCGAGCAACTGATCCTGACCGTCGCGCTGGCGATCACCGTGGCTGTGGCCATCCAGGTGGTGGGCGCGCTCTTGATCGGGGCGCTCCTGATCATCCCGGCGGCTGCGGCGCGGGCGTTTTCGCGAACCCCCGAAGGGATGGCGGCCTGGGCCGCCTTGATCGGGGCGACATCGGCGCTTGCGGGCATGGCGTTTGCCTATCGGCTCGACACGCCGGCAGGCCCGACCATCGTCTGCGTCGCGGCAGGCATATTTGCGGTGGCAAGCATGGTGCGCCTGGCAAGGGATGCTGCGTGATCGGCAGGCCCAACCGCCTTCGCAAGACCCAGATATCGCGGCTCAAGACCCTGAAAGCATTATCGTGCTTCTGTTGTCAGGGACGCATCCTATCGCGCGTCCTGCAACCAGTCTTGCGCGAACGTGACCCTGTCGCAGCGCGCCAGCGGCCTGATCCGGTCAAGTTCCGCTTCGAGCCGGGCCTGTCGACCCTTGCCCCACCGCTGTCCCCGCTCGGGCCAGAGGGCGCGCACATGCAAGCACCCGGTATCCCGATTGGCCGCCACATCGACACGCCCGACCAGCCGGTCGCCTTCCAGAATGGGAAAGACGTAGTAGCCGTATTTCCGCAGCGCCTCGGGCACGAAGATTTCGATCCGGTAGTTGAACCCGAACAGCCGTTCGGCCCGCTTGCGGTCCCTGAGGGCAGGATCAAAGGGGCTCAGGATACGTATCCGTCCGGGCGGTTCGGGCAGATCGGCCAGGCGCTCCCGCGTCTCGGGCCAGACAACAACCTTGCGCCCCGCCCCGTCCACACTGGCGATCTCGACCCATTCGACTTCGCCGCGCGCCAGTGCCGCGTCGACCCAGTCGCGGGCCTCGGCGGGCCGGATCAGATCCCAGAACGCCGCAAGTTCACCAGACGTGGCAAAGCCCAGGCGATCCAGCGCCGCCCGACAGGCCCAATCGATCGTCTCGGCTTCGGTCGGGCGGGCATTGAGCGCCTCGGGCGGGATCACCCGTTCTGTCAGGTCATAGTATTTGCGAAAGCCCTGCCGACGGGTGACGGCAAGCTCGCCCGAGCGCCAGAGATATTCCAGCGCGGTCTTGGAGGGGTGCCAATCCCACCAGCCGGTCGATTTTTCGGCACGCCCGCCCATGTCCGCGCTGCAAACGGCGCCGTGCCGGGTCACGTGGTCACGCACGGTGTCGATCTCGGCATGAAAGGCCGATCCGTGCCAGTCGTTCCATTTGGCGGCAAGGCGGGCGTGATCGCGGGCGAATTTCACCCGCCAATACGGAAAGAAGGCGGTCGGGATAATCGCCGCGTCATGGGTCCAATGCTCAAAGGTCGCCCGCCCCCTGTCATTGACCCAACGCAGGGATTGGGGCTGATAACTGGGCTTGCGCGACCACAAGATCAGATCATGCGCGCGCGCCATGGTGTTCACGCTGTCGACCTGCACGAAGCCGAGGCGATGGATCAGGTCCGCCAGGGCCGCGCCCTTGGCGGCACCGGCAGGCGGATCGCTCAGCAGATGCGCCTGCAAGAACAGTCGCCGGGCGGTTGCGTTATCGATCCGGGGAAATTGCACGGGATCAGATCACGCCACGCGACCGGGGTCGGCATGCCAGGCCCAGGGCCGGGTGAATTCGCCCAGCACCTGCACAAGCGCGGTGTCGTCCACCTCGCCGGTGCGCCGCAGATGCGCGACAAGGCCGAGTTTCTTGTCCTCGACCACGGCGACCACCTCGGCCGCCACGCCAGCCTCGGAAAGCGCGGCGTTGTAGACGCGCGTGATCGCCATCTTGCGCAGGTCGGGTTTGAAGATCTTGCCCACCGCCGTTTTCGGCAATTCATCCATGATCTCGACATGTTTCGGGATCGCCGCGCGTTCGTGGATGTGGTCGCGGCAATGGGCCATCAGATCGTCGGTCGTGACGGCGGCACCGTCCACCAGTTCCACGTAGACACAGGGCAATTCGCCCGCAAAGGCATCGGGCTGGCCGATGGCGCCGGCAAAGGCCACGGCTTCGTGACCGGCCAGCGCCTCTTCGATCTCGGCGGGGTCGATATTGTGACCGCCGCGAATGATAAGATCCTTGGCGCGGCCGGTGATCCAAAGGTATCCGTCGGCGTCGATCCGGCCCAGATCGCCTGTGCGCAGGTAGATGTCATAGTGGAACAGATCGATGTTCTTGTCGCTTTCGGTATAGGTCGATCCCTCGAAGACCCCGGGATTGTCGATACAGATCTCTCCCACCTCATCGACGGCGCACTCCACGACGCCTTCGGGACCATGGTTGAGGATGCGCACCTGGGTATGGGGGAACGGAATACCGATCGATCCGATCTTCTTTTCCCCGTCGACCGGGTTGCACGACACAAGGCAGGTGGCCTCGGTCAACCCGTAGCCTTCGATCAGGGTCACGCCGGTGGATTTCTCGAACCGATGGAACAATTCCACCGGCAGCGGCGCAGAGCCCGAGAACGCGGTCTTCACGGTCGAGATATCCGCATTGACCGGGCGTTGCATCATCGCCGCGATCGCGGTGGGCACCGTGATGATGAAGCTGATTTTCCACCGCTCGACCAATTGCCAGAAATTGTCGAACACCCCTTCGCCGCGGTAGCCCTGAGGCGTGGGAAAGACCACATGCGCGCCCGATGCCACGGCGGCCATCAAGATGACGTGACAGGCAAACACGTGGAACAGGGGCAGCGGGCAGATGATGTTGTCCTGTTCCGTGAACAAGATCGTGTGCCCGATCCAGCCATTGTAGATCATGCCCGAATACTTGTGCTGCGCCACCTTGGGCATGCCCGTGGTGCCGCCCGTGTGGAAATAGGCGGCCACCCGGTCGGCCTTGGCGTCCTCGAACGTGAGACGATCCCTGGGCTGTCTGGCGCATTCCGTGTTGAAATCAAGCACCCTTGCGTGGTGGCTGACCGGGTTCTTGGGGCGGATCAGCGGGATGATCAGCTTTTTGAAACCTGTCATGTAGCGCAGCAGATCCACCTCGAGCACCGTCTGTACGTTCGGTGCTGCGGTGATCGCGGCGGCGACCTTCTGGGCGACATCGGTCTTCGGAAAGGCCTTGAGCGTCACCACCACCTTGGCGTCGGTTTCCCGCAAGATGGACGCGATCTGTTCGGTTTCCAGCAGCGGGTTGATCGGGTTCGCGATGCCGGCCACGGCCCCGCCGATCAAGGTGACGGCTGTCTCAAGGCAGTTGGGCAAGATGTAGGCGACCGTATCGGTTTCACCCACGCCGAGCGACCGGAACAGGTTCGCGGCCTGTGTGACCTGTGCGTGAAAGGCGTTCCAGCTGAGCGTTTCGGCCGGGTCGGAGGCCCGCGAAAACATCTGGAACGTGATCGCATCCAGTGGCCCGTGGGCGTCCCTGGTCTTGCTGAGCAATTCGTAAAGCGTCGTGGCCGGCTGGCTGGCCGGCCACGGAAATTCGGCCTCGATCCGCTTGATATCATCGACCGTGGCAAATCTTTCCATGGTCGTCCCTCCCCTCGTCTGGTTCGGGCAGCCTTTTCTAGGAAGGGCCTTGTCCCGATTGCCATCCAAGATGATCGGGGATTGGTGGCGGCGCAAGGGCAAGCCTGCGCCAGACCCATGGTCTTGCGCCTGCAGCCCGGTGTTTGGCCATGCGAACCGGCGCAGGCGACGCGGACCGCATGCGATCGCCCGGCCCGCAACGGGCGTCGACCGCGGTTTATTCGGCGGCCATGCCTTCGGTAAACTGCAACCGGGCCAGACGCGCATAAAGGCCGCCTTGGGCCACAAGGCTGTCATGGGTGCCTTCGGCCACGATCCGGCCCGCCTCGAACACGAGGATGCGGTCGGCCTGTTTCACGGTCGCCAGACGATGGGCCACGATCAGGGTCGTGCGATCCCGGCTGAGCGCCGCCACGGCATCTTGCACCGCGCGTTCGCTTTCGGCGTCCAGTGCGCTGGTGGCTTCGTCCAGCAGCAAGACCGGCGCATCGCGCAAGATGGCCCGTGCTATTGCGATGCGCTGTTTCTGCCCGCCCGACAACATCAGGCCGCGCTCGCCCACATAGGTGTCATAGCCTTGTGGCAGCGCGGTCAGGAATTCATCAGCGGCAGCGGCCTTGGCGGCGGCCTCGACCTCGGCGTCGGTGGCACCGGGGCGACCGAAACGGATGTTCTCACGCGCGGAGGCGGCAAAGATGACCGGATCTTGCGGCACCAGCGCGATGGCCGCGCGGAAGGTTTCACGGGGCAGATCGCGCAGATCGACGCCGTCAAAGGTGACCCGGCCGGACACCGGATCGTAGAAACGTTGCAGCAGCTGGAATATCGTGGTCTTGCCCGCGCCGGATGGGCCCACCAGCGCCACGGTCTCACCGGGCTGGATGGTCAGGCTGATGCCGTCAAGCGCAGCGGTTTCGGGCCGCGTCGGATAGGAAAACCGCACATCTTCGAAGGTGACAGGCCCGCGCCCGCCTTGCGGCAAGGCATGCGCATCGGCAGGATCCGCGACGGTGTCTTCGGTCTGCAACAGTTCGACCAGACGCTCGGTCGCGCCGGCGGCGCGCTGCAATTCGCCCCAGATCTCGGACAGGGCGCCCACAGATCCTGCCACCATGATGGCATAGATCAGGAACTGGATCAGTTCGCCAATCGACATGACCTCGCCGCGCACGTCGCGCGCACCGACCCACAGCACCCCCACGATCCCCGCAAACACCAAGGATATCACGATGACCGTCATCACGGCACGGGTGCCGATGCGCTTCTTGGCGCTCTCGAAGCTCTTCTCGGTGACCGATGCGAAGGTGGCGGCAGAGGCGCGTTCATGGGTAAAGGCCTGCACCGTCTGCACCGACAAGAGCGCCTCGGATGCATTGCCGGAACTTTCCGCGATCCAGTCCTGGTTCTCGCGGCTCAGCTTGCGTAAGCGGCGTCCCAGCAGCACGATCGGCACAATGATCGCGGGCACGATCAGCAACACCAACCCCGCAAGCTTGGGCGAGGTCACGAACATCAAGATCAGGCCGCCGGCCAGGATCAGGCTGTTACGCAACGCAATCGACACGCTGGACGAAATCACGCTGAGCAACAGCGTGGTGTCCGTCGTGATCCGGCTCAACACCTCGCCGGTCATGATGCGTTCGTAAAAGGCGGGGCTCATCGCGATCATGCGGTCAAAGACGGATTTGCGGATATCGGCGATCACCCGTTCGCCCAGCCGCGTCACAAGGTAATAGCGCAACCCCGTGCCAAGCGCCAAAAGCCCCGCGATCCCGAGGGCCGCAAGGAAGTACTTGTCCAGAAGCTGTGTTGTTTCGGTCTCGAACCCGTCGACAACCCGACGCACGGCCAGTGGCAGGGTCAAGGACACCATCGCGGTCAGAACCAGCGCCGCGCCGGCCGCGGCCATCATGGCCCCATAGGGCGCGAGGAACGGGATCAACGCACGCAGGCTCCCGATGCGACGCGATTTCGCGCGCTCTTCATTGGCGGAGCCGGGCGGTGCCGGAGGGGGGGAAGACTGGTTTGTGCTGGCCATGGGGGGCTTTGGTCGATTTTCAGAACCGATACAAGGCTGACCCCATTTCCACAAGGGCGGCGGCATCGTGTGCGACATGTTTACGGGCGCGCCGCGATACCAGGCCTGCCGCCGGCGCGGTATGACCGATCGACCGCGAAGCTGCATCCTTGCGGGACGAAGATCATTCCTGCCAGATCAAAACAACGTCACAGTCGCTTGACGCGATGGTCCGTCAGAGGTAGGCCAGCATCCAGTTGCGGGCGTTGTGTAATGGTAAGACCTCAGCCTTCCAAGCTGATGATACGGGTTCGATTCCCGTCGCCCGCTCCAATCCCGACATGACCCTCTAGGCCGCAAGGGGCGCGATCAGCCCTTCGCCTTGCGCACGGTTGGAATTGACCGCGCGGTCGACGCGCCAACGATGGTAATACCCAGCCGGCGCGGGCTGCATCAGGGGCGCAGCCTTGGCGTCCGCTTCCCCAAGCCACGTGGCCCAATCTTCGGGCGCGATCCTGACGGGCTCCCGGTGGTGCGTCTCGGACATCCAGTCGCTGGCCCCGGTCGTCACGATGGCGCAGGTGACCAGTGGCGTCTCCGCCTTGTCCCAGACCTGCCAGATCCCGGCAAAGACCAGCGGTGCACCGTCAGCCGGCGTGAAATACCAGGGTAGCCGGTTGCCCTCGGCGTCCTTGGTCCATTCGAAGAACCCCGTCATCGGAACAAGGCAGCGCCGTTCCCGGCACGCCGCGCGAAAGGCCGGCTTTTCGGCCACCGTCTCGGCGCGGGCATTGATCAGAAGTGGGCCATCCGTGGGGGTCTTGTACCAATGAGGGACAAACCCCCATCGCATGGGCCGGTACGTGCGGCCGCCCTGCCCTGCCAGCACGACACCCACGTCTTGCGTGGGGCAGATGTTGTAGCGCGGGGTCTCGGGCAGGTCATTGGCAGGCGCAGCTTCGAACAGCCGCGCCATCGCGTCGCTTGGATGGGTCATGGTCATGCGCCCGCACATGGGCGCAGCCTAACCCGCCCGCTCAGCGGCCGTAAACGGCCTTGTAAGCGATCTTTTCGGCGTCTTCGGGAAAGATCCCCAGATCCCAGGCCACTTCGCGCGGCATCCGCGAGATCTCGGCGACGGTCTGGTTGTATGCCGCACGTTTTGCGGCGGCATGGCGCAGTTGGGTGACGATGGACGTCATGGTGCAGCTCCTTTTCAATTCGAAAGTTTCGGCTCTCGATGACAAGGATATGGTAGCGCTATCATGTCTTACAATTGACGGATCCCCAAACCCGGTTTGCGCATGCTGCATGGCAGCAAAAAACCGGCGCAGTCGCCTGCGCCGGTTTCAATGTCAGAGTGCAGCGCCCTTATTCGACGGCCGTGATGCGCCCATCGGTGTAGGGTGTGTAGCCATCGGCGGCCATGATGTAATCGGCCACGACCTGTTCCAGACCAGGACCGAAATCATAGGCATTCATGCCGGCACTGGCGAAGATGGCATAGCCGTCGCCACCGCTGCGCATGTAGTTGTTGGTGACCACGCCATAGGTCGCCTCCGGATCGAGAGGAACGAACCCGTCAGCGGTTTCGATCTCGACCGACACGATGCGGCTGCCCGGCTCGGCGGCGGGGTTCCATGTATAGCGCATGCCCGACACCTGCGGGAAACGGCCCGCGCCGTCTGCCACCTGGCTGACGCCGTTTTCCAAGGCGGACACGATGCCCGCACCGGTCAGCTCGAAGGTCGCAAGGGTGTTCTGGAAGGGCAGGACGGTGAACACCTCGCCCATGGTCACTTCGCCAGAATCGATCGAGGCGCGAAGCCCGCCACCATTCTGGATCGCCACGTCGATGCCCTGATCGCGCACACGGTCCAGCATCGCGTCGGCCACCAGGTTGCCCATCGGGCATTCGACCGCCCGACAAACGGTCCGGTCGCCTTCGATGAATTCGCTGGTCGACCCGATGACTTCGGCCATGGCCTCTTCGATCGGGCCGGCAAGTTCGGCCACCCGTGCCGCAATCTCGGGATCGGGGGTGACAGAGGCATCCAGCACCATGGTGTCGCCACCGGCGTAGACCACGTTGCCATCATCGTCGAAGACCACCTCGAGATGGCCCAGGTATTTCGAATAGGCATAGGCCTGCACGATCGGCACGAATTCCCCGGCGGGGTTGTTGACCATCACCGGATAGGCACCGGCGCGGCGCGGATCCGAGGACGACAGGTAGGTGTGCGAATGCCCGCCCACGATGACGTCGATGCCGGTCACGGCCTCGGCGATGCGCATATCCATCGGAAGACCCACATGGGTCAGCGCGATGATCATGGTCACGCCTTGTTCGGTCAGCGCATCGACATCGGCCTGCAGCGCGTCGATTTCATCTTGGAAAATGATGGCCGCCCCGGGGCTTGAGGTTTCGGCGGTGTCAGTGGCAAGCGCCGAGATGATGCCGACCTGCATGCCGTTCACGTCGAGGATCACGTGATCGGGCACCATGTCATCGGACAGCACGTTGGACTGGCTCAGGTCGAGGTTGCCCGAAATGACCGGAAAGCTGACCATGTCGACGAATCGCGCCAGGTTTTCGGGGCCATCGTCGAATTCGTGGTTGCCCACGGCCATGGCGTCAAACCCGATGGCTTCCATGAACTCCGCTTCGACCTCACCCTTGTAGGTGGTGTACATCAACGAGCCCTGGAACTGGTCACCGGCATCCAGAACGATCACGTTCTCGCCCGCGGCTTCCAGATCGCCGCGCAGCGTATTGATGGCAGTCGCCACGCGCGCCACGCCGCCAAAGCATTCGCCCGCGGCGTCGTCTTCGGCGTTGCAGGTCGAATCGAACCGGTTGATCGGCTGAATACGGCTGTGAAGGTCATTTATGTGAAGAATGTGCAGCGTGGTCTCCGCAGCGGCAGGTGCCGCCATCGAAAGGCCCGCCAGGATCGCGGTGGACCCCAGAACTCGTGCAAGCATGAAAGCTCTCCCAGGTTTATCGTTGGACATGTCACAGATTGGCGAGCCACGCGCGGCAAGTAAAGCACTCAGGTTAGCCCGGGCGGCACTTGACGATGCGTCACGACCGCGCCATGCCCAAAACATGTTCATTTACAAAATCCTCCGGGCCGACGAATGGTCAAGCCTTCAGATCCATGGTGAAACCGCCGGGGCGCCGATCGATGTGGCCGATGGTTTCATTCATTTCTCGACCGCCGCGCAGGCCGCCGAAACGGCAGCCAAACACTTCGCCAACGAGGACGGGCTGATTCTGGCTGCCTTTGACACCGACACGCTTGGCCCCACCCTGAAATGGGAAGTATCGAGGGGCGGCGAGGAATTCCCGCATCTCTACGCGCCGCTGCGACTGGCCGACATGGTGTGGCGCGTGCCGCTGCCGTTTGTGGACGGAACCCATCAATTCCCGGAGGGCATGTAGCGCCATGTGGGAACGCTTTGGCCTGTCGATCATGCACCGCCTGGATCCCGAACGCGCCCATGCATTGGCGCTGGCGGCGCTGAAGACCGGCTTCATGCCGCTGCAAGGACCCGTCACGTCGTCGCGTCTGGCGATCACGCTGGCGGGCATGCGGATGCCCAACCCGGTTGGGCTGGCAGCGGGGTTCGACAAGAACGCCGAGGCCATAGCCCCCCTTGCCCGGGCAGGCTTCGGGTTTCTAGAGGTCGGGGCGGCAACCCCGCGGCCGCAGCCGGGCAACCCCAGACCGCGCCTGTTCCGCCTGACCGAGGACCGCGCCGCGATCAATCGCTTCGGATTCAACAATGACGGAATGGAGGCAATCGCCACCCGCCTTGCCGCCACCCGATGCGAGATTCCCGTGGGCCTGAACCTCGGCGCCAACAAGGACAGCCCCGACCGCGCCGCCGACTTCGCCCATGTGCTGGCGCGCTGCGGCCCGCATGTGGATTTCGCGACCGTCAACGTGTCGTCGCCCAACACCGAAAAACTGCGCGATCTGCAGGGAAAGGCGGCGCTTTCGGCGCTGTTGGCGGGTGTCATGACCGCACGCGCCGCGTTGCCGCAACCGATCCCCGTCTTTCTCAAGATTGCGCCGGACCTGTCCGAGGCCGAGTTGGTCGATGTGGCCGAGGTCGCGCTGCAATCGGGGATTTCGGGACTGATCGCCACCAATACCACTCTCAACCGCGACGGTCTTGCCAATGCCCACAAGGGCGAGACCGGCGGCCTGTCGGGCCAGCCGCTGTTCGACCGCTCGACACGGGTTCTCGCACGGCTCTACCAACTGACCGGAGGGGTGTTGCCCATCATCGGTGTGGGCGGCGTATCGAGCGCCGATCAGGCCTGGGAAAAGCTGCGCGCCGGCGCAAGTGCGGTGCAGCTTTACACCGGGCTGGTCTATGGCGGCATCACGATGGCCGCGCGCATCGCCGAAGGTCTTGACCGGCGCTGCGAAGCCGAGGGATTCGCGACGATCGCCGACGTCACCGGCACGGGGGTGGACGCGTGGACCTGACGCTGTGGCATAATCCGCGCTGTTCCAAATCGCGCGCGGCATTGGCCCTGCTGCAGGACCGGGGCGTGAGCTTTGATGTCCGGCTTTACCTCAAAGACGCGCCCGACGCGGACGAGGTCAGGGCACTGGCCCATCGCATCGGGCGACCGGTGGGCGACATCGTGCGGAGGTCCGAAGCCGCCTATCGCGAGCTGAACCTGAAGGAGGCGGATGATGAGACACTGGCGCGCGCGGTCGCGGACAATCCGATCTTGCTGGAACGTCCGATCCTCGACACCGGCCATCATGCCGTGATCGGACGTCCACCCGAGACTATCCTTACGCTGATCTGATCCCGCGCGCCTCAGGCAGCCGCGCGTTCCAGCGCCGGATATCGCAGGCCCAGCGTGATCCCCCGGAGCGCGAAGAACCCCAGCATCGCCGCCCACAGCCCGTGATTGCCCCAGACCGGCACGAAGGTCAGCACCATCACGATGTAGCCCACGAAACTGATCGCCATCATGTTGCGCATGTCCCGCGTGCGCGTCGCACCGATGAAGATTCCGTCGAGCATCCATGACGCGCACCCCACCAAGGGCCCTGCGATCATCCACGGAAGATAGTCGCGCGCGGCCTCGCGCACCCCCTCCGCGGTGGTCATCAGGTCGATGAAGACCCCGCCCGCCAGCGCAAAGATCACTGCCATCGCGACGCATATCACGATCCCCCAGAACCCTGTCAGCATCGCCGCGCGCCGCACCCGTTCGGGCGATCTGGCGCCCATGGCCCGCCCCACAAGGGCCTCGGCGGCAAAGGCGAACCCGTCCATCGCGTAAGATGTGACATAGACGAACTGGATCAGCACCTGGTTGGAGGCCAGCGTGATATCCCCGAAATCCGACCCCAGAAACAGGAACGATGTGAACCCCGCCAGCAACATCAGCGAGCGCAGCAGGATATCGGTGTTCACCGCCGCCATGTGCCACAGTTTGACCCGGTCGAAGATCCGCGGCCAGTCGCGCCACGCCGGCACACGGAAGGCCTGTCGGCACAGCCACAAGCCCAGAGCCAGCCCGCTCCATTCCGCAAGGAACGTCGCAAGCGCGACGCCTTCGACCCCCATATCCAGATACAGAACGAACACCACCGAAAGCACGATGTTCAGACCGTTCTGCCACAACTGCACCGCCAGGACCGCGCCGGTGCGTTCCTGTGCGATCAACCAGCCGGTTATCCCGTAGATCGCGATGGCGGCAGGGGCCGACAGGATCCGGATCTGCAGATACAGCCGCGCCAGTTCCTCGACCTCGGTGCTCGCGGGCGACAGCCACAAGGCCATCGCGAAGATCGGGATCTGAAACAGCATCAGGGCCAGTCCGGCCCCGAAGCCGATGATCAAGACCCGGGTCAGCAGGGCGGCGACCTCGGCCTGGTTTCCGGCCCCGATGGCCTGTGCCGCCAAACCGACGGTGCCCATGCGCAAAAAGCCAAACGCCCAGTAGATCGAGGTCAGGATGACCGCACCGATCCCCACGGCGCCGATCGGCACCGGGTCGCCCAGTTGGCCCACGACCCCGGTGTCGACCACCCCCAAAAGCGGTATGGTCGCGTTGGACAGAACCACAGGCCACGCGATACGCAGCACACGGCCATGGGTAAGAGGCTTGAGCGTGTCCGGTAGGGCCTCGGCCTGCGATGTCATTCTTGTGTCCTAAGTTCTGTCAGGCATGAGGAAATGCCCGGTGCCTTGCGCGAACAATCGCTGGCGGTTGTCCTGCCATGCCTCGACATGGACCGACGCATAGCGCCGCCCTTGCCGGTTCACCCGCGCCCGCGCATAGGCATCCCGGGGCAGGCCCGACCTGAGGTAATCCACGGTGAAATCGATGGTCTTGGGCAGACGGGGCACCGTCGCGGCCGTCAGGCTGGACGCATCGATCCGCCCGCTTTCCACGTCATCCCAAAGCATGTTGAAGCTCAATTCCATGATCGCCGTCACCTCGAGAAAGGACGCGATCGCGCCGCCATGGATCGCGGGCAGGATCGGGTTGCCGATGAGCTTTGGATCATAGTTCAGAACCGCCGTCAGTTCATCGCCCCGCCGGTCGAAACTGACCCCGAGAAACCGGATATAGGGCTGGCCGTCGACCAGGGCGGCAAGGGCGCGGTCACGGCGCTGCTTGATCAGGTGGACGGGTTCGGGCGCAGCGCGGCTCATGGGCGGCCCCCCTTGGCGGCGCGTTCCACCGTGAAGGCGCCCGTCGCTGCAGCAACAGGTCGGGTCTCATCCATGTCCCAGGCCCGGGCCCGCACGAAGGCGACCGAGCGCGTCACGTGATAGCACTCGGCGCGCGCGGTGATCCGCTGTCCCGGCTCGGCCGCACGCATGTAGTCGATCCGCAGATCGATCGTCGCGGTGCCGGCCAGCGCCTCGGGATGAGACATCACCGCCGCCCCGCCGCAGGTATCCATCAGCGCCGAGACCGCCCCACCGTGGATCACCCCGGTCTTGGGATCGCCCACCAGGGCCTCGGAATACGGCATCGAGATCACGGCAATCCCGTGCCCGACCTCCAGCAATTCCATGCCCAGCGCCTTGGAAAACGGGAGCGTGTCGATGAAATCCCGGGTGATCCGGGCCTTTGTCGCCGCCTCGCTTGTGGTTTTGTCCGCCATTGGGCTGCCCCCTGCCTGAAACTTGCCTTGCCGCGCAGCATTCACCGCTGAACGCCAGCGGCGCAAGGGGTGCAAAGCGCTTTGCACCCCGGCCCATCGGCCGATATGATGTCTGCGCAACGTTCAACTGGCAGACCTGAAAATGTCCGAGGCGGAAAGACTCAGCTTCAAGGAAATGTGTGAGCGGTTCGATGTGACCCCGCGCACCTTGCGCCATTACGAATACATCGAATTGCTCCGGCCCGTGCGCGAGGGGCGCGCGCGCTTCTACGGCCCGCGCGAGGTTGCGCGCATGACCCTGATCCTGCGCGGTCGCCGTTTCGGCTTTGCGCTCGAGGAAATCCGCCAGTGGCTGGAGATGTATGACGCCGATCCGCAGGGTGACCTGCAGCGCGAGGCGTGGCTGAAACTGGCCGACCGGCAGTTGGCCGAACTGGACCAGCGCCGCCACGAACTGGACGAGGTGATCGCGGAATTGCGCGATCTGCGTGCGGCCACAGCCGCATCCTGGGCCTGATCCCACGCCTGACGAGCCGAAATGCCACCGGGACCGCTGCGATCCTCACCTCTTTGATTCTGCCCGGTCCAGGTCGTCGATGACCATGCTCACGGCCCCACCGATGGCCTGCAAGCATTTCAGGGGCCGTGTCTCAGCCCCCTCCAAACGTAATGACGTTTCGTCAACGGAAAAGTGACGTGACGTCTAGTTTACGTAAACGTAACTTTATCATGTAGAAATGAGCCGACTCGACCAAATGAATCGGCAGCCCTGACCCTTGTTTGACATGAGTGATCCGATGATGACCGCCGAAACCATGACCATCCGCGAAATGTGCAGCGCCTTCGAGGTGACGCCGAGAACCTTGCGATTCTACGAATCCAAGGAACTGCTGTTTCCCATCAGGCTGGGCCAGAAACGCCTGTTCACACGCCGCGATCGCGCCCGGCTCAAGCTGATCCTGCGCGGCAAGCGCTTTGGCTTCAGCCTCGAGGAAATCCGCCAGCTGCTCGACCTCTACTACGTGGGCGACCAGCAGACCACGCAGCTGACCCGCACGCTGGATATCGCGCGCGACCGGCTCAACGACATGGAACGCCAGCGCACCGAACTGGATGCCGCCATCGATGACCTGCAAAGCCAGATGGGCCTTGTTCAGGACATGCTGAATACGGTTGGCACCACCCGGGACGCTGCAGAATAACGCAACCCTTCTGGAGGAACCACCAGATGCCCAGCTACACCGCCCCCACCAAGGATATGCAATTCATCTTGCATGACGTTCTGAACATCTCGGCTCAGGATATTCCGGGCTACGACGAGTTGGAACGCGAATACACCGCCGCCATCCTCGGTGAGGCCGGCAAGATCAGTACCGAGGTCTTGGCGCCGCTCAACGTGGTGGGCGACAAGGAAGGGTGCCGCATGGAAAACGGCGTGGTTTACACCCCGACCGGGTTCAAGGATGCGTTCAACCAGATGCGCGAGGGTGGCTGGCCCGGCGTGGACATGCCCGAGGAATATGGCGGCATGGGCATGCCTTACGTGATGAATACCGCCGTGGGCGAGATGTTTTCGGCCTCGAACCAGGCGTTTACCATGTACCAGGGCCTGACCCATGGCGCGGCATCCGCCATCCTTGCCCACGGCTCCGAAGATCAGAAAAGGATCTACCTGCCCAAGATGGTGTCGTGTGAATGGACAGGCACCATGAACCTGACCGAACCCCATTGCGGCACCGATCTGGGCCTGATGCGCACCAAGGCCGACCCGCAGGACGATGGCAGCTACAAGATCACCGGACAGAAGATCTTCATCTCGGCCGGCGAACACGACATGGCCGACAACATCATCCACCTGGTGCTGGCCAGGATCAAGGATGCCCCCGAAGGCATTAAGGGCGTGTCGCTGTTCATCGTGCCCAAGTTCCTCGTGAACGCCGATGGCAGCCTCGGGGCCCGCAACGGCGTGGCCTGCGGCAAGCTCGAGAAAAAGATGGGGATCCACGGCAATTCCACCTGCGTCATGAACTATGACGAGGCCACCGGATACCTGGTAGGTGAGGCGCACAAGGGCATGCGCGCGATGTTCACCATGATGAACGAAGCCCGCCTCGGCGTGGGCATGCAGGGCCTGGCGCAGGCCGACGCCGCGTTCCAGAACGCGCTCGACTACGCCAAGGACCGGCTGCAGGGCCGCGACGTGACCGGCATCAAGAACCCCGATGGCCCTGCCGATCCGCTGATCGTGCACCCCGACATCCGCCGCAACCTGATGGAACAGAAAAGCTTTGCCGAGGGCGGGCGGGCGTTCCTGCTGTGGGGCTCGACCCTGATCGACGCGGCCCATCGCAAGGGCGATGCCGATGCCGACGGGCTGGTGTCGCTCTTGACCCCGGTCATCAAGGGCTTCCTGACCGACAAGGGCTACGAGATGACCGTCCAGGCCCAGCAGATCTATGGCGGTCACGGCTATATCGAGGAATGGGGCATGTCGCAGTTCACCCGCGACGCCCGCATCGCCATGATCTACGAGGGCGCGAACGGCGTTCAGGCGCTGGATCTGGTGGGACGCAAGCTGGCGCAAGACGGCGGCAAGCACGTCATGGCGTTCTTCGACCTGGTGAAATCCTTCTGCAAGGACAATGCGGAGGTCGATGGGATGGCCGACTTCATCGAGCCCCTCAAACGCGCCTCCAAGGATCTGCAGTCGGCCGGGATGTATTTCATGGCAGAAGGCATCAAGAACCCCAATAACGCACTGTCGGGATCCTATGACTTCATGCACCTGTTCGGCCATGTCTGCCTTGGTCTGATGTGGGCGAAGATGGCAAAGGCCTCGCTGAAAGCATTGGACGACGGCACCGAAGACCCGGATTTCCACCGGACCAAACTGGCCACAGGTCGTTTCTACATGGCCCGGTCGCTGCCGATGACCACAACGCATCTGGCGCGCATCCAGTCAGGCGCGGATCCTGTCATGGCTCTCGACGCGGCCAACTTCTGAACGGCATAGTGGTGGGTACGGGCCTGATCCGGCCCGCACCCACCAACCGGAGGAGCCAATGCCCAAACGCCTGCGCCTGACGCGCCGACCGAATATCGCGATGACAGAAGACGGATTTCGCAAACTCCGGAAACTGTCCGCGGACTCGGGGCTGGATGAAGGGGAATTCCTGTCCTTCGTGTTCGAACACTGGGGCAGCGTCATCAACGAGGAGAAATTCATCGCCCGGATCCGGATCTTCAATTCCGAACTGGACGACCGGAAACGGTGACCACCGGCGCGGCGATGCATGCAAAGGAGTGTTTTTTCCGTATTTGAAACAAGAAGAAGGGGTCTGACGTCCCTCCCCCGCCGAGTGTTCCCCGGGATCCTTCAGGGCGCTGCACTTCAGGGAAGGGACGCCTTCTCCTTGTACGGTCATCGGCTCGGCAGCCTGTACCGCGGGCAGAGGGTGGCACGTTAACCTTGATAGATCGTTAAGAGCCTTCTTCTTGTTTGAAATACGGCACGGGGGTGCGGGGGTGGGAAACCCCCGCTCCAACATGCAATCGGGGACCGCAAAGGTCAGTTAGGGAGCCACGATGTCCAACATACTTTATTGTTTCGGTGAAAGCGGAAATGCCTACAAGGCGGCCCTCGCGCTGGAACTGGCCGGTGTCGACTGGAGCCCGCGCTTCGTGGACTTCTTCAAGGGTGAGGCGCGCTCGCCCGAATTCCGCGCCATCAATCCCATGGGCGAGGTCCCGGTTCTGGATGCCGATGGGCTGATCCTGACGCAGTCCGGCGTCATTCAGGATTGGGTCATGGACACCACTGGCAAACTGGGCGGCAAGACGCCCGGGGAACGGCGCGAGGTTCTTCGATGGACCATCTTTGACAATCAAAAGGTCTCGGGGATGGCGGGACCTCTGAGGTTCATGATGAACTTCCTGCCAGAAGACAAACGAAGCGCGCAGGTGAACGGCTTTCTCCAGGGGCGGATGATGGCCGCGCTTTCGGTTCTGGAGGGTGAACTGGCCGGGCGTGACTGGCTGGCCTGCGATCGTCTGACTTGCGCCGACATCTCTTGTGCGGGCTACCTCTATTACCCCGAACCTTTCGGCTTTGACCGCGCCGAATTCCCCAGTATCGACGCCTGGCTCGACCGCATCGCGGCGGTGCCCGGTTGGAAACACCCTTACGATCTCTTGCCGGCCCCGACTGTGGGCCAAGACATCCGGAGCAGCTAAGATGACCGACGCCTATATTTACGACGCGATCCGCACACCGCGCGGCAAAGGCCGCAAGGACGGCGCCCTGCACGAAGTGACCGCGGCCCGCCTGTCGGCTTTCACGCTCAACACCCTCAAGGAGCGCAACAACCTGGACGGACACGCGGTCGAGGACGTGATCTGGGGCAACGTCACGCAAGTGGGTGAACAGGGTGGGTGCCTTGCGCGCACGGCGGTTCTGGCCTCCGACCTCGACGAGCGCATTCCGGGGCTTGCCATCAACCGGTTCTGCGCTTCGGGGCTTGAAGCGGTCAACCTCGCGGCCAACCAGGTCCGCGGCGGCGCGGGCGATGGCTATATCGCGGGCGGGGTCGAGATGATGGGCCGTGTCGCAATGGGCTCGGACGGGGCCGCGATCGCCGTGGACCCGTCCATCGCGATGGAGACCTACTTCGTGCCGCAGGGTATTTCCGCTGATATCATCGCAACCGAATACGGTTTTTCCCGCGATGACGCGGATGCACTTGCCATGCACAGCCAGGCGCGCGCCGCCAGGGCCTGGGACGAGGGACGGTTTTCGAAATCAGTCGTTCCGGTCCTGGACCGCAACGGCCTGACGATCCTTGATCATGACGAATACATGCGCCCAGCAACCGACATGCAGACGCTTGGCGCGTTGAAACCCGCCTTCAAGGACATGGGCGAGGTGATGCCGGGCTTTGACCAGGTGGCGTTGATGAAATATCCGCATCTCGAGGCCATCAACCACATTCACCATGCCGGCAATTCCAGCGGTATCGTGGACGGTTCGGCCGCCTTGCTGATCGGCAACAAGGCACTTGGAGAGAGATACGGCCTGACCCCGCGCGCGCGCATCAGGGCCACCGCCAAGATCGGCACGGATCCCACGATCATGCTGACCGGGCCGGTGCCGGCCACGCAAAAGATCCTGGCCGATAGCGGGATGGCGATTTCCGACATCGACCTGTTCGAGGTGAACGAAGCCTTTTCCTCGGTCGTGCTGCGTTTCATGCAGGCCTTTGATGTCGATCATGACAAGGTCAATGTGAACGGCGGCTCGATCGCGATGGGTCACCCGTTGGGCGCGACCGGTGCGATGATCATCGGCACGCTGCTTGATGAACTGGAACGTAGTGGCAAAGGCACGGGTCTTGCCACGCTGTGCGTCGCCTCCGGCATGGGTGCCGCGACCATCATCGAAAGGATCTGAGGCGCTCATGACCCGCCCCGGCCAAGCTTTGACAGGTTGCCTGCGCCCGACCCCGGTGTCGGGGCAATCGGCCGGGCGCGCGCAATGCGGAGCCCGGCAGACATGACGACTTCGGACATCGCGATGGAGATTTATCAGGAGTTGCTGGACACGCTTTCGGCGGCGCTCTTGTCGGGCGATCACGCTCGGTTTCTTGCGCATATCGTGACGCCGCACCGCATGGTGACCGATACCAAGACGATACATGTCCCGGATCTGGACAGTGCGCGCGTGCATTTCGACCGGCTGTCCCAGTCCCTCAGGGCGCAAGGTATCACGCAGTATATCCGGATCGCCAGCAGTGCCCGCTTTGACGGGCCTGATCAGATCCGGGGGGAACACATCTCGCACATGTTGCGCGGCGCGGTCCCGGCAGCGCCCGCGTTTGGCTGTGAAATGCAATTGATATGTCGCGACGGGGTCTGGGGTGTTCTCATGAGCCGACACAAGGCCCGGTACCTATCCTGGCCTGAACTGCTTCCGCAGCGCCCCGTTGGCGATCCGAAATGACTTAACGGCGCGGCGCAGATGATGCCCCGACGCCTCCACGACCTACGACAAGGACGAATGACATGACCGACTTCACGCTGATTACCGACGCCGATGGCGTGGCCGTCATCACCTGGGACGTGCCCGGGAAATCCATGAACGTGCTTAGCCGCGAGGCGTTCGCCACGGTCGAAACCCTGATCGATCAGGCGCTGGCCGATGACGCCGTGAAGGGCATCGTCATCACCTCGGGCAAGGACAGCTTCGCGGGTGGCATGGACCTCAACACCCTGGCCACGATCCGGATGGAATCGGGTGACGACCCGGCGCAGGGCCTGTTCGACTTCACCATGAACGGCCACCGCATCTTGCGCAAACTGGAACGCGCGGGCCTGGACCCCAAGACCAACAAGGGCGGCAAGCCCGTGGCCTGCGCGATCCCCGGCACCTGTGCCGGCATCGGGACCGAGATCGCACTGGCCTGTCATCGCCGGTTCATGGCGGACAATCCCAAGGCCAAGATCGGCCTGCCCGAAATCCTGGTCGGTATCTTTCCCGGTGGTGGCGGCACGATGCGTTATTCCCGCATGGTCGGCGCCATGGCCGCGGCCCCGGTCCTGCTGGAAGGCCGGATGCTCGACCCCCGCAAGGCGAAATCCGCGCAGCTGGTGGATGAGGTCGTCCCGGCCGAAGACCTGCTGTCGGCCGCCAAGGCCTGGGTCTTGTCCGCCACCGACGCCGACATCGTGAAACCCTGGGATCAGAAGGGCTGGAAAATGCCGGGCGGCACGCCCTACCACCCCGCCGGGTTCATGACATTCGTCGGCGCGTCCGCGATGATCAACGGCAAGACCAAGGGCGTCTATCCAGCCGCAAAGGCGCTGCTGTCCTGCGTCTACGAGGGGGCGCTGGTGCCCTTCGACACGGCGCTGACCATCGAGGCGCGCTGGTTCACTTCGATCCTCATGAACCCGTCGTCATCGGCCATGATCCGGTCGCTGTTCCTCAACAAGGAAGCGCTTGAAAAAGGCGCGAACCGCCCTCCCGTGGCAGATCAGAAGGTCACGAAAGTCGGCATCATGGGCGCCGGCATGATGGGGGCCGGCATCGCCCATGTCTCCGCCAATGCGGGTATCGAGGTCGTCCTGATCGACGCTGCACAAGAGGCCGCAGACCGGGGCAAGGCCCATTGCGAGGGTCTGCTCGACAAGGGCATCAAGCGCGGCAAGGTGACGGCGGAGAAAAAGGCCCAGGTTCTCTCCCGCATCACCGCCACCACGGATTACGCCGCGCTGTCGGGCTGTGACCTGATCGTCGAGGCGGTGTTCGAGGATGTCGGCGTCAAGGCCGAGGTCACCAAGAACGTTCTCAAGGTCGTGCCGGGGGATTGCATCTTTGCCACCAATACCTCGACCTTGCCCATCACCGAATTGGCCAAGGCCTCGGACGCGCCCGAGCAATTCATCGGCATCCACTTCTTCAGCCCCGTGGACAAGATGATGCTGGTGGAAATCATCAAGGGCGAAAAGACCGGCGATATCGCTGTGGCAAAGGCGCTCGATTTCGTCCGCCAGATCCGCAAGACGCCGATCGTGGTCAATGACGCGCGGTTCTTCTACGCCAACCGCTGCATCATCCCCTATATCAACGAAGGCATTCGCATGGTGAAGGAAGGCGTGGCGCCCGCGCTGATCGAAAACGCCGCGAAACTGGTCGGCATGCCCCTTGGCCCGCTGCAACTGACCGATGAAACATCGCTCGATCTGGGCGCCAAGATCGCAAAGGCAACCAAGGCCGCCATGGGCAGCGCCTATGACGACACCGTGGACGAGGTGATCTTTGGCATGGTCGAAGCGGGCCGACTGGGGCGCAAATCCAACGCGGGCTTTTATGCATATGACGACGCCGGCAAGCGCCTGGGGCTTTGGCACGGTCTGGCCGACACATACCCCGTGGCCGAACACCAGCCTGACCTGATCGAGGTGCAGCACCGTTTGCTGTTCGTGCAGGTTCTGGAAGCCGTGCGCGCGCTTGAGGAAGGTGTGCTGGAAGACATCCGCGAAGGCGATGTGGGCGCGATCCTCGGCTGGGGCTTTGCGCCATGGTCGGGCGGCCCGTTCTCGTGGCTCGACATTCTTGGCACGCCCTATGCGGCCGAGCGTTGTGACCAGTTGACCCAGACCCATGGCGCGCGCTTTGCGTGCCCTGCCCTGCTGCAAGAGATGGCGGACAAAGGGCAGAGCTTTTACGGGCGGTTCGGCACCGGCGCGGACAGCAAGGCGGCCTGACGGCCCGCGCATTCGCAAGCGCACGCAAGCGGAACGAGGGGCGCCCGACCGGGCGCCCCTTGCTGTTTGTCACACGAGGATGCGTCTGTGCGGCGACCACGCCCGGGCACGGCCTGTTACGATCTCGTCGATCCTAGGCTCCATTGCGTTTCTTCTTGTGTTTCATGACCTGGCGGATTGTCCTTTTCAGCGCTTTGTCACTGGATTTCCGCTCAGCCAGAGACGCGGAATTATAGGTCTCTTCCGCGATCAGTTTGCGCCAGCGCCCAAGCCGGGCCGCATCGACGCCCCCGCTTTCGATGGCCGCCAATACGGCGCATCCGGGTTCGGTCAGATGCTGGCAATCGTTGAACCGGCACTGTGCCGAAAGATCCCGCAGATCGGCAAATACATCGCCGATGCCCGAGGCCGCATCCGCCAGTTGAAGCTCGCGCATGCCCGGCGTATCCAGCACCATGCACCCGCCCGGCACCACATGCAGATGCCGCCGCGTCGTCGTATGCCGACCCTTTGCATCATCCTCCCGGATGGGTTGCGTTTCGATCGATTGACGGCCGGCAAGGGCATTGGTGAGCGTCGATTTCCCCACCCCGGACGACCCGATGAAGGCAACGGTCTTGCCCGGCTTGCACCACGGCGCCAGCTTTGCCCTGGGTTCCTCGTGCCGCGCGTCGATCGTGACCACGGTCACCCGGTCGGAAATCGCCTGCGCCGCGAGCTGATAGGGCGCGACATCGTCGACCAGGTCGGCCTTGGTCAGAACGATGACCGGCGTCACATCGGCATCGAACACGAGGGCGACATACCGTTCGAGGCGCGCAACATTGAAGTCATCGTTACAAGACGACACGATAAACACGGTGTCGATATTCGCGGCGATCAGTTGAAAGTTTCGATCCCTGCCGGGCGCGCGCCGTTTGATCAGGCTTTTCCGATCCAGAAGGCGGCTTGATCCAGGGGCATCGGCATCGAACAACAGCCAATCACCCACCGTGGCATCAGCTAGTGTCGGGATCGTCAGGTCGATACCATCACCCAGAACATGCAGCGCGTTGCGATGCACCTGCGTGACGCGCACCGGTGGGGTGCGGATCAGATCATCAACGCTGATCTGTTGCGCGAAAAAGGGCTGCCAGCCGAGGATTTCGTGTGTCGGCAAAACGCGTTGTGATTTTGGTTCGTCCCCATTGGGCACAAGAAATCTGGAGTAGTCCCTCGTCATCGGGTGTCGCTTTCATGTCGCGGCCGTCCGCAATGGGTTCGGCCCAAAGTGTCAATTTTCCTGAGACCGCAAAAACCACTCGCATCAGCAGCAGGCCGATCGCGCGTTCGTCGTGTGTTCTTGCATCGGGAGGGCTGTTGCCTCCCCACTTCAGCGGGACATGAAATCTCCATTTCTGTTGGAACCGTGTACACCGGATCTGCCCGATTTTCAAGCGTCGGCGGCCTTTCACGCGCGCCAGGGCCCCGGTTGACGGCCGCACGACCCCAGGCGTTGAAGGCATGCGGATCAGGTCGTGCCCCCGAACCTACCCGACCCTGCACGCCGCCAGCGCATCCTCATCCGGCGTCAGGCCAAACCCCGGTCGATCCGGCACAACCAGCATTCCGTTTGCGATGACCGGTCCCTCCGGCATCAAGAGCCGCACGATACGCGCCTGCGCCCGGTGCAACTCGACCGCGCCGGTGTCCAGCGCGCCGCACATCCAGTGCAGGTTCACCAGATCCCAACCGCCCGCAGGCGACACGTCGCACCCCAGCCTCGCAGCCCTGTGCGCGGCCGCGATTGCGGCACCGACACCGCCCGCAAAGACCGCATTGGGCTGGATCACCGCAACCCCGGCCTCGGTCAACAGATCGAACCGGTCGGCGCTTTGCTCCATCTGGCCGGCCCCCAACCGCACGATCCCTTCGCGCGCCATCGCCGCCAGACCGTACCTGTCGTTGCCACGCAAGGGTTCTTCCAGCCAGGTCAGGTTCAGATCTGCCACCGCGCGGGCCATATCCAGCGCAGTCTCAAGATCCATTCCGCAATTGGCATCGGCAATCAGATCAGCCTCGGGCCCGATGGCAGCACGCACCGCGCGCAGCCGCGCGGCATCCTCGGCCACGCTGCGCCCCCTGGCCGCGATCAGGACCTTGACGCCCCGTGCGCCGGCGGCCACCTCGTGCCCGCAGGCCTCGATCAATGCATCCGTATCCAGTGCCGGGAAACCGCAGGTCACGTGAACGGAGGCCGCAGACCGCTTGCCGCCCAACGCCTGTGCGACGCTGATCCCCGCGCGTTTCGCCCGCAGATCGGTCAGCGCCACATCGAGGGCGGACAAGGCAGACACGACAACCCCCGTCATCGCCCGCGGGTTCAGCTTTCGCATCAGCGCCGGCACTGGGTCGGCACCTGCCTCCGCCAGGGCCTCGGCAATCGCGCCGTTCAGCACATGGGCGACCTCGGCGGCAAGAAACCGACCGGTAAAGCCATCTCCCGTAGCGCCATCTGCATCGGTGACCTGCACCCGGACAAAGGTGAAACTGTCCTCGCCGGTATATGGCGCTGGATCACCTGGCGCGGCCCCTGCCCGGTGAACGGCCGCCCTGACCTGTATTGGCCCGGTGTTCTTGTCCATGCATGTCTTTCCGTTTGGCTTTCCACGCGATCCTAGCGCGGTGCGCAGGCGCCCGAAAGGCGGAGCGCACTTGCACCCATACGGCCGAGCTGCGGTGCAGGTCCATTGCCCAATGGTTACTTGCCCCCCGCTCTCGCCTATCCATGCCCATTCACCCCTGCCCCATCCACGCAATGCTCGGAAGCAACCAATTCGCGGCGCTGGTCCAGGAAACATGCGACGCCGGCACCTCGCCCCTTTTCTTTTCTTGCGCAACGCGCCATCAGGAGTGTCTGATTGTTGCGTGATTTTGGAGGGGAGCACCATGGGCTGGATGAAAGACGAAACCGGGCTCGAAAAACGCGCGGCCAACTATGTTCCGCTGACCCCTCTCAGCCATCTTGACCGCGCCGCGCAGGTCTTTCCCAATCGCATTGCCCTGATCGATGGCGGATTTTCGGCCACCTACGCACAGATGCATGCGCGCGTGTCGCGCCTTGCCTCGGCTTTGGCTGGCCGCGGCGTCGGCCCCGGCGACGTGGTCGCCACCGTGCTGCCCAACACCTACCCCCATGTCGAGGCCCATTGGGGTGTTCCCGCCTGCAGCGCCGTGCTGAACGCCATCAATGTCCGCCTCGATATCGGAACCATCAGCTACATCCTGGATCATGGCGAGGCCAGGGTGGTTCTGGTCGATACCCAGTTCCTCGGCACGGTCGAGGCCGCCATCGCAGCGATGGACAACACGCCCCCCCTGATCGTGGAAGTCCCCGATCACGCGGCAGGCTACGCGGCATCGGGCCGCCATCTGACCTACGAAGACCTGCTGGCCGAGGGCGATCCCGGCTTCACCTGGATCTGGCCGCGCGACGAATGGGAAAGCCTGGCGCTCAACTATACCTCGGGCACCACGGGCCGGCCCAAGGGCGTGGTCTACCATCACCGCGGGGCCTACCTGATTTCCATGGGCACACCGGTGTCGTGGCGCATGACTCTGTACCCCACCTACCTGACGATCGTACCGCTGTTCCATTGCAACAACTGGTGCCACACTTGGGCCATGCCGATGATGGGCGGCACCATCGTGTGTTGCCGCGACATCACCGCGAAAGCGATCTATGACGCCATCGCCGATCATGGCGTGACCCATTTCGGGGGCGCGCCGATCGTGCTGAACACCATCGTCAATTCCAAGCATGCCGACAGGCGCGCCTTCGATCACACGGTCGAGGTGTTCACGGCAGGGGCCCCGCCGGCCCCGGCCACATTGGCAGGGATCGAACGCATGGGGTTCAACATCACCCATGTCTACGGGTTGACCGAAACCTATGGTCACATCACCGAATGCCTGTGGAACGAGGAAGAATGGGGCACCCTGGAAGGCGACGCACGCGCCGCAGCGAAATCGCGCCAGGGCGTCGGGATGCCTTTTGCGGCGGACATCGCGGTGCTCGATGACCATGGCCAACCGATCCCCCGCGACGGTCAGGCGCTCGGAGAGATCGCCATGCGCGGCAATACGGTGATGAAGGGATATTACAAGAACCCCCGCGCCACGAACGAGGCATTCGAAGGCGGGTTCTTCCACTCGGGCGATATCGCGAAACATCATCCCGACGGCTATGTCCAGATCGCGGATCGCGCCAAGGACATCATCATTTCGGGCGGCGAAAACGTGTCATCCGTCGAGGTGGAGGGTGCGTTGATGCACCACCCGGCCGTTTTGCTCTGCGCGGTCGTGGCCAAACAAGACGATAAATGGGGCGAGGTGCCCTGCGCCTTCGTCGAGTTGAAGGACGACGCCGAAGCCACCGCCGAGGACCTGATCGCTTTCGCCCGTCAGCGACTGGCCGGCTTCAAGACCCCCAAGCATGTGGTGTTTCAGGAGTTGCCGAAAACCTCGACCGGCAAGATCCAGAAATTCGAACTCCGCAAGATCGCGGCCGCGCTCTGAACCGGGCCCAAAGCTTTGCAAAGCTTTGCCCAATCCCTTGCAAGGGATTGGCGGCGGCTGATGTTGAGCGTGGACCTGCGGGGCGCTATGCTGCGCAAAAGCACCGAGCAGCAAATGCAGCCCCATGACCGCACTTGAGCAATACCGCAGGCTTGAGGCCACAGGCCTCTGGCGCGAGTCGCCCGGCGATCAGCGTCGCGAGGTGATCGTATCGCTTGGGGATGCGACACTGGTCATTTCCAATTCGGCTGATATCGCGCTGACGCACTGGTCCTTGCCTGCGCTGGAGCGTTTGAACCC
Organism: uncultured Roseicyclus sp.; assembly: GCA_964460185.1. GTDB lineage: Bacteria > Pseudomonadota > Alphaproteobacteria > Rhodobacterales > Rhodobacteraceae > JAVJPJ01. Next base: position 20,104 of record CAYWTM010000010.1, on the reverse strand, counting down.
GGGCCGTCGCCCGGCGATCTATTCACCGGGTGCGGATACCGAGGAACGTCTGGAAATCGACGATCCCGACATGGTCACGGCGATCGAAAAGCTGCGCAATGCGATCGATCGGTCGCGTCCGCGTCCGGGACGCCTACGCCTTTGGGTGGGTCTGGGGCTGCTGGCCGGGCTGGCGATACTCGGCGTCTTCTGGCTGCCCAATGCCCTGACCCGGCAGACAGTCGCCCTTTTGCCCGAGGCCAGCCGCACCGCGATCGGCAATCGCCTGCTGGAAGAGATGGGCCGCCTTGCCGGTCCCATATGCACCAATCCGCGCGGATCGACGGCACTGACCCGGCTGGCCCGGCGCAGCTTTGGCGACGCCGCGCCGCGTGTTGCTGTTCTGCCCTCCACTATTCCGGACACGCTGGCCTTGCCGGGAAATATCGTCGTGGCCAACGCAGCACTTGTCGAAGATCACGAAACCCCCGAAGTGCTGGCCGGGTATCTTTTGGCAGAGGATGCGCGGCGCGCGGCAACCGACCCCATGCTGACGCTATTGACCGAGGCCGGCCTGCCGGTGACGTTTCGCCTGCTCACCAGCGGACAGATAAGCGATGACACCATCCACGCCCATGCCGCGGCCCTATTGTCGCGTGAAGGATCGCCGGTAGAAGATGCAGCGGTTCTGGCACGCATGGCCGCGGCGCAGATCTCGTCGGAACCCTACGCCTTTGCACGCGACGTATCGGGGGAAACGGTGCTTGGCCTGATCGAGGCGAACCCCATGCGAGGCCAGGTCTCGGCGCCGCTTCTGCGCGATGCCGATTGGATCAGCCTGCAGGAAATCTGCATCCGCTGACAGGTGGCGTCAGCGCCGCGTGACCGCGCCGGAAGACCGCGCCGCGCGCGCGGCGGGAGTCACGGCCTTGTGGATAGCGTCGTCACGACCGTCGTGTCCGCACCACCGGCAGCGGGTCCCGCATTGGCCCGTGTCACGACAAGCACGGCCGGGGCAAGGGTCGCCGGGCGCGACGCGGGCTGAAACAGCGCGCCGGTGCCCCGCCGCTCGCTGCCCGAAAGCTGGCGCGGCACGGTGTTGGTCCAGACGGTTTCCATCTGGCGCTGCCCCCGTTCGGTGCCAAGCCCGCGATAGGGGTTGAGGCGGTCGTCGGACCAGGCAAGACGATACCCTTCGGGGACCGCGGTGACGTAGCGCACGACGGTGCGGGGTTCCGGGCTGCGACCGCTGTCGGAGGCAACCGGGCCCAACCCGCGCGCCGTATCGCCGGGATGCACGGCCTGTGGCCCGCAGCGCGCATTCGGATCAGTGAAGTATGGACGCAGGTCCGCAGGCAGGTCGGAGCAGATATCGCCGCCCGCGACGCGGGGCGTCCGGACGGCGGGCGCTGTCGTCACGACACGGGGGGTGGTGGCGACCGCGCGCGGTTGCGAGCCGACACTCCGCAAAGTCGTGGGGCGCGCCTCGGGTGAGCCCGTGACGGTTACGGCGGACTGCGCGGCCGCCGGCGCGGCGGGGCTGCGCGGAGCGGCGGTCGCGCCGCCGATCACGGTGACACCTTCTTGCGCGCGGTCATCCGGTGCCGCCGCGGTCTGGGCCTGTCCCGCCAGAGACGGCGGATAGCCGCACAAGGGCGCGCGATCCCGACCCACCCGCGGCACCCAGTTCACATTGCCACCCACACCAACGCGCACGAAAACGCATCCGCTGCTGTCGACATACTGATCGGCGGTATAGCTTGGCGGGGGCGTCTCTGATGGCACGCCCTGCGCCCACACCGCGGTCGTCGCACCGATGGCCGTCACAGCACCCAGAGCCGCGCAAAGGACCAGTCGCGTCACACCCATTGCAAACCCCCCAGTCTGCTGAATTTCCACGAATAATGGCGGAATCCGGGGGGCAAGTAAAGGCTGTGGATACTTTATTTTGTGCCGAACATCCTGTCACCCGCATCACCTAGTCCCGGCACGATGTAGCCGTGATCATTCAGGTGACTGTCGAGTGCGGCCGTCACGATCGGAACATCAGGGTGCGCCTCGCGCATCCTTTTCACACCTTCGGGGGCTGCCAGAAGGCACAGGAACCGGATGTTTCTCGCGCCCGCGTTCTTCAGCAAGTCGATCGCCGCCGCCGAGGAATTGCCGGTCGCCAGCATCGGGTCCACGACGATCGTCAGGCGATCTTCGAGCTGGTCGGGCACCTTGAAGTAATACTGCACCGGTTGCAGAGTTTCGGGATCACGGTACAACCCCACGAACCCCACCCGTGCATTGGGCACCAGTTCCAGGATCCCGTCCAGCAGCCCGTTGCCCGCCCGCAGGATCGAAATCAGCGCCAGTTTCTTGCCCTCGATGATCGGGGCGTCCATCGGCTCCAGCGGGGTGTCGATCCGGGTGGTGGTCATCGGCAGGTTGCGCGTGACCTCATAGGCCAGAAGATGGCTGATCTCGCGCAAGAGTTGCCGAAAGCTCTTGGTCGAGGTGCCGGAATCGCGCATCAGCGTCAGCTTGTGCTGCACCAATGGGTGGTCGACGATGGTCAGATGTTTCGTGTCGGTCATGTGGTCAGTCCCCCAATCGAGTGCGCAACGCGGCGCGCGTGTCTTCGTCGCAAAATGCCGCCTCAAGCGCGGTTTGCGTTATCTCGGCAAAAATTTCCTCGTCCCAGCCAAAGGTCCGGGCAAGGTTTTCGTATTCGGCGGTCATGGTGGTGTGGAAGAAAGGCGGATCATCGGTCGAGACCGTCACCTTCACACCGCGCGCGCGCAGCCTTTCGATGGGATGATCCTGCCAGCTTGGGAAAACCCCAAGGAACACGTTCGATCCCGGGCAGACCTCAAGCACGGTGCCTGTTTCGGCCAGGTGGTCCACAAGGGCCGGATCATAGATCGCCTCGACCCCGTGGCCGATCCGTTCGGGGCGCAGCGCGTCCATCGCATCGCGCACGGACTGGGCGCCGCCCCATTCCCCCGCATGGGCGGTCAGGTGCAGGCCCGCCTCGCGCGCGCAGTCAAAGGCCCAGACGAAATCGGCGGGTTTGCCCGCCTTCTCGTCCCCTGCGATGCCGAAACCACGGATGAACCGGCCAAAGGTTTCGACCGCGCAACGGGCAATCGGCTTGGCGCGGTCGGGGCCGAAATGACGGATCGGGGTGATGATGCCGCGCAGGGTGATGCCCAGGTCACGTTCGGCCTGATCGGCGGCTTCTTCGATCGCCGCAAGATATTCGCGCCACGCGGCCAGATCGCCCCCGCCGCAGAAATCGGGGCTGATGAAGGCCTCGGTATAGATCACCCCATGGGCCGCGCTTTCCTCGAGCACGGCACGCGTCAGGCGCGCGTAGTCCTCGGGACGCGTCAGAACCGAGGTCGCGGCCTCGTAGACTTCGAGGAAATGCCAGAAATCACGGTAGGCATAACTGCCATCGGGGTTGAAGATGCCCGAGATGTCGGTCTTTTTCTCGGCCGCCAGACCGCGAATGAACGCCGGGGGGGCGCCGCCTTCCAGATGCAGGTGCAGCTCGATCTTCTTGAGATCTTTCATGGTGTTCGTCCGCCCCTCATGTCCCGATCGCATAGCCGATGAACGCGATCACGGCGCCAAAGATCACCGACCCGCGCCAACCGGTCCGCGGCCGGCCCATGAAGGGGCCGATGTACCGCACCGCCAGCGTCACGACAGCGAATGTCATGATCAGATAGATATGTTCCGACGTCATCAGCCCTCACAGGAAACTTGTGCCCGGCCCGTCGCCCGCAACACCCAGATGCGCGGCGACCGACGCCGCGATATCGGTAAATCCGCGAATGCCGATCTGCCCGGAATAAGGGCCGGTTGCAACCACCGGCACCCGTTCGCGGGTGTGATCCGTGCCGATCCATGTGGGATCGTTGCCATGATCGGCGGTAAAGATCATCAGGTCGTCGGGCCTGAGCTGTGCCAGAACCGGTGCTATGGCGGCATCGAACCATTCCAGATGCCGCGCATAGCCCGACACGTCGCGGCGGTGGCCGTAAAGACTGTCGAATTCCACGAAATTGGCGAAGGTCAGGCTGCCGTCCCGGGCCTCGGCCACGCAATGGCCCAGATGCCCCATCAGATCCGCATCGGCGCCCTTCATGACATGATCGACACCCCGGCCCGCGAAGATATCGCTGATCTTGCCGATCCCGTAGGTGACACGCCCGGCGGCTTGCACCCAATCCAGCACCGTCGCGCCGGGCGGTTCGATGGCATAGTCATGCCGGTTCACCGTGCGCGTGTAATGCCCCGGCTCGCCCGTGAATGGCCGCGCGATGACACGCCCCACCTTGCGCGCGTGCAGCATCGGCGCCAGCCCCTCGCACAGGGCCAGCAAACGGTCGAGGCCGAATGTCTCTTCGTGGGCGGCGATCTGAAACACGCTGTCCGAGGACGTGTAGCAGATCGGCCAGCCGCTGCGTTGATGCTCCTCGCCCAGGCGCGCGATGATCTCGGTGCCGCTGGCGTGTTCATTGCCCAAGATGCCCCCGACACCGGCCAGGCGTTTGACCTCCTCCACCAGGTCGTCGGGAAAGGCGGGAATGGTGTCGGGAAAATAGCTCCAGTCCCACGGCACCGGCAGGCCCGCCATTTCCCAGTGGCCCGACGGCGTGTCCTTGCCGACGCTGATTTCCTGGGCCGCGCCCCACAGGCCGACGGGGTCGGCATCCAGCCCTTCGGCCCGCGCGCCCGACGCGAGGCGGATCGCCGCCCCAAGCCCGAGCGCGTCAAGATGTGGCATCTTGAGCGGGCCGGTGCGACCGTCTTCCGCCTCGCGCGCGGCGCAGGCAGCCGCGATGTGGCCCAGCGTGTTGGCGCCCGTATCGGGCACGTCGCCGTTGAAGAAACGGTCCGCGTCCGGCGCACCGCCACAGCCCGCGCTGTCCAACACCACCAGGAACGCGCGCGCCATCAGCCGATCCTTTCGTGGATGAGCGGCGGCGGCACGGGTGCCGAGCCCCCGAGGGCAAAGGCCGCGCGGATGCGGCCGGCCACGGCGGTGGCTGCTGCTTCGTCGGCGGCGTGAATGCGCGCCAGGGGACGTGCGGGATCGACCCGGTCGCCGATCCGCGCAATATCGCTAAGGCCCACGGCCAGATCTATGCGGTCGGTTTCGCGCAGTCGCCCGCCGCCCAAATGCACGACCGCCTCGCCCAGGGCCCGCGCATCGATGGCGCCGACGAACCCCGTTTCAAGAGGCATCACATCGATCATCACCCGCGCGGCCGGCAGGCGGTCGCGCCAGCGTTCCACGAAATCATGCGGGCCTCCCAGTGCTGCGACCATCTCGCCAAAGGTATCGGCCGCCTGCCCCGAGGTCAGCGCCGTGCCGATCCGGCCCTCCCCATCGGCCGCATCCGCCGCCAACCCGCCAAGCGCCAGAACCTCGCCGCCGAGGGCTTGGGTCAGCCGAACAAGGGACGAGGTAAGATCGCCCGATGTCAGTGCCTCCATGACCTCGATGACCTCAAGCGCATTGCCGGCCGACGGCACCAGCGGCTGGTTCATGTCGGTCACCAGCGCCGACGTCATGCACCCCGCACCCTGCGCGGTTTCGACCAGCGATTGCGCCAGTGCCAGCGCGTCGTGCGGTGTCGCCATGAACGCGCCCGAGCCCACCTTGACGTCAAGCACCAGTGCCTCGAGCCCGGCAGCAAGTTTCTTGGACAGGATAGAGGCGGTGATCAGGTCGATGGATTCCACGGTGCCGGTCACGTCGCGCACCGCGTACAGGCGTTTGTCGGCCGGCGCGATGTCACCCGAAGCCCCGACGATGGCGCACCCGATATCGGCCACCAGATCCTGCAATTCGTCGTTGGAAACCTGCGTGCGGTAGCCGGGGATGGCCTCGAGCTTGTCGAGCGTGCCCCCGGTATGGCCCAGACCGCGCCCCGAGATCATCGGCACGAAGGCCCCGCAAGCCGCAAGCGCGGGGGCCAGCAAAAGCGACACGCAATCGCCCACGCCCCCGGTGGAATGCTTGTCGATCACCGGCCCGTCCAGACGCCATTTCAACGTCTGGCCAGAGGCGCGCATGGCCATGGTCAGATGCACCCGCGCCTCGGGGCTGAGGCCCTTGGTGCAGACCGCCATCGCAAAGGCGCCGGCCTGCGCATCGGTGACATCCCCCGTCGCCAGACCTTTCGCGAACCATTCGATCTCGGCTTCGGTCAGCGTCATGCCGTCCCGTAGTTTCGCCAGTATGGTGCGGGCGTCGATCATCCCTCCCCCGGTGCTACATTCTCCATGTGGCCCGCGTCGAACCAACCGGGCAGCAGGTCACCGACCGTCATCTGCAACGTTGCGCCGCCAAGGGTCGCCATGGTCACCACCACGTCGGCGTCGGCGAATTCCTTGAGCTTTTGGCGGCACCCGCCGCAGGGCGGAACCGGCGTGGGGCTGTCGGCGATCACCGCAACCTCGGCAATACGCGTGTCGCCTGCGGCAATCATGGCGGCGATGGCGCCAGCCTCGGCGCATGTTCCCTCGGGATAGGCCACGTTTTCCACGTTACACCCCTGATGCACCCGCCCCTCGACCGAACGCAGCGCGGCACCGACCTTGAAGTTGGAATAGGGCGCATAGGCTTTGTGAAATACTTCGGTTGCGGAATCGATCAGGGACATGGGCGTAGAGGTCTCCGCACTGGTAAAGCCTGACCCCACTGTGATGCCGCCCCGGCCAAAGCGCAAGACGCCTCGCGGCGGCAGCTTGCCTGCTCAGACCTGCGGCAGGTCGATCCCAAATGCCGAGGCCTGCGCCTTTACGAATCCGATCAGGTCGCTCAGATCGGCCCTGCACGGGGCGTAAAGGTCGTTCAGATCCCCCATGCGCCTGCGCTTGGCCGCGATGTTGAGCACTTCGGACAGACGGCTCAACCGATCGGCGCCGACCGCGCCGGAAATCGCGATTAGAACATGGGTCTGCGCCCGGATTCCCGGCACGTTCTGCCCCGTGACGGCATCATCAAGCCCGGTGCGCACCGCGCAAAGATCCTCGTGCAGGCGTTGCATCAGTTCCGGTCGGCCATCGGCACCCGCGACATCCATCAGCGCATCGAAACGTCCGCTGTCGAGCTTTTGGCCAAGCCCGGTGTCATCCACCCCGTTTTCCAGAACATCCTCGGGCTCGGGCAGACCCGACGGCCGCCCCGCATAACGCAGGATGGCACGCCCGAAATCCTGCCCCGACGAAATCGGTTTGCCGATGATCCCGTCCGCCCCCGCGGCATAGATCGCTTCGCGGTTGTCGCGCAGAACATAGGCCGTCAACGCAACCAGTGGCATCTGCGCCACCGCGTCGGCCCGGTCGCGCACGGCCTGCATGACCTGCAACCCCGACATCCGCGGCATTTCGATATCGATCAGGGCGATATCAAAGGCCTGCCTGTCCAGAACATCAAGCGCGGCCGCACCATCGACCACGAACACCGCGTCTGCCCGCATCTTTTCAAGCAGTTGGCGCAAGATGGTCTGGTTGGTCAGGTTATCCTCGGCCACGAGGATCTTGAGCCCCGAAAGATCCGGGGCAGCGCGCGGGGGCTGTGCGACCTTGTCCCAGGACACAAGGTGTTCCGGCAGGCGCAAACGGGCCAGGCTGCCGCCGCCCGACCGATTGATCAACGCCAGCGCCCCTCCGATCTGGCGCGACAGTTCGACCGCGATCCGCAGGCCAAGCCCACTGCCCGCGCGCTGCCCCATCGGCACCGCGCCATCGCCTTCCAGAACCTGTTCGAGAACCAGCTTGGGAAAGCCGGGGCCATCATCCAAGACGGAAATGATCATATCTTCGCCGGGCGTGGCATCGATGCGGAGCGACACGGCCGAATCCGCTGCGTGATTCAAGGCATTCGAGATCAGGTTGCCAACGATCCGGTCCAGCGGGATCCGCGGCACAAGCACCATCGACGGCAGGCTGTCGCCGGTGGTCACCTCGAACCGGCATCCGCTTTCAAGGGCCCGCCCGCTCCAGCGTCCGGTCAGCGCGGACACCCAGGCCGCAACGGGCACATCGCCGTCGTCGCGCTGGATCGCCGTTTCGCCCAGCGCCGCCATCAAGGCATCGTCGACCAAGGCCGCAAGCGTGGTGCCGGCGGCCTGGATGCGCGCAATCTGGATCTGAGTCTCGGGCGGCAACCGGTCCCTGTCGATCAGGCGCAAGCCACCGATGACATCGGACATGGCCGAGCGGATGTCATGGCTGAGCAACTGAAGATTTTCGGCCACCGGCGTGCGAGACGGCGAAACAGGTGCAAGGGACTGATCAGGAACGTCTTTGCGCATGGTTGCGGTTCCATCGGACTTGGACAGGCCAAGCATAACAGCGGTCGGCCGGAACTCAATCTCCGGTCCCGGTCGACGCGCGGTTCAGTCGCCCGACCGGGGATAGCCCAACTGCTCCAGGGCACCGGCGATTTCGTCGAGGATCGCGGGATCGTCGATCGTGGCCGGCATCTTGAAATCCTCGCCATCGGCGATCTTGACCATCGTGGCGCGCAGGATCTTGCCGGACCGTGTCTTGGGCAGGCGATCGACCACGGCGGCCAGCTTGAATGCCGCCACAGGCCCGATCTTGTCGCGGACCAGTTGGACGCATTCCTTGACGATCTGGTCGGGCGGCGTTTCGACACCCTTGTTCAGGCACAAGAACCCCATCGGCAACTGACCCTTCAGGCTGTCGCCAACCCCGATGACAGCGCATTCGGCCACCTGGGGATGGCCGGCCAGGATTTCCTCCATCGCGCCGGTCGACAGGCGATGACCCGCCACGTTGATGACGTCATCGGTGCGCGCCATGATGTAAAGGTAGCCATCGGCATCAATCATGCCCGCATCGCCGGTCTCGTAGTAGCCGGGGAAATGCGTGAGGTAGCTTTTCCGATACCGATCCTCGGCATTCCACAGCGTCGGGAGCGTGCCCGGCGGCAATGGAAGCTTGACCGCGATAGCGCCCAGTTCGCCAGGGGGCATGGGGTGTCCGCCTTCGTCAAGCACCCGCACGTCATAGCCGGGCATCGCGACCGAGGGCGATCCGATCTTGACCGGCAAGGGTTCGATCCCCATCGGGTTGCCCGCGATGGCCCAACCGGTCTCGGTCTGCCACCAGTGGTCGATCACCGGCACGCCAAGCTTGTCCTGCGCCCATTCAATGGTGTCGGGATCGGCGCGTTCACCGGCCAGAAACAGGGTTTCGAACCCGGAAAGATCGTAGTCCGCTATCAATGCGCCGGACGGATCATCGCGCTTGATCGCGCGAAACGCGGTCGGCGCGGTGAACAGGCATTTGACCCCGTGATCCTGAATGACCCGCCAGAAGGTGCCCGCATCGGGCGTGCCGACCGGTTTTCCCTCGAACACGACCGTCGTGCAGCCAAAGGTCAGCGGCCCGTAGCAGATGTAGGAATGGCCCACGACCCATCCCACATCGGACGCAGCCCAGAACACTTCGCCGGGGTTCATGTCATACAGGTTGCGCATCGACCAGTTCAGCGCCACCAGATGCCCCGCGGTATGGCGCACGACCCCCTTGGGCTGACCTGTGGTGCCCGAGGTGTAAAGGATATAGGCCGGATGGTTGCCGGCCACCGGCACACACTCGGCCGGGGTGGTCCCGGCTTGAAAGCCATGCCAATCCACGTCGCGGCCTTCGGTCAGGTCTGCAACGGCCTTGTCACGCTGAAACAGGACGCAGAATTCGGGCTGGTGTTTGGCCAGGTCCAGCGCCCCGTCAAGCAGGGGCTTGTATTCGACCACCCGCCCCGGTTCGATCCCGCAAGAGGCCGCGATGATGCATTTCGGCGTGCAATCGTCGATGCGCACGGCAAGCTCGTTCGAGGCAAAGCCCCCGAACACCACAGAATGCACGGCACCAAGGCGCGCGCAGGCCAGCATCGCCTCCAGCGCCTCGGGCACCATCGGCATGTAGATGATGACCCGGTCGCCCTGTTCGACACCCTTTGCCTTGAGCGCGCCGGCCAGCGCCGCCACGCGCGTCTGCAATTCGGCATAGCTGATCTTGTGGGTGGTACCGGTCAGCGGACTGTCATGGATGATGGCGATCCGGTCGCCATGTCCGGCCTGCACATGCCGGTCCACCGCGTTCCAGCACCCGTTCAGCGTGCCATCGGCATACCATTCGTACAGGGGCGCATTGTCGTCGAACAAGGCCTGTGAGGGGCGGCTGACCCAATCAATGGCATCGGCTGCATCCATCCAGAACCCGTTCGGATCGGATAAGGCCCGTTCGTAGACTTCGGCGTATCGCATGGTGAGTCCCTCCTACCCCATGCGCAAGTTTGTATCGCCGGCTGCAGCATGCACGCAATTAGGTGACTTTGCCGCAGCACACGTCCCGTGGCGCGCCCTCAGCCGTAGTGACTGACCGGTGTGCCCGCCAGCGCCGAGATGTTGAGCAACCCCCGCGCGGTGATCGACGGCGTGACGATATGGGCGCGGTTGCCCATCCCCATGAGGATCGGCCCGACCTCCAATCCCTTGGCACGCGCCTTGAGCATGTTGCGTGCCGCCCCCGCCGCATCGGTCGAGGCAAAGACAAGCGCGTTGGCCGGCCCGTCCATCCGGCTGCCCGGCAGGACCCTGTCGCGCAATTCCGGGTCCAGCGCGGTGTCGACATGCATCTCGCCCTCGTAGGTGAAATCGAGGCCCATCCCATCGAGGATCGCCAGCGCCGCCCGCATCCGGCGCCCGCTGTCACTGTCGAGATTGCCGAACTGGCTGCCCGAACACAGCGCCACCTTGGGCTCCACCCCGAAGCGCCGTATGTGCCGCGCGCAACCGCACACGGTTTCCGCGATCTGGGCGGGGGTGGGTTCCGGATGCACCTGCGTGTCGGCAATGAACAACGGCCCATCCTCGGAAATCATCAGGCTCAGCGCGCCGACCGGGTGCAGGCCGTCGGTGCCAAGAACCTGCTGCACGTAGTTCAGGTGCCACAGGTATTGCCCGAATGTGCCGCAGATCAGCGAATCCGCCTCGCCGCGATGGACCATGACCGCGCCGATGGCCGTGGTATTGGTGCGCATGATCGCGCGTGCCAGATCGGGCGTCACACCGCGCCGCGCCATCAATTCGTGATACGTGCCCCAGTATTCGCGGTAGCGCGGGTCGTTTTCGGGGTTCACCAGTTCGAAATCCACGTCGGGGCGCACGGTCAGGCCCGACCGTTCGATCCTCAGCGCGATTGCTTCGGGGCGACCGATCAAAATCGGTTTGTCGGTGGTTTCCTCAAGCATGGCCTGCGCCGCGCGCAGCACCCGGTCATCCTCGCCTTCGGCAAAGACGATGGTGCGTTCCGCGGTTGCGGCGGCCTCGAAGACCGGGCGCATGATCAGGGCCGACCGGAAGACGGACTGGTTCAGCTTGGCCTTGTAGGCGTCCATGTCTTCGATGGGGCGTGTCGCCACACCCGACGTCATCGCGGCCTCGGCCACGGCGCTGGCAACCACGGCGATCAGACGCGGATCGAAGGGTTTGGGGATCAGGTAATCGGCCCCGAAGGTCAGTTGCTCGCCCTGATAGGCGGCTGCGGCCTCGGCACTGGTGGTCGCGCGCGCCAGCGCCGCGATCCCTTCGATGCAGGCGATCTGCATGTCGTCGTTGATCTCGGTCGCGCCGACATCCAGCGCGCCCCGGAAAATGAACGGGAAACACAGGACGTTGTTGACCTGGTTGGGAAAATCGCTGCGGCCCGTCGCGATGATGGCATCGGGTGCCACGGCACGGACGTCATCGGGCAGGATTTCCGGCGTCGGATTGGCCAGCGCGAAAATGATCGGGCGCTTGGCCATCCTGGCCACCATGGCCTGCGTCAGGACACCGGGGCCGGACAGGCCGAGAAACAGATCCGCTCCGTCGACCACATCTTCGAGGCTCGCGGCCTGGGTACCCTGGGCATAGGCCGCCTTTTGGGGGGTCATCGAGGCTTCGCGCCCGTGATAGACCAGCCCGTCCAGGTCGCACAGCCAGACGTTTTCGCGCTTCACGCCCAGTTTCAAGAGCATGTTGAGGCACGCAATGCCCGCCGCGCCGCCGCCGGTCGACACGATCTTGATATCCTCAAATGCCTTGCCCGTGACCCGCAGCGCATTGGTGGCAGCCGCCCCCACCACGATGGCCGTGCCGTGCTGGTCGTCGTGGAAGACCGGGATGTTCATCCGCTCGCGACAGATCTGTTCAACGATAAAACAATCCGGCGCCTTGATGTCTTCGAGGTTGATCGCACCAAAGGTCGGTTCCATCGCACAGACGATTTCGGCCAGCTTGACGGGGTCGGATTCGTCCAGTTCGATATCGAAACAGTCGATATTGGCGAAGTTCTTGAACAACACCGCCTTGCCTTCCATCACCGGTTTGGAGGCCAGGGCGCCGATGTTGCCAAGACCCAGAACCGCCGTGCCGTTCGACACCACGGCCACAAGGTTCCCGCGCGAGGTGTAGCGCGCCGCATTGGCCGGATCCGCCTTGATTTCAAGGCTTGCTTCGGCCACGCCGGGCGAATAGGCGCGCGCCAGATCGCGGCCATTCGCCAACGGCTTGGTTGCCCGGATCTCAAGCTTTCCGGGCTTGGGATACTCGTGATAGAACAACGCCGCCGCGCGGAGCCCGTCTTGCTTTTCGTCGCTCATGTCTTTCCCTCGCGCCAAATTTGTTTAGCGTTAAACGATCTGTCTGGCCGAAACGAAACGCGGCGCAGGGTCGCGTGCGCCAGTGCGTGTCGCGCAGGCCTGTCAGACGAATTGTTCTTCGATCAGGCGTTCTTCCAGCCCGTGTCCGGGATCGAACAGGATCCTGTGCCGCACCTCGGGCTCGGACCTGATCTCGACGGCCGCCACATTCGCCACCGACCGGCTGTCGGCATCTGCCATCACGGGCCGTTTGTCACTGTCCAGCACCTCGATACGGACCACGGCCGTCTTGGGCAACAGCGCGCCCCGCCAGCGCCGGGGCCGGAACGCCGCAACCGCCGTAACCGCCAGAACATCCGCACCGATCGGCAAGATGGGGCCATGGGCCGAATAATTGTAGGCAGTCGAGCCCGCGGGCGTGCACACCAGCGCGCCATCGCAGACCAGTTCGGCCATGCGCATCCGGCCATCCACGAAGATCCTGAGCCGCGCCGCCTGCGGACCGGCGCGCAACAGGCTTACCTCGTTGATCGCCAATTCCTCGACCACGCTGCCGCCTGTGGTCTCGGCGCGCATGTGAAGGGGGTTGATCACCTCTTCCTCGGCAGCTTCCAACCGGGCGATCAGACCGTCCTCGCGGTAGGTGTTCATCAAGAAGCCGACCGTGCCCCGGTTCATGCCATAGACCGGCGCATCGATTTTCTGCGTGTTGGCGAGCGTCGACAACATGAAGCCATCCCCGCCCAGCGCCACGATGACATCCGCGTCCTCGGGCGAGAACGCCCCGTATTTCCCTTCGAGCCGGGCCTTGGCCTCTTGCGCCAGATCCGTGTCCGAGGCCAGAAAAGCGATGTTTCGCGCCGCAGGCATGGCCGCTCTCCTCCCGATGATCGCCCCACACTTGCGCGCGCGGATCGGAAACTCAATCCCGCATCGGCATCACCATCGCCGCTTTCGCCACACGGGTCGCCGGATTCCGGGCTTTCCCGACGGCCTTCCTTCCCGTAAACCGCGCCCTATCTGTCACGTGCCCGATCAGGACCCACAGGAGGAGCTGCCCATGAACGCCCCCCACCGCGATGCCGGTTTCTTTACCGAAACACTGGAAACCCGCGACCCCGAGATTTTCAAGGCCATGCGCCAGGAGCTCGGCCGCCAGCGCGACGAGATCGAGTTGATCGCGTCCGAGAACATCGTCTCTGCCGCCGTGATGGAAGCGCAGGGCGGCGTGATGACCAACAAATACGCCGAAGGCTATCCGGGCCGCCGGTACTACGGCGGGTGCCAGTATGTGGACATCGCCGAAAACCTTGCCATCGACCGCGCCAAGGCGCTGTTCGGCACTGCGTTTGCCAATGTGCAGCCCAATTCAGGCAGCCAGGCCAACCAGGGTGTGTTCCAGGCGCTGTTGCAGCCGGGCGATACCATTCTGGGCATGAGCCTCGATGCCGGCGGTCACCTGACCCACGGCGCAAAGCCCAACCAGTCGGGCAAGTGGTTCAACGCGATCCAGTACGGCGTGCGCCAGCAGGATCTTGAGGTCGACTATGACCAGATCGCCGAATTGACCGCGGAACATCAGCCCAAGATGCTGATCGCGGGTGGTTCGGCCATTCCGCGCATCATCGACTTTGCCAAGATGCGCGAGATCGCCGATAGCGTGGGTGCCTATCTGCTGGTCGACATGGCGCATTTCGCGGGTCTTGTCGCGGCAGGCCATTATCCCTCGCCCTTCCCGCACGCCCATGTCGCCACCACGACCACTCACAAGACCCTGCGCGGACCGCGCGGCGGCATGATCCTGACCAATGACGAAGCAATTTCGAAAAAGGTGAATTCGGCGATCTTTCCGGGCATCCAGGGGGGGCCGCTGATGCATGTGATCGCAGGCAAGGCGGTCGCCTTTGGTGAAGCGCTGCGTCCTGAATTCAAGGACTACCAGGCGCAGGTGATCGCCAATGCCAGGGCGCTGGCGGATCAGCTGATGAAAGGCGGTCTGGATATCGTTACGGGTGGCACCGACACGCACCTGATGCTGGTCGATCTGCGGCCCAAAGGGGTCAAGGGCAACGCCACCGAAACCGCGCTTGGGCGCGCGCATATCACCTGCAACAAGAACGGCATCCCTTTCGACACCGAAAAGCCGACCATCACCAGCGGCATCCGCCTTGGCACGCCCGCCGGCACGACGCGCGGCTTCGGGGAACCCGAATTCCGCCAGGTTGCTGATTGGATCGTCGAAGTTGTCGACGGGCTGGCAAACAACGGGGCCGATGGCAACGGGAATGTCGAAGCCAAGGTCGCAGCCGAAGTGCAGGAGCTTTGCGCACGCTTTCCGATCTACCCCAACCTCTGATTTCACACCAAACAGAAGAACGGCGTCGGGGTCAGATCCTGGCGCCGTTTTTCGTGCCGATCCGCAATCAAAGCACGGCCCGTTTGACAGCCAGCGGCGGCACCGGCGGACAGCCGCTTATTCCCGCACTCGAAACACCCGCTACATTCCGCCGCCTTGCCTCTGGAATTCAGAAATGGCACACATAAATCGACGGCATTCGATATAGCTCTGGCAGGAAAATCCCCCTGCATTTGTTCTGAAAAACGACAGAGACCTGACAAAATGCACGCTGTTCGATCATCGCTTCCCGAAATCACGCCCGGCTATCGCGCCGAGGCCGAACGCGAGATTCGCGCCTTTACCCGCAGGTGGACGGCACGCGACGATCGTATCGCCTGGGCCAGCTATGTTGGCACCTTTGCGGTGTACTTCCTGACCCTGTGGCTGGCCGTGCAGGCCTGGCCCATCTGGTGGCTGGTCGCGCCACTGGTCGTGATCAACGCGTTTGCCGGCGTGCGCCTTTATGTGCTTCAGCATGATTGTGGCCATGCCTCGCTGTTTTCCACCAAACGGCTGAACGACTTGGCCGGTCAGGGGCTCAGCGTCTTTACCCTGACACCCTACCGGGTGATGCAATCAAACCATAACGACCACCATTCGCACCTTGGCAATCTGGACGAACGCGACACGACCGAGATCTTCACCATGACCGTGGCGGAGTGGGAAGCGGCGGGCCCATGGCAGCGCCTGTGGTACAGGCTGTATCGCAACCCGTTCATCATGGTGCCGATTGGCGGGCTGTTCACCTATGTGCTGGCCTATCGCTGGCCCAAGAACAGCGCCCGGGTGGGTGCGATGCAGGTCCTGGCCCACAACCTGGCCCTGCTGGCCTGGGTGGGGCTGCTCTATCTGCTTGGCGGCTGGCCGGCGCTTACGGTCTATGCGGGCACGGTGTTTGTCGCGGGCTGCATCGGGGTGTTCCTGGTCTATCTGCAGCACAATTTCGAAGACACGTGGTGGGATCGAAAGCCTGACCTGAACCCGGCCCGCGCCGCACTGCAGGGGTCGTCGGCGCTGGACCTCGGCTGGTGGTGGGATCTGGGCACGGGCAACATCGCCTACCACGACATCCACCATTTCAACGCCAATATCCCGTCCTACCGGCTACGTCAGTGCCATCGTGCGCTGCGCGACCAGTACGAGGTGCAGACGATCCGCTGGCCCGAGGCGATCCGGTCCTTCACATTGCGGCTCTGGGATGAGGATCAGCAGCGCCTGGTGCCGTTCCCCCGCGCGCCCAGACAACAAGGCGTGCCCAGCGACGCGTGACCGGCGCGGGCCGCCGCGACGGGTCAGGCAACGGCCTTGCGTGCCATATCCCAATAGAGGTTTTCGACGGCCATCCGGTCCAGGCGGCCGCCTTCGCGGTACCATGTCGTGACCCCGGTCAGCATCGCGATCAATGCCATGGTCGCCAGTTTCGTATCCTGCACCGCAAAGACGTGTTCCGCCTGCCCCTGCTTCAGCACCGCCTCGAGTTGGTTTTCATAATCCCGCCGCAGGCCTTCGATGACCGCGAAATTCTCGGGCGTCAGGTTGCGCAGTTCCATGTAGGCGACGAAGACCAGATCGGGTTTGTCCAGGTGGTAACGGATGTGGTGGCGCACGAAACTTTCCAGCGCGGTCATGGCCCCGCCTGCGGGGGCTGACCAATCCGCCAGCAGATCCTCGAGGTGGTCGCGCATCAGGTCGAACAAAAGCGCCTGTTTATCGGGTGTATAAAGATACAGCGCGCCTGCCTGCACCCCCACCTCTGCCGCGATCTGGCGCATGGAAACGGCTGCGAACCCGTGCCGCGCGAACAGGCGCAGGGCCGCTTTCCGCAGACGGGGGCCGGTGATTTGTGCGTGACTGCCTTGTTTGCGTGCCATGGTGGCAGATTATCTGAACGGGCGTTCAATTCAACCATGCTGGACTCCGCCTTGTGCATCACGTTACCTCTGGGCCATGTCACGTGTTGCCGCCCTCCTTTGCCTGATATCACTGGTCGCCTGCGGCCCGTCGCGGCCCGATCTGGCCAGCCAGATAAGCCCGGGCGCGCGCGCCGAAGGATACCCCGCCCTGCTGCCTCTCGGGCCGCTCTTGGCCAGCACCGACGAAATGCAGCCGCGCTCCGCCGAAACCGAGGGCCTGACACTGGAGGCGCGCGCCGCCGATCTGCGCCGCCGCGCGGATGCGCTGCGCCGGTTGCCTCTCTGAGTTGGTGCGTTGCAGCCGGGTGGCGAAGCCGCTAACACGGAGCGCGCGACGCCTGTGACCCACCCCGGAGGATGCCCGAATGACTGACCCCCTGCGCCTTGGAATTGCCGGGCTAGGCACTGTTGGTGTGGGTGTTGTGAAGATCGTCGAGCGGCAGGCCAACCTGCTGAGCCAGCGCTGTGGCCGCCCGATCCGGATCGTGGCCGTCTCGGCCCGATCGCGCGACAAGGATCGCGGCGTCAACCTCAAGACATACGCATGGGAAGACGACCCGGTCGCACTTGCGCGCAGGTCGGATGTGGATGTGTTCGTGGAACTGATGGGCGGCGAAGACGGCCCGGCAAAGGCCGCGACCGAGGCCGCGATCGCCGCCGGCAAGGATGTGGTCACCGCCAACAAGGCGATGCTGGCCGTCCATGGCCAGGCCTTGGCCGAAACCGCCGAAGCCGCCGGGCGGGTGCTGCGGTTCGAGGCCGCTGTCGCCGGCGGCATTCCCGTCATCAAATCGCTGACCGAAGGTCTGGCAGGGAATGCGATCGACCGGGTGATGGGCGTCATGAACGGCACCTGCAACTATATCCTGACCCGCATGGACAGCGCCGGGCTGACCTACGACGAGGCATTCGCCGAAGCGGATGGGCTTGGCTACCTGGAGGCTGATCCGGAACTCGATGTAGGCGGCATCGACGCGGCCCACAAACTGACGCTGCTGGCCGCGATCGCCTACGGAACACAACCCGCATTCGATGCCATCGCGTTGGAAGGGATCGGCGCAATCACCATCGAGGATATCCGCCGCGCGGGCGATATGGGCTACAAGATCAAGCTTCTGGGCGTTGCGCAGATGACGGGCCGTGGGCTGGAACAGCGGATGTCGCCCTGCCTGGTGCCGGCAACGTCGGCGCTGGGACAACTGGAAGGCGGCACCAACATGGTGGTCCTGGAAGGCGACAGCGTGGGACAGATCGTGCTGCGCGGTGCCGGCGCGGGCGAAGGCCCCACGGCCAGCGCCGTCATGTCCGATGTCTGCGACATCGCGCGCGGCATCCGCGTGGCCACTTTCGGCAGGCCCGCCACATCGCTGGAAAAAGCGCCGCCCGCCTCGGCCGCCAGCCCCGCGCGGTATTACCTGCGGATGGAACTGGCAGACAGACCCGGTGCCCTGGCCAAGGTCGCCACCGCCCTGGGCGAAGCGGGCGTGTCCATTGACAGGATGCGCCAGTACGACCACCCGGGCGACAATGCCCCGGTGCTGATCGTCACCCACAAGACCGCCCGCCCGTCCCTGGATACGGCGCTTGCTGCCCTGCCGGCGACAGGCGTGCTTGTCGGCGATCCGGTTGCCCTGCGGATCGAGGATGTCTGACATGGCGAAGGCCGTTAGCGCCCCCAGTCTTGCCGTTTCCCCCTGAACCCCGATAGACCCGGGGGGAACCCCGACGGCACCTGATCAGAAAGAAGGCCCAGACCCATGGCGAAGACCAACGACTTCAACGACCGCATGCTGTCGCTCGGGCTGGCCCGGGTGTCGGAAGCGGCAGCTCTTGCCTCGGCCAAGCTGATCGGGCGCGGTGATGAAAAGGCCGCCGACCAGGCTGCCGTGAACGCGATGCGCGACCAGCTCAACAAACTGGACATCAAGGGCGTCGTGGTCATCGGCGAAGGCGAACGCGACGAGGCGCCCATGCTGTTCATCGGCGAAGAGGTCGGCAATGGGAACGGTCCCGAGGTCGACATCGCGCTCGATCCGCTGGAAGGCACCTCTTTGACGGCCAAGGATATGCCAAACGCGCTGACCGTGATCGCCATGGGCCCGCGCGGGTCGATGCTGCACGCGCCCGATGTCTACATGGACAAGCTGGCCATCGGCCCGGGATATCGGACCGGGGTGGTGACGCTGGACATGTCGCCATCCGAACGCGTCAGCGCGCTGGCCGCCGCCAAGGGATGTTCCACCAACGACATAACCGTTTGCGTACTGGAGCGCCCCCGGCACGAGGCGATGATCGAAGAACTGCGCACCACCGATTGCGCCATTCGTTTGATCACCGACGGAGATGTCGCTGGCGTCATCCACGCCGCCGAGGCCGACCTGACCGGCATCGACATGTATATGGGCGAAGGCGGCGCCCCAGAGGGCGTTCTGGCCGCCGCCGCGCTGAAATGCATGGGCGGCCAGATGTACGGCCGCCTGTTGTTCCGCAACGACGACGAACGCGGCCGCGCCCGCAAGGCCGGCATCACCAACCTCGACCGGGTCTACACCCGTGACGACATGGTGACACAAGACGTGATCTTTGCTGCAACCGGCGTGACCGATGGCTCGATCCTGGCCGGGATCAAGCGCGAAGTCGGCTACCTGACTGCCGAAACCATCTTGATGCGGTCGAAGACCGGGTCGGTCCGGCGGATGACCTATCGCAACCCGGTGAAATGAGGGTGACAGCTCGGGCGCGCTCCTTGTAGTGTGACCGCATGTCATCTCCACAACATATCGGGGTGTCCGAGGCCTATCTGGGGGTCGAAACCTCTCTGACGGGGCGGCGCTGGATCGGACCCGATGTGGAAACCGAACGTCTGGCACAGGCGCTGTCGCAACGCGCGGGCCAACCGCCGGCGGTTGCCAGCATCCTTGCCCGGCGCGGGGT
Organism: uncultured Roseicyclus sp.; assembly: GCA_964460185.1. GTDB lineage: Bacteria > Pseudomonadota > Alphaproteobacteria > Rhodobacterales > Rhodobacteraceae > JAVJPJ01. The sequence goes on along the minus strand of CAYWTM010000010.1, from coordinate 195 downwards.
CCAGCCCGAACAGGCGGCCGGGTTCCTGGCCCCTGCCCTGCGCGATCTGCTGCCGGATCCGCTGACGCTTAGGGACATGGCCCCCGCCGCGGCCCGCGTGATCGCCGCCGTCGAGGCGCGCGAACGCATCGCGATCTTTGCCGATTACGACGTGGATGGCGGCGCGTCGGCCGCGCTGCTGATCGACTGGCTGCG
>CAYWTM010000009.1:0-52324 GCA_964460185.1 uncultured Roseicyclus sp. | reverse complement strand
CGGTGAAGGGAGACATCCACGACATCGGCAAGAACCTCGTGTCGATGATGATGGAAGGCGCCGGGTTCGAGGTCGTTGACCTGGGCATCAACAATTCGGTTGAAAAATACCTGGACGCGCTGGAAAGCGAAGGCCCCGACATTCTGGGCATGTCGGCCCTGCTGACCACGACGATGCCCTACATGAAGGTCGTGATCGACACCCTGAAGGAAAAAGGCCTGCGCGACGACTACATCGTGCTGGTCGGTGGCGCCCCCCTGAACGAGGAATTCGGGCGCGCCATCGGGGCCGACGCCTATTGCCGGGATGCCGCGGTGGCGGTGGAAACCGCCAAGGAATGGGTCGCGCGCAAGCACAACCAGATGGCCGCGCGCGCCTGAGCCGTCCGAGCGGATTCACGAAAACACGGGCGACCCTTGCATATGCACTTGGGTCGCCTTGTTTTTTGGCACTATAGGGACGTATGGCTGTCTCTGTCTTCATCGCGCGCCGTATCGACGCCTCGCTGTTCGCCAATGCGCACGAGGATGTGTTCGACGCCGCGCCGCAACCTGATCTGGTCGAGCGGTTTCTGGCCGCGCCTCACCTGCACATCGCGGTGGCGGTCGATGGCGAGCGGATGATCGGCATGTGTTCCGGCGTGGTCTACCACCACCCCGACAAGCCCGAGGCCTACTGGATCAACGAATTGGGTGTTGCAGGCCCGTGGCGGCGGCAAGGCGTGGCGACGCAACTGGTATCGGTAACGCTGGACCATGCCCGCAGGCTTGGCTGCAGCGAGGCCTGGGTGATCGCGGATCCAACCGCCGAGGCCGTGGGGTTTTACCAAAGCCTCCGCGCTGTGCAGACCGGCGAGAATCTGGCCATGTTCGGGTTCGACCTGACATAGCCGCCGAACCGGACGCGGTCCGTGGTTCGGCGCGCCAGGCCTGTGCCAGACCCCTGATTGAGCCGCCATGTCCGCTTTCCCCTTGCGGCGGGATGCGAGGGCAGCTTTGGTCACCGCCATGACGATCTACGCAATCGGCGATATCCACGGCCATCTGGCCCAACTGCAGGCCGCCCATGACCGGATCGCGGCCGATCGCGCCCGTATGGGCGACGCGCGGGCCCCGGTGATCCACCTGGGCGACCTCGTGGATCGCGGGCCGAACGCGGCAGGCGTGATAGATTGGCTGGCCACCCGGACAGCACGCGACCCCCGCATGATCGTGCTGTTGGGCAACCACGACCAAATGATGCTGCGGTGGCTGGAAACAGGGCCCGGCCCCGACCCTCGCGACCCGCCCAACCTGCGCTACCTCGCACCGGGCATGGGGGGGCGTGAAACACTGGCCTCCTATGACATCGATCCCGACGGTCCGTCCGGGGAGGTGCACGCCGAAGCGCGCGACCGGATCCCGGCCACCCACCGCGCCTTTCTGGCCGCGCGCCCGGTGATGCACCGCGCCGGCGAATGCATTTTCGTGCATGCCGGTATTCGGCCGGGCATTTCGCTGGACAAGCAGGCCATCGGAGACCTGGTCTGGATCAGGCAGGATTTTCTGACATCGACCCACGATCACGGCCCCCTGGTCGTGCACGGCCACACCCCGGTCAGCGAGGTCGAGCATCACGGCAACCGCCTGGCAATCGACACCGGTGCGGCCTATGGCAGGCCCCTGTCCGCCGTCGCGATCGAGGGGCGCGACGCCTATGTGCTGACCGATGACGGCCGGGTGCCGGTCAGGTGGATGCGATGATGCCGCCCCGTGACCTTGTGCTGGCGCTGGTGGTGATCCTGGCATGGGGGTCGAATTTCTCGGCCATGAAACTGGCGCTGGACGAGTTGCCGCCGCTCTTGTTCGTGGGGTTGCGGTTCGCCATCCTGATCCCGCTGATCGCGTTCTTTCCGCGCCCCGCCTCGTGGCGGGCGATCGTGGCGATCGGCGCGCTGATCAATGCCGGGCAATTCGGGTTCCTGTTCAGCGCGATGGAGGCGGATGTCTCGGCGGGCCTGGCATCGCTGATCCTGCAAAGCCAGGCGCCGCTGACGATCGTGCTGGCCGCGGTCTTTTTCCGCGAACGGGTTGGCCTGATCCAGGGGCTTGGCATCGCGCTGGCGGTCGCGGGGCTGGCGGGTTTCGGCCTGGCCAGCGGCGGCAATGTCACGATGGTCGGCCTTGGCCTGGTCCTGTGCGGGTCGCTGTGCTGGGCGTGCGGCAACCTGGTGTTCCGGCGACTTCCGGGGGTCGACATGCTGGCGCTGTTCTTGTGGGCCAGCCTGATCCCGCCCCTGCCGATGCTCGCCCTGTCGCTTGGCCTGGAAACCGCAACGCCCTGGGCCGAGATCACATCGCTCAGCGTTCGGGGATGGATCGCAGTGGTTTACGTGGCGCTGATTTCCACGGTTCTGGGCTATTCGATCTGGGGCACGCTGTTGTCGCGGCATCCGGCGGCCACGGTGACGCCTTTTGCACTGCTGATTCCCGTGGTCGGGCTGGCCACGGCGGCCATCGTTCTGGGCGAGCGCATCACATTGGCCGAGGCGCTTTCGGGCCTGATCGTTCTGGCCGGGCTGGCTTTGGCCGTTTTGGGGCCACGCTTTGCCGCGCGCTGACCTTTCGCAGTCTGCGTCCCTGCCCCATATTGTGATCCATGACCCGGATCGACGATGAAACCCTGCTGCAAACCGGCCTGCCCGCACAGGGGGGCGGCAAGGTGCTGTTGCTGGCCTGCGGGGCGATCGCGCGCGAAACCCTGGCGGTGATCCGCGCCAACGACATGACCCATCTGGACCTGCACTGCCTGCCCGCGATCCTGCACAACACGCCCGAAAAGATCCCGGCCGCAGTCGAGGCGGCGGTCATGCGTTACCGAAACGACTATGCAAGCATCATGGTTCTCTACGCCGATTGCGGCACCGGCGGCCTGCTGGAGGCCGCCTGCGCGCGCCTGGGCATCGAGATGCTGCAAGGCCCCCATTGCTACAGCTTTTTCGAGGGCAACGAGGTCTTTGCAGCGCGTGACGAGATCACCGCCTTTTACCTGACCGATTTCCTGGTCCGGCAATTCGATGCCTTCGTCACAAGGCCTCTCGGGCTCGACCGGCATCCGGCCTTGCGCGACATGTATTTCGGAAACTACACGAAGCTGGTCTACCAGGCGCAAACGGATGATCCCGAGCTTACTGAAAAAGCAAAGGCTTGCGCGGCGTTCCTCAAGTTGGATTTCGAGCGGCGCTTTACCGGCTACGGCGATCTGGAAACGGAATTGAAGACCCTGTAGCCGCCCAAACCCTTGCAAGGGTTTGCCCCGTCTTTTGCAAAAGACGGGCGCCGTTCAGCAAGCGGCCTTTTCGGCGGCCAGCAGGCGGATGCGGTCGACCATGGCCCGCAGCCCGTTCGACCGCTGCGCGGACAGGTGATCGTTCAGCCCCAGTCGCGCCAGTTCGCCGCCGGCATCGACCTTGAGCACATCGCCCACGCTCAGCCCGTCGTACAACGCATGCAGCACCGCGATCAGCCCGCGCACGATCATCGCATCGCTGTCGCCACGGAAGTGGAAAATGGCCCCCGCGCCCTCTCCCGCGATCTGGGGCAGGATCCAGACCTGGCTGGCGCAGCCATCCACCTTGGTGGCCGGCACCTTCACCGCGTCTTCCAGCGCTCCCATCGCCTTGCCCAGTTCGATGACGTGACGATAGCGGTCCTCCCAGTCGTCGAGGAATTCAAATGTGTCGGCGATGTCCTCGAAGGCTTCGGTGGCCATGGGTCTCTCCACTGTGTCGGTGATGCCTGACGTAGGATGCGACGGTCCCGAGGTCCAGAGGTGCTTTCCAACGGGTCTGCGATGCGCTACCCAAAGGTCGCGGACGACCTGACGGAGACGAATGATGCTGCGCGTAATTCTGGCCCTGGCCATCGTGACAAGCCTAGCGGCCTGTGGGACGCGACTGAACCCGTTCAACTGGTTCGGCGGTGACCGGGAGGAACGCGTCCGCGTGGTCGAGACCGAAGGCGTCCCGGCAGACCCCCGCCCGCTGGTGGCCGAGGTGGTGGCCCTGAACGTCGACGCCACACCGCAGGGCGCGATCATTCGCGCCATGGGACGCCCGCAAACGCAGGGGTTCTGGCAAGCCGACCTCGTCGAGGTGGAGCGGACCGAAAATAGCCTTGTCTACGAATTCCGCGTGATCCCGCCCGTAGGCGCGGCCGCCGTCAGCACACCGCAATCGCGCGAAGTGATCACGGGGCTGGAGCTGAGTTCGTTCGAGCTTGCGGGGATCCGGACCATCACCGTGATCGGCGCGGCAAACCGTCGTTCTGTCAACCGACGCTGAGCGGACGGGCCGCCGCGGCGCGCCTGCCGGTTGCAAATGTCGGAGGGACGCCCGGCGTTCCGCGTCAGACCGGAACGATCTTGACGCGTTCGCCCTGCGCGGACAGGGCAATCTGACCATTCAGCAGCCGCAGCGCATCCTCGCCGAAGACCTCGCGCCGCCAGCCCGACGCCCACATGCCGTCCAGTTCGCCACACGCGATGTCATCGAGATCGCTTGAGGACGCGATCAGTTTCGTCGCCACCCCGGCCTCTTCCGCCTTGGCCTTGAGCAACACGCGCAACAGGTCGGCCAGCGCCGAATTCATGTTCGACCGATCGCGCCCCTTGGGCATGCCGGGTTGCTTGTCGGCGGGCATGTCAACGCCGCGCTTGACCGCGGCCACCAGGCCTTCTGCGATCTCACCCTTGCGCGCCTCGCGCAGAAGCAGGCGGGACTTGGCCAGGTCCGCCACCGTTTTCGGCTTGGTGGAGGCAAGCTCCATCAGCGCATCGTCCTTGATGACGCGGTTGCGGGGGATGTTCTTTGTCTGCGCGTAGGTTTCGCGGAACGCGGCCAGTTCCTTGGCGATAGCCAGAACACGGCTGGAATTGGTGCGCAATTTCAGCCGCAGCCACGCTTCTTGAGGTTCGACGACGTAATTTTCCGCGTTGGTCAGCTGCCCCAGCTCTTCTTCCAGCCAATGGGTGCGGCCGGTCTGTTCCAGTTCGCGCTTCAGGTATTCGTAGATCTGGCGCAAATGGGTGACATCGGCCAGCGCATAGGTGCTTTGGGCATCGCTGAGCGGACGGCGGGACCAATCGGTGAAACGGCTGGACTTGTCGAGGCTGGCCTTGGCGATCTTGCGCACCAGCGTCTCGTATCCGACCTGGTCGCCAAAGCCGCAGACCATGGCGGCGACCTGGGTATCGAACAGCGGGGCCGGCACCACGCCGCCTTCGACGTGAAAGATCTCGAGATCCTGCCGCGCGGCATGGAACACCTTGACCACATCCGGGTTTCGAAACAGCTCGTACAGCGGATCGAGCGACAGACCGGCGGCCAGCGGATCCACCAGCACCGCGGTGCTGTCATCGGTGCCGGGCAGCGCCAGTTGCACAAGGCACAGCTGCGCGAAATAGGTGCGTTCGCGAAGAAATTCCGTATCGACGGTCACATAGGGCGCATCGGCTGCCCTGGCGCAGAAGGCGGCCAGCGCTTGGGTGGTTGTAATGGTCTGGATCACGTTGGTTCGTCTTGTTCCGGATGTCACGGGGTTCGTGCGTGATAGGGGAGCGCGGCGGGAATGAAAAGGGCTTGCTCCAAGCTGCATGCAAGCGCGCGCGCGGGTGCGGTCGCGGGCGTGGTCGCGGGCGCGCCGGACAGCCCCCGGCTGCGTCTGGGTGCAACCGGGGGCGTCTCCGCTTGCGGCAGGGGCGCACGGCACCCGTACCACTGCAGGGCAACAAACATGGTTATGGTTAAAACGAGGTTAAACTCTTGCATGGTTGACACACGGGCCGCCTGCCGATGACCCGGCTGTTCAATGGCCGCCGCCACCGCCCAATCCGACTGCCGCCAGCGCGGGCGCGATCACGCGGTTGGTGATCGGCATGATCAGGGTTCCAAGCAAGAAACCCAATCCGCCATGCAAGGTCGCGCCGACCAGCCATTCCACGAAACCGCCCATAGAAGCGAACGCGTGGGCCACCGCGTGCACGGCATCCTCGGGCGTGTGCCAGCCGATCTGTGCCAGAGCGTGGGTGATTATGGCGCCACCGACCCACAGCATCGCCGCCGTCCCCACGATCATCAGCCCCTTCAGGAACCCGGGCATCCCGCGCACCACGGCGGCGCCCAGGGCCCGCGTGCCGGCGGTTCGCCCGCGTTCGGCTATGTGCAGCCCGATATCGTCGGCCTTCACGATCAGGGCGACCGAGCCATAGACCATGACCGTGATGGCCAGGCCCACGATGGTCAGCGCGGCCGCCTCGAACCAGATCGAATCCGTTTCCAGGGCCGCCAGCGCGATGGTCATGATCTCGGCCGACAAGATGAAGTCGGTCTTGATCGCCCCCTTGACCTTGGCCTCTTCCAGGTGGACGGCATCGTGCAGTTCTTCATCGATGGGCACGTCGTCGTGGGAGGGCGGGTTCAACCAGTGCCAGATCTTTTCGGCCCCCTCGTAACACAGGTAGGCCCCGCCCAGCATCAGAAGCGGCGCAATCGCCCAGGGCGCGAACGCGGACAACAGCAACGCCAGCGGCAACAAGATCACCAGCTTGTTGAAGATCGACCCGCGCGCGATCTTCCAGACGATGGGCAACTCGCGTTCCGCAGAGAACCCATGCACGTATTTCGGCGTCACGGCGGCATCGTCGATGACGGCACCCGCCGCCTTTGCCCCCGCCTTCGCCGCCTGCCCGATCACGTCATCGACCGATGCCGCCGCGACCTTTGCAATCGCCGCCACATCATCCAGAAGCGCCAAGAGACCGCTTGCCATGAAATTCTCCCGTTTCGACACGCGCATTTGGCCCGTTTCAAGCGGTGAACGCAACGCGACAGCATCTGACCGCGTGCCACGCAGTTTCCGCCCCCCGCCCCGAGGTGTTAGCGCAAACGCCCGATGTTTTCGCTAACGGTGCCGCTAACACGCGGAAATCAGGCCTCTTTTGACTTGGCCCATGGGCCCGCGTTGTCTATTGCACAGAAAAGTATTTGTAACGGACGGACGGGAGCGCCCCATGACGATCACGCTTGGCATCAATGGTTTCGGTCGCATCGGGCGCTGCACGCTCGCCCATATCACCGAAGCTGCGCGCAATGATGTGCAAGTGGTCAAGATCAACGCGACCGGCCCAATCGAGACCAACGCGCACCTGTTGAAATACGACAGCATCCATGGCCGCTTTCCGGGCGAGATCCGCCTGAAGGACGACACCATGGACCTGGGGCGCGGACCGATGAAGGTGTTCTCCACCTACGACCCGCAAGAGCTTGACTGGGACGGCTGCGATGTGGTGCTGGAATGCACCGGCAAGTTCAACAACCGCGACGCGGCCGCCGTGCACCTGACACGGGGCGCGAAACGGGTGTTGGTATCGGCGCCCGCCAAGAACGCCGACAAGACGGTGGTCTACGGCGTGAACCACCGCGAATTGCTCGATACCCACCACGTCGTGTCGAACGGCTCATGCACCACCAACTGCCTTGCCCCGCTGGCCAAGGTGCTCAATGACGCCATCGGCATCGAACGGGGGATCATGACGACGATCCATTCCTATACCGGCGACCAGCCCACGCTCGACCGTCGCCACGATGACCTTTACCGCGCGCGCGCGGCCGCCATGGCGATGATCCCGACCTCGACCGGGGCGGCCAAGGCGCTGAAAGACGTCCTGCCCGAGCTTGAGGGCAAGCTGGATGGCACCGCGTTGCGCGTGCCGACGCCCAATGTTTCGGCCGTGGACCTGACCTTCGAGGCAGCACGCGACGTCACGGTCGAGGATGTGAACGCCATCATGGCCGAAGCCGCCGCCGGCCACATGGGCGCGGTTCTCGCCTATGACCCCGAGGCGAAGGTGTCGATCGACTTCAACCACACCACCTATTCGTCGATCTTTGCCCCCGAGCAGACCAAGGTCGTGGGTGGGCGCACTGTCCGCGTGCTGGCCTGGTATGACAACGAATGGGGCTTTTCGGCGCGCATGGCCGATGTGGCGGGTGCCATGGGCCGCCTGCTGCACTGAGGGATTCGCGCCCGGCAGCCCCGACCGGAACGGTCCGCGAACGCGGGCCGTTTTTCATGTCCGCACCCGTCGGCAAGGCGTGGCCGATGGTCCGTGCCGGACAGGCCAGACCCCGCCGCTTCCATCTGAACCGCAGTTGCAGAAACCTGATCCCGGGGTCAGACGCACCGAAATAAACCCCGGTCCGATGGCGCCGTTTCGCCGGCATCGTCATTCCCTGTCTCACACGGCGCACCATCCCGGTGCCCCAGACAGGAGACTGCCCCATGAAATTTCTGATCCCCGCGATCCTCGCCCTTTCCATCGCCCTGCCCGTCGGCGCCTTCGCCTCCGACGATGCGGTCCTGACCCCGGACGTGCAGGCGCAGGTGCGCACGATCCTGGAAGCCGAAGGATATGAAGTGCGCCAGATCGAGATGGAAGACGGCATGATCGAGGCCTACGCGATGAAGGACGGCACGCGTTACGAGATCTACCTCAACGCCGCCCTCGAAATCGAACGCGTGGCCGAAGACGACTGAACGCCGGCGCGCGGCAGGTGGCGTTTCCCCCCAAGGCCCGCCACCTGCCCCCCTCTTTCCAATCCAAAGGAGCTTTGCATGAACACGTTCCGCATCTGGGATCCGCTGATCCGGCTTTTTCATTGGTCGCTGGTGGCGGGGTTTGCCGCCAACGCGGTATTCACCGACCCTGAACACTCCCTTCACGAATGGGTCGGTTACGCGGTCGTGGCCCTGGTGGCGGTCCGCCTGGCCTGGGGCCTTGTCGGCACACGTTACGCTCGGTTCGCAAGCTTCGTGCCGACACCCAAGGCCGTCACCGAGCAGATCACCGACATCGCCACCGGCAGGCGCAGCGTGCATCTCGGGCACACGCCCCTTGGCGCGCTGATGATCTTCAACCTGCTGTTCGTGATGCTGTTGATCGGATTGACCGGCTACATGATGACGACGAACACCTACTGGGGTATCGAATGGGTGGAAGACGCCCACGAGATGCTGGTGACCTGGGCCGAGATCTCGATCGTGTTGCATATCGCGGCGGTGCTCTGGGAATCCTGGCGCACCGGCGTCAATTTGCCCCGCGCCATGGTCTCTGGTGTGAAAACCGTCCCGGTCGATGCTAAGCTTGTCGAATGATCCAGACCAACCGGACAGACCGGCCCGCCATGCTGATAGCGCTGATCCTCGCACAGATCGTCTGTGCGGGGTTCTTTGTCTGGGATGTGGTGCTGGACAGTGGCGATGTGCGCAACGTGTGGCCGATCGACCCACATTTCGGCATCGAAGCCGTCGCCGTCATCGGCCTGATCGCGGCCGTCGTGTTCGAAACACGCTACCTGCTGCATCTGCTGGCCCACAAGGCGCGCCTGGAACGCAAGGTCTCCGTCGCGGCCAGCGCATTCGCCGACGTGATCGAGGATCATTTCCACACCTGGGGGCTGACGCGATCCGAACTCGACATCGCGTGGTTCACGGTCAAGGGCTTCTCCATCGCCGAGGTCGCGCGCCTGCGCGGGTCGGCCGAGGGCACCGTGAAAAGCCACCTCAATGCCATCTACCGCAAGGCCGGCGTGACCAGCCGGGGCGAGTTGCTGAGCCTGTTGATCGAGGACCTGATGGGCGAAACCCAGGACCCTTCGGACATGTCCGCCGTGTCCGGGACGCAGGCCGGGCTATCCACGGGCCATGGCCGGGACGCAGCCTCGCAAGGGTAGGCGCACCCGAGCCTTCCACCTGCGCCCGCTTCATGCCAATGTTCGAGCCGAGCACCATGGGGCTGAGGTCTGGAACGCACGCATGACAAACGGCTTGGCCATCTTTCTGGGCGTGGTGATCGTGGCGTTCGTGGCGATAGATGCGCTCGCGTTCGATTGGGCCCTGTCGCTCGACCTGGCCCGGCGGTTTGCCGCGCTGCTGCGATGGACGGCGTTTTGGCGCTGACCTTTTCGGTCCCCCTTCCCATTGCGCCGCAAGCCCGTTAAACAGTCGATGTTACCGCTAACATGTACAGCCGGGTAGACTCCTGCGGCCCACATGTCAGGGTGACCGCAACAGCGGCACATGGCGCGCTGGAACCAGGCGAGGAGATGGCGAGATGGCCGTGAAGGTTGCAATCAACGGGTTTGGACGCATCGGGCGCAACGTCCTGAGGGCGATCATCGAATCCGGCCGCACTGATATCGAGGTCGTGGCGATCAACGATCTGGGTCCGGTCGAGACCAACGCGCACCTGCTGCGCTACGACTCGGTCCATGGGCGTTTCCCCGCACCGGTCTCCACCACCGAAAGCACCATCGATGTGGGCCGTGGCCCGATCGAGGTGACCGCCATACGCAACCCTGCCGATCTGCCCTGGGCGCATGTGGATATCGTGCTGGAATGCACGGGCATCTTCACCTCGAAAGAGGCCTGCCAGGCCCATCTGGACAACGGATCGTCGCGTGTGCTGATCTCGGCGCCCGGCAAGGATGCCGACAAGACCATCGTCTATGGTGTGAACCACCAGACCCTGACGGCCGACGACATCATCGTGTCCAACGCGTCGTGCACCACGAACTGCCTGGCCCCGGTGGCCTATGTGTTGAACAACGCCATCGGCCTGAAACGCGGCTTCATGACCACGATTCACAGCTACACCGGCGACCAGCCGACCCTGGACACGATGCACAAGGATCTCTACCGCGCGCGCGCGGCCGCCATGTCGATGATCCCGACCTCGACCGGCGCCGCCAAGGCGGTGGGGCTGGTTCTGCCCGAATTGAACGGCAAGCTGGATGGCGTGGCCATTCGCGTTCCGACGCCCAATGTCTCGGTCGTGGACCTGACCTTCGAGGCCGAACGCGACACGACGGCAGACGAAATCAATGCTGCCATCCATGCCGCGGCAGCAGGCCAATTGAATGGCATCCTCGGCGTGACGGACGCCAAGCTGGTGTCGATGGATTTCAACCATGATCCCCATTCCTCGATCTTCGCCACCGATCAGACCAAGGTCATGGATGGCAACATGTGCCGTGTGCTGAGCTGGTACGACAATGAATGGGGCTTCTCCAACCGCATGGCCGATACTGCCGTCGCCATGGGGAAATACCTGTAAGGGACGCCCAGAGGAAAAGCGTCCGTATTTGGAACAAGAAGAAGCCGACATTTTTAATTGAATTGTTCGAGCCTTCTTCTTGTCGGAAATACGGCCGCCGGAGGCATTGAAGTCTCTGGCACGGGGCGTACGGCATGGTAGAACGGCCCCGATCACCCACCATACGGAGAGCCATGATGACCTGGAAAACCCTTGATGACATGGATCTGGAGGGCAAGATCGTCCTGACCCGGGTGGATATCAATGTGCCGGTCCAGGACGGCGTGGTCACTGATGATACCCGGATCACGCGCATCGTGCCGACCATCAGGGATATCGTGGCCCATCACGGCACACCGGTCATGCTGGCCCATTTCGGACGCCCCAAGGGCAAGGTCGTTCCCGAAATGTCGCTGCGTGTGACCCTGCCCGCCCTCGAAGCGGCCCTTGGCCAGCCTGTCACCTTCATCGAGACACCAAGCCGCGCCGCGCTGGAGGCCTTGGATCCGGGCACCGTTGTCCTTGTCGAAAACACCCGCTTCTCGCCCATGGAAGAGGCCAATGATCCCAGGATGGCGCAGGTCCTGGCGTCCTTGGGTGATGTGTATTGCAACGATGCCTTTTCGGCCGCGCATCGCGCGCATGCCTCTACCGAAGGGGTTGCGCGGCTCTTGCCATCCTGCGCAGGACGGCTGATGCAGGCGGAACTGTCGGCGCTGGAAAAGGCGCTTGGCCATCCGGAACGGCCGGTGCTGGCCGTCGTGGGCGGCGCGAAGGTGTCGAGCAAGCTGGATCTGCTGTCCAACCTGATCGAAAAGGTCGACATGCTGGTGATCGGCGGCGGCATGGCCAACACCTTTCTGGCGGCCCAGGGGGTGGATGTGGGCAAATCGCTGTGCGAGCACGACCTGGCGGACACCGCGCGCGGGATTGCCGCCAAGGCAGCCGCTTTGGGATGCGAGATCATCTTGCCGCGCGACGTGGTGGTGGCGCGCGAATTCAAGGCGGGCGCCGCACATGAGGTGGTCGCAACCGACGCCGTGCCCGCCGACGCGATGATCCTGGATGCCGGGCCTGACAGCGTGGCGGCGATCGCGGCGGCCCTTGGCCGGGCCCGGACACTGATCTGGAACGGCCCGCTTGGCGCGTTCGAGATCACGCCCTTCGATGCCGCCACCAATGCCGCGGCCGCGGCCGCCGCCAAGCTGACCGAGGCGGGCGCGCTGATCTCGGTCGCGGGTGGTGGTGACACGGTTTCAGCGCTGAACAAGGCCGGTGCGGCGGACAGCTTTACCTACATCTCGACCGCCGGCGGCGCGTTTCTGGAGTGGATGGAGGGCAAGACCCTGCCCGGTGTGGCCGCCCTGGAGGGCAACTGAGCCCTCAATCGCGATATATGCGCAGATGTTAACGCCACCATGATGGACAGCGGCGCACCCCTTTGTCACAACCGGACAAAGCCCGATCCGAGAAGGAGTGCCGGTATGTCCAAAGACGCCATGACCAAGCAGATGCAAACTGGGCAAGGCTTTATCGCCGCGCTTGACCAATCGGGCGGATCCACGCCAAAGGCGCTGCGCCTGTACGGGATCGACGAGGATGCCTATGGCTCCGAAGCCGAAATGTTCGACCTGATCCACCAGATGCGCAGCCGTATCGCCACCGCGCCGGCCTTCAACGGCGACAAGGTGATCGGCGCCATCTTGTTCGAACAGACCATGGATCGCGAGATCGAGGGCAAACCGGCCGCCGCCTATCTTTGGGAGGACCGCGGCGTGGTGCCGTTCCTGAAGATCGACAAGGGGCTCGAGGCCGAGGCCGATGGCGTACAACTGATGAAGCCCATCGCGGGGCTGGATGCATTGCTGGACCGGGCAGTGTCCCATGGCGTTTTCGGCACCAAGGAACGATCGGTCGTGGCCGCGGCCAATGCCAGGGGCATCGCCGCCATCGTGGCGCAACAGTTCGACCTTGGGGCTGCGGTTCTGGCCAAGGGGCTGATGCCGATCCTTGAGCCCGAAATCTCGATCAGCATCCCCGACAAGGCCGCAGCCGAGGATATGCTTCTGGCCGAGATCCTGTCTGCGCTGGACGGGGTGCCAGAGGGTGCCCAAGTGATGCTCAAGCTGACGCTGCCGGAGACGCCGGGCCATTATGCGCCTTTGATCGCCCATCCCAAGGTCATGCGGGTTGTGGCGCTGTCGGGCGGGTATGCGCGCGATGAGGCCAATGCAAGACTGGCCGCCAACCCCGGCATGATCGCCAGCTTCAGCCGTGCGCTGACCGAAGGCCTGTCCGCACAGCAATCCGACGCGGAGTTCAACGCGGCCCTGTCCACGGCGATCGACGCGATATTTGCCGCCTCGATCACCTGAGACGGCAATTCAGTTCACGGGTGCGCGCCCGGTCCTGCCCGGGCGCGCAGCTTTTGCGCCAAGACCGTCTCAGGCGCCGGGCGACACGCCGGTGAAGTATGTCTGCATGAAGGCGGGCTCTCCCATCCGGGCCAGGAGGTTCAACTGCTGGTCCAGCCAGCCCCAGTGCCCCTCTTCGTCCAGGGCAATCGTCTCGAACAGGACCCTGGTGCCGATATCGTTGATCTCGCCTGCCGCCTTTGCGGCGCCTGCGTAGAAGTCGATCGCCTCGGCCTCATCGTCCCGGTCGCCTTCGAACATCGCTTGCAGGCTATCGGCCTTTTTCGGTTTGCCGGCCGGCACCAGGTCGGGGCTTCCGCCCAGGTAGAGGATGCGGTCGATGAACTGTCCGGCATGGCCGAGTTCTTCTTGCATCTCTTCGCGCATCTTGACGGCCAGTTTGTCTAGCCCCCAGTCGTCGAGAACATGCGCATGCAGCAGATATTGCTGGATCGCCGTCAATTCCATCGAAAGCGCCGTCTGCAGGGATGCTATGCTGGCTTGATGTCTGGGCATTCTTCGTTCCTTCCAATCTGGTTCTGATCCGCGATACGGACCCTCGTTTAGAATGGATCTAAGGTGGATGCACTGCGGCACAAGGCCGACAGGGACATTTCCCCGAATTGTTTTCCCGGCACGGATCAACCCCACCCGAACGCCCGGCGGGGCCCCGGCGTTTCCCGTCCGACTCGTGGAACAAGAAAATCCCGCCCCACGTCAGGAGGGGGATTCCCTTTTGCGAATCGATGTGCGAATCTCCTTCAAACGCAACGCCCCGTCAGAGGGCGCGAAGGATCTTGAGGCAGATGCACACCGTCACGTCACGCAGCGCGACCCTGACCGGGATAATCCTTCCGGTGGTGCTGATGTTTGTCGGCGCGTATTTCACCTTCACCGCCGTTCAGGGAAACCATGGCCTGTTCCAGCGTGTGCAGATCCAGGCCGAAGCCGATCGCCTGGCCGACGTACATGCGGACCTGCAGGCCGAGGTATCGCGGATGGAAGTGCTGACACTGCGGCTTTCGGACGATTACCTCGATCTTGACCTGCTGGATGAACAGGCTCGCGATGTCCTGGGATATGTGCGTGCGGACGAGGTCGTTCTGCCGTAGCCGCGCCAAAAGCGCCAACCGCCGGCCGCACGAGCCTCCCTTCCCGGTTCTTCCATAAGAACGGCAGCGCCCAACAAGCCTTGCACTGACTGCATGTCCCTGCGTCAGGATTGCAGGGTGCAATCGCGTATTGCGTCTGATAAGAAACTGTTCAACGTTAAACTATTCCGCCGACCGGGAGAGAAACGACCTATGCCACCACGCAAGACCGCGGCAAAACCTGCTGCAAAGCCGAACGTTTCGGCTGATGAGTTGAAGCACTTCTACAAGGAAATGCTTTTGATCCGCCGCTTCGAAGAAAAGGCGGGGCAGCTTTACGGGATGGGTCTGATCGGGGGCTTTTGCCACCTTTATATCGGTCAAGAAGCCGTTGTTGTGGGGCTCGAAGCCGCGGCCGAAGAGGGCGACAAGCGCGTGACCTCTTACCGCGATCATGGCCACATGCTGGCCTGCGGCATGGACCCCAAGGGCATCATGGCCGAGCTGACAGGTCGCGAAGGCGGCTTTTCCAAGGGCAAGGGCGGCTCCATGCACATGTTCTCGAAAGAGAAACATTTCTATGGTGGTCACGGGATTGTCGCCGCCCAGGTTCCAATCGGGGCCGGTCTGGCCTTTGCCGACAAGTACCTGGGGAATGGCCGGGTGACCTTTACCTATTTCGGGGATGGCGCCGCCAACCAAGGCCAGGTCTACGAAGCCTACAACATGGCGGAGTTGTGGGACCTGCCGGTCATTTTTGTCATCGAAAACAACCAGTATGCCATGGGAACGTCGACCAAGCGTTCGACCAAGTCGCCCTCTTACTGGGAACGCGGCGCCGCCTATGGCATCCCCGGCGAGGAGGTCGACGGGATGGATGTGCTGGCCGTGAAAGCCGCCGGTGAAAAGGCCGTGGCCCACTGCCGCGCCGGCAAGGGCCCCTATATCCTGGAAATCAAGACCTACCGCTACCGCGGCCATTCCATGTCGGACCCCGCGAAATACCGCACCCGCGAAGAGGTGCAGGAAATGCGCGAAAAACGGGACGCCATCGAACATGTGCGCCAGATGCTGTTGACCGGCGGCCACGCCTCGGAGGACGACCTCAAGGCGATCGACAAGGAGATCAAGGAGATCGTCAACGAAGCCGCCGAATTCTCCAAGGAAAGCCCCGAGCCCGCGCTCGAGGAACTCTGGACAGATATCTACGCAAGCGAAATCCCGCAGGGGGAGGCTCTTTAAATGGCAACCGAAATTCTGATGCCCGCCCTCTCCCCCACGATGGAGGAAGGCACCCTGGCCAAGTGGCTGGTCAAGGAAGGCGACACCGTCAAATCCGGGGACATCCTGGCCGAGATCGAAACCGACAAGGCGACGATGGAGTTCGAGGCCGTCGACGACGGCGTGATCGGCAAGATACTGGTCGCCGAAGGGACCGAAGCGGTCAAGGTGAATACCCCCATCGCCGTCATCGGTGAGGCCGGCGAAGACATGTCGGCCAGCGCGCCCGCAGCCGCTGCCGCACCGGAACCAGCCCCCGCCGCCGAGGCCCCCGCACCCGTCGCGGCAGCCGCCCCCGCGGCCCCCGTAACGGTGAAGACGGTCGAACCCGACTATCCCGAAGGCACGCGGATGAAGACACAGACCGTGCGCGAGGCGCTGCGCGACGCCATGGCCGAGGAAATGCGCGCCGACCCGACAGTCTTCGTGATGGGCGAGGAAGTCGCCGAATACCAGGGCGCCTACAAGATCACCCAGGGATTGCTGGACGAGTTTGGCGACAAGCGCGTGATCGACACGCCCATCACCGAACACGGCTTTGCCGGGATCGGTGTCGGCGCGGCCTTTGGCGGGCTCAAGCCGATCGTCGAGTTCATGACCTTCAACTTCGCCATGCAGGCCATCGACCAGATCATCAACTCGGCCGCCAAGACGCTCTACATGTCCGGCGGCCAGATGGGCGCGCCCATGGTCTTCCGGGGCCCCAATGGCGCCGCCGCCCGCGTGGGCGCGCAGCACAGCCAGGACTACGCCGCGTGGTATTCCCAGATCCCCGGCCTCAAGGTCGTGATGCCCTACTCGGCCTCGGATGCCAAAGGTCTGCTCAAGACCGCGATCCGGGACCCCAATCCGGTCATCTTCCTAGAGAACGAGATCCTGTACGGCCGGTCTTTCGATGTTCCCGATATCGACGATTACACCGTGCCTTTCGGCAAGGCCCGCATCTGGCGCGAAGGCACCGATGTGACCATCGTCAGCTTTGGCATCGGCATGACCTATGCCCTCGAAGCAGCCGACAAGCTGGCCGAAGAGGGTATATCCGCCGAGGTGATCGACCTGCGCACCCTGCGCCCGCTCGATTACGAGACGCTGATCGCCTCGGTGAAAAAGACCAACCGCTGCGTGACCGTCGAGGAAGGTTTCCCCGTCGCGTCCATCGGCAACCACCTGTCGGCCTACATCATGACCCATGCGTTCGATTACCTCGACGCCCCCGTGATCAACTGCACCGGCAAGGATGTGCCCATGCCCTACGCGGCAAACCTTGAGAAACTGGCGCTCGTCACCACGGCCGAAGTCGTCGACGCGGTGAAGTCCGTAACCTATCGCTGAGGCTGGCCATGGACGTGCTCGGCAAGGACACACAGGCACAAGCCTACCGCGTCGCCCTTGATCTGGGCGGCGGTCGGGTTGTGGCGCTTGTCCCCGACACCTTGCTGAGCGCCCAATACGGCCAGGATGCCAAGGTCAGCCATCAGCTGGCCTATGAATGGATCGCCACCCAGCGCCACGCGCTGGAAACCGCGATCAAGACCCTTGTGAAAGGCGCTGCCCCTTTGGCGCCTTTCGATCAAATCACCCTTGAAGGCCGCTAGGCGCGCCGCTCGACGGAGACTGTCATGCCCACCGAAATTCTGATGCCCGCGCTCTCGCCGACCATGGAAGAAGGCACACTTGCCAAATGGCTGGTGAAAGAAGGCGATACGGTCACCTCGGGCGATCTTCTGGCCGAGATCGAAACCGACAAGGCCACGATGGAATTCGAAGCCGTCGACGAGGGCGTCATCGGCAAGATCCTGGTGGCCGAAGGCACCGAAGGGGTCAAGGTCAACTCCCCCATCGCGGTCCTGCTTGGCGACGGCGAAAGCGCGGGGGACGTCGCCGCAGCTGCCCCGGCACCGGCAAGCGCCGCCCCCGCAGCCGCCCCGGCCGAAGCAACCCCGGCCCCGGCCCCTGCCGCAGCCATCGCCGCCCCTGCCCCGACCGCACCGGTAGCCTCCGACGGAACACGCCTGTTCGCCTCTCCCTTGGCCCGCCGCATCGCGCGCGACAAGGGGCTCGACCTGGCGCAGATCAAGGGCACCGGCCCCCATGGCCGCATCGTCAAGGCGGATGTGGAACATGCCGAGCCCGGCGCCACCGCGGCGCCCGCCGCAGCCCCGGCACCGGCGGCTGCCCCCGCGAAAGCCCCCGCAGGCGCAATGCCAACCGGTCCGTCAGCCGAACAGGTCCTCAAGATGTACGAGGGCCGCGCCTATGAAGAGGTCAAGCTCAACGGCATGCGCAAGACCGTCGCCGCGCGCCTGACCGAGGCCAAGCAGACGATCCCGCATTTCTACCTGCGCCGCGACATCCAGCTTGACGCGCTGCTGAAATTCCGCGGCCAGCTCAACAAGCAACTCGAAGCGCGCGGTGTGAAACTGTCGGTGAATGATTTCGTCATCAAGGCCTGTGCGCTGGCCTTGCAGGCCGTGCCCGATGCCAATGCCGTCTGGGCGGGCGACCGGATCATCCGCCTGAAACCCTCCGACGTGGCGGTCGCGGTCGCGGTCGATGGCGGCCTGTTCACACCGGTCCTCAAGGACAGCGAGATGAAATCGCTCTCGGCCCTGTCGGCCGAGATGAAAGATCTCGCCACCCGTGCGCGCGATGGCAAGCTGATGCCGCATGAATACGTGGGCGGCTCTTTTGCCATCTCGAACCTCGGCATGTTCGGCATCGACAATTTCGACGCGGTCATCAATCCGCCCCATGGCGCGATCCTGGCGGTGGGCGCGGGTGTCAAGAAACCCGTCGTCGGCGCGGATGGCGAACTGGCCGTGGCGACCGTCATGTCGGTCACGCTCAGCGTCGATCACCGGGTCATCGACGGCGCGCTCGGCGCCCAGCTTCTCGAAGCGATCAAGACCAACCTCGAGAACCCGATGGTCATGCTCGCCTGAGACACTCCCATATCGGCCGCGGGGAGGATTGCGGCCGAACAGGCAAAGGGCGCGCCAGACCAGAAGGCGCGCCCTTTTGTCGTCTCCCGCTTCTCTGTTTCACAAATATCCCGGGGGAGGCTCCGCAGGAGCCGGGGGCAGAGCCCCCCACTGGTCACCCGTGTCCGCTGGACCGCCACGCGACAGGTGGGCGAGGGCCACCGTGACGATTTCACCCCTCAGGGCTGCAGCGCCTTCCATGTTCCGGGCGCCAGCCCCTCGACCGTGTGTTCGCCCACCTGCCAGCGGATCAACCGCAGCACCGGCAGGCCGACATGGGCGCACATGCGCCTGACCTGCCGATTGCGCCCCTCCGTGATGGTCAGACGCAGCCAGGCCTCCGGCACCGACTTGCGGAAGCGCACGGGCGGATCACGCGGCCAGAGCCAGCCGGGCTCGGCCACCTCTTCCACCTGCGCGAGCCGCGTCGGCCCGTCCTTCAGCGTGACCCCATTGCGCAGTGCCTCCAGCGCCTGCGCGCCCGGCACCCCCTCGACCAGCGCGAAATAGGTCTTGGGCGTGGCCGATTTCGGATCGGTCAGCCGCGCCTGCAAGATGCCGTCATTGGTCAGCAAGAGCAGCCCCTCGCTGTCGCGATCCAGCCGCCCCGCCGGATACATTCCCGGCATGTCGAGCCACCGCTTCAGCCCCGGCCAATGCCCGTCATCGGTGATCTGGCTCAGTACATCCATGGGCTTGTTGAAGGCGATGAGCCGTGTTTCGCTGCGCGGCATCGCGGCCTTGGCGCGCGGGCGCGGGCGGCTCAATGCGCCTCGGCCCAGTTCGGCCCCTGGCCTGCATCCACGGTCAGGGGAACGGTCAGATGCACCGCCGGGTGGGCCGCGCCCTCCATCACGTCGCGCGCCCGTTCGATCAGGGTATCTACCGCCGCCTCGTCCACCTCGAACAGCAATTCGTCATGGACCTGCAGCAGCATCGTGGCGGGCAGATCGGCAATCGCCGTGTCCATCCGGATCATGGCGCGCCGGATCACATCCGCCGCCGTCCCCTGGATCGGAGCATTGATGGCCGCGCGATAGGCAAAGCCGGCGCCCGGACCCTTGGCGTTGATCTCGGGCGTGTGGATCTTGCGCCCGAACAGGGTTTCGACAAACAGGTGTTCCTTGGCGAAGGCCTTGGTATCGTTCATGTAATCCTTGATGCCCGGAAAGCGTTCGAAATACCGGTCGATGAAGCCCTGCGCCTCGGCCCGGGGGATGCGCAGGTTGCGCGCCAGGCCAAAGCCGGAAATCCCGTAGATCACCCCGAAATTGATCGCCTTGGCCTGCCGCCGCACATCGGGCGTCATCTGCTCCAGGGGCACGTTGAACATCTCCGACGCGGTCGCCGCGTGGATATCCTGCCCCTCGCGAAAGGCCTGTTTCAGCGCGTCGATGCCCGCGATATGGGCCAGGATGCGCAATTCGATCTGCGAATAATCCAGCGAGACCAGTATCTTGCCCGGCTCGGCCACGAAGGCCTCGCGGATGCGGCGTCCCTCCTCGGAGCGGACGGGAATGTTTTGCAGGTTCGGATCGGTCGAGGCCAGGCGCCCGGTATTGGCCCCCGCGATGGAATAGGAGGTGTGCACGCGGCCGGTTTCGGGGTTGATGTGGTCCTGCAGGGCGTCCGTGTAGGTCGATTTCAGCTTGGACAGTTGCCGCCAGTCCAGCACGCGCGCCGGCAGGTCGTGTTCCGTCGCCAGATCCTCCAGCACATCGGCGCCGGTGGAATACTTGCCGGTCTTGCCGGTCTTGCCGCCGGGCAGGCCCATCTTGTCGAACAGGATCTCGCCCAGTTGCGCGGGCGAGCCCACGTTGAACCGTTCGCCGGCCAGCTCGTGGATGTCCGCCTCGAGGCCCGCCATCTTTTGCGCAAACGCGTTCGACATCCGGCTGAGAACATCGCGATCCACCTTGATGCCCGACCGCTCCATCCGCGCCAGGACCGGCACCAGCGGGCGTTCCAGCGTCTCGTAGACGGTGGTGACCTGGGCCCGGTGCAGGTGCGGCTTGAACGTCTGCCACAGCCGCCAGGTGATATCGGCGTCCTCCGCGGCATAAGGCGCTGCATCCTCGATCTTGACGCGGTCAAAGGTGATCTGGCTCTTGCCCGATCCAAGCAGCGACTTGATGGGGATCGGCGTATGGCCGAGATAGCGGTCGCTCAACGCATCCATCCCGTGCCCGTGCAGCCCGGCATGCATCGCGTAGGACATCAGCATCGTGTCATCGATGGGCGCCACATCGATACCGTAGCGCGCCAGGATCTTCACGTCGTACTTGGCGTTTTGCAGGATTTTCAGGACGCTCGGATCTTGCAGAACCGGCTTGAGCATCTCCAGCGCCTGGTCCAGCGGCATCTGGCCGTCGGCCGGCGCGTCGGACCCGAACAGCCCCTCGCCACCATCGGCCTTGTGGATCAGCGGGATGTAACACGCCTGCCCTGCTGCCGTGGCCAGCGAGATGCCGACCAGGTCGGCGGTCATCTCGTTGAGGCCCGTGGTCTCTGTGTCGATGGCCAACTCGCCGCGCGCCATGGCCCGGTCGATCCAGACCTGCAGGGCCGCCGCATCGCGGACGGTCTGGTATGTCTTGGGGTCGATGGCGGGCATCTCGGGCGCTGCATTCCCGTCAGGGTCGACCGCTGCCGGGGCAGTTTCGGGGATGCTGGGGGCCTCGACCCCCAGGCCCTCGGCGACACGGCGGCTGAGGGTGCGGAACTCCATCTCGGTCAGGAACGCAAGCAGCGTGTCCGGATCGGGGTCCTTGACCTCCAGCTCGTCCAGCGTCACGTCGATGGGCGTGTTGGCGTCCAGCGTCACAAGCGTGCGCGACAGGCGGATCTGGTCGGCATTGTCGATCAGGGTTTCGCGGCGCTTGGGCTGCTTGATTTCGCCTGCGCGCGCCAGCAGCGTATCCAGGTCACCGTATTCGTTGATCAGCAAGGCGGCCGTCTTGATCCCGATACCGGGCGCACCGGGGATATTGTCGACGCTGTCACCCGCCAGCGCCTGCACGTCGATCACGCGGTCCGGGGCCACCCCGAACTTGGCCTCGACCCCTTCGGCGTCGATGCGGGTGTTTTTCATCGCATCGAACATCTCGACCCCGCCACCGACAAGCTGCATCAGGTCCTTGTCAGAGCTGATGATGGTGCAGCGCCCGCCCGCTTCGCGCGCCTGCCGGGCGAGCGTCGCGATGATGTCGTCGGCCTCGTAGTTCTCCAGCTCCAGACAGGCGAGGTTGAAGGCGCGCGTCGCCTCGCGCGTCAGCGGGATCTGGGGGCGCAGATCCTCGGGCATGGCATCGCGGTTGGCCTTGTAGAGATCGTACATGTCGTTGCGGAAGGTGTGGCTGCCCTTGTCGAACACCACCGCCGCGTGGGTCGGCGCGTCGGGGCCGGTATTGGCCTCGATCATGCGGTGGATCATGTTGCAAAACCCCGCCACGGCCCCGATGGGCAACCCGTCCGATTTGCGCGTCAGGGGCGGCAACGCGTGATACGCCCGGAAGATGAACGCAGACCCATCCACGAGGTGAAGATGATGCCCTTTTCCGAATGCCATTCCATCGCTCCCCGTTGCGCATGCGTTGGACAAAGGGTTAGCGAATGCGCCGGGTTTGGTCCATGGCCGCGACGCCGATAAACAGGGGGCAACATCGTGAAAGCCCACCCGGCGCCGGAGCCAACCGGCACAGGGCCATGTCGGGGATGGGGATCAAAAGGCGCAGTGCGGTCAGACGTTCGTCAGGCGTCATCCGCCTTCGCGGTGTCCGCGAAATCGGCATGAACGAACCGCTTGTCGCAATATCCGCACTCGACCTGACCGGTCTGGGGTGACAGCGACAGCCAGACGCGCGGATGACCAAGCGCCCCTTCGCCGCCATCGCAGGCCACGCGCCAGGCGGTCACGATTTCGGTTTCGGGCGGATCAATGGCCATTGCGATCTTCCTTTTTCGGTCTGTCCCCGGGATATGGCAGGTTGCACCAAACCGGGCAAGGGGGGGCGGGGGCCACCGGCACGCGCGCCCCCTCAATCCGGTTTTTGCAGCATCCGGCCAAGCGGGCGGCCCGACAGGATATGGATGTGGTAATGGGGCACCTCCTGCACCGCGACCTCGCCCGCGTTCGACAAGGTGCGATACCCCTGCCCGCCCTCGCCCGGCTGCAGCCCCAGATCGGCACAGATACGGCCCGTCACGCGCGTGAAATCCACGATCTCGGCCTCGGACGCCTCAAGCGCGAAATGGTCGTGGCAGACATAGGGGCCCTTGGGGATCACAAGCACGTGGATCGGGGCTTGTGGAAAGATGTCGTTGAACGCCAGCGTATGATCGGTTTCCAGCACCGTCTGGTTGGGGATCTCGCCGCGCAGGATCTTGGCGAAGATGTTTTCGGGATCGTAGTCGTAAGCCATGTCTGCCCTCGGTCAATCAGCAAAAAGATAGGGGGTTTCGGCCAATTCGCGGCCATGTTCGATATCAATGTCGAAGAAATCCGCCAGCACGATCGCGTTGTCGGCCGGGCTCCGGTCCTGTCGGACGCGCCAATGGCGGGGGAATTCCTGTTCGCGGATGCGGATGCTTTCATCTGCGAACTCGTGGCGCAGTGTCGGCAAGAGCCGTCCGATCACCTCGTCGGGCGTATCATCGGTCGCCAGCCCCACACGTCGCGCATGGCCGACCAGGTACTGGTCGTCAAAGACGCATTGCAGCTCGAGGATCCGGGCATTGGCGCGGTCGGTCATGAAATCCTGCATCAACGCGATATTGGCGGGGTCCAGGCAGATCATCAGGCGGTCGGTTCCGTAATAGTCGAACAACATCCGCATCAGCGCCCGGCGATGGCGGTTGCGTTTCTCCAACGTGCGTTCGATGCCGCCCAGATGGGGGATCGGACAGGTTTCCTCGTCGAAGAGGTATTCGATCCCCCGCACCCCGACCCTGTCGGACGCGGCGTGCAGCAGGCGTTTGGCCACGTGCCATTTCTTGCATACCACAAGGTACAGATCGCGATCCGGGCCAAGCGTGCTTTCGCGTTCCCAGAACCGGGTGCCATAGCGTTTGCCGACCCGTCCCCGCCCGGTCAGGAAGGCGTGCAGCTTTTCGCCTTCGCGGCTGGTCGAAAAATCGGTGCGGTCCGATTCCCAAAGCGCCCCCAGACGGTCCTTGAGCAGCGTCGCCTCGGGGCTGATCTTGCGGGCGAACAGGTAATCCTGGCTGATCAGCAATTCGTACTGGTCATTGTAGAACGTCACCGGCATCCCGTAATCCGAGAACATCTTGAGCGTGAGGGTCCGGCTTTCGATCTCGCGCTCCGGGACAAGATGGCGGACCAGGGTCTGGAAAAACGTCTCGTCCGGGATCCATGTGGTGGAAAAAAAGCGAACCACATCAGGGCGTTGCTTGCAGAACTTCAAGATCGCCTCGATCGTGCGGCGGCGCAGGCACCACCACTGGCTGCCGATCATGACCTCGATATCGGCCGGGATCTTGCGTTGCAACCCGAGGTGTTTCTGTATCTCGAATGACCTGTAGAAAAGCCATTTGTGTGTGCGTTCGTTGAACCAGTGCCGATAGACCAGCCGTTCTTGCTTGAAGCCCGTCTTGATCCAGTCGGAGGTGAAGAAATCGAAACTTTCGATGTAATCGCAATCCACCGCATCCAGGAGCTTGTGCGCATAAGCCGCTGATTTCACGGACATGCAATCGCCCGACAACATGTAGAAATGGCTGGCGTCGGGAAACCGTTCCTCGGCCGCTTCCAGCGCGTTCAGGGTGGCCTGGACCAGCGACCACGCCCCCCATCCGCACTTGATGCGTTTCTTGGCGAAGGTGACGCACGGGTTGTCGGCCAACGCCTCGACGATGCCGGCATAGTCACCCTGCTTGGCCCGCGCATCGAAATGGATCGAGACGTAGTCGCCCGTCGCCGTCAGGCGTTGGGCCTGCCGGACGATGGCCGGTGCATCCTTGTGACACAGCAAAATGAAGGCGATTTTTGCCATTCTGGAAACAACGGGCCTCAATCTTACCTTTTTGTTTGCATACTAATAGCTAACGGAGATTGAAGACGCACGCTTTGTTTGCTTTTTATTGGTAATCGCTCCGGTAGCACTCCGGTGCAGAACAGGGTTTGAGGCGTTTCAGCATGGGATTTCCAGGAACCTGGATGACGGAAAGCGAAAGCGTGGTCTACCGCGTGGTGCCGAAATGCGCCTGCTCGTCCATCGGCCAGATCATGTATTATTCGGACAACGGCGTATATTTCGACGGCGACATTCACGATGCCACCGGCCGGATGCACAAATGGTCGCTTGAGGCCAGCCAGCCAAAGATCGAAAGCAACGTGAAGGCCCATTCGTCCTACACCTTCACCTGTGTGCGAAATCCCTACACGCGCATCCTGTCCAGCTTTTTCGACAAGATCTGCGGCATCCAGCGCAACGGCAAACGGTACCGTGGCAACCTTGTCCCGCTTCTGACCCAGAAATACGGCATCCAGGTGGGCGGCGATGACGGCAAGGGTGAGTTCGACCAGATCGAAAGCTTTCGCAGGTTCTTGCTGTTCGCGCGCGATACCATCCGCTGGCGCCGCCCGATGGATCCCGACATTCACTGGTCAGCCATGGCCGGTCATGTCTCGACCCTGATCATAAATGGCGGGCGGTATGACAATATCTTCTGGACCGAAAGTTTCGATGACGGGATGCAGTCGGTGCTGGACGCCATCGACACCCCGCATCCCGTGGACCTGAAGAAGGTGCCCCGTTTCAACGAAAGCGAAGGCCACGGGCCCAAACGTGCGCACCCTGTCGAAGACTATTTCGACGATCTGTCGATGCATCTGGTCTACGAGATCTATCACCGCGATTTCGACCTGTTCAAATACGACTTCGAAAACCCCGCCAACAAGATGCCCGTAGGCGAAATCGACCTAGACGAGGTGCACGCGAAACTGGGCGAATGAACCGTGCCGTGTCGATCATGCCGCAACCATCCCCGCAAAAGCAGGCCCCCGAAGCCAAAATGTTGATTTTGCGGGGCTGATCTGCCAACCCTGTGATCACATTGATTTATCAATTGGGTGCTCCATGGCCGGTTCCACATTTCGTTTGACCTCAGCCTGCGTAGCGCTGGGCCTGTGCTGCATGCTGACCGCACCGATCACGGCCAGTGCCCAGTCGGCGGATCTTGAAACACAGCGTCAGGCGGTGTTCACCCGGCTTTTCGCCTCCCCCGCCGACCCGGACCTGATGCTGCAATATGCGCGTCTTTCGGTACAGTTGCGCGATTTCGAGGCAGCCGCCGCGACGCTGGAACGCTATGTCGACCTTTATCCGGCCGATGCCGGTGCGCGGCTCGAACTGGCCATCGCGTATTTTTCGCTCGGGGCCTACGAGGTTGCGGAATATCATCTGGCGGCTGTGCAGGCGTCAGGTGGCCTGAGCCCGGATCAAGCCGCGCGCGTGGCCGATTACCAGGGCGAAGCGGATGCGCGCGGGGGTCCCAATCAATTCAGCGGCCATGTCGCGATCGGCCGCGCCTGGACGGACGAAGCGGATGACAGCGGAACCTTCGGATCGGCCCGTCTGGAATGGCGGTTCGACATGGGCGGGCGCAACGCCGACCAGTGGGTCACGGAATTCGCCTATTCCAGCTACATGCCGGGCGAGTTTTCCTTTAACGGCCGGCAGGTCGCGCGACTGCGGACGGGCCCCGAATTCCGCCTGACGGGCGATGCCTACGGCCCGCGCCTGCAACCCTATGTCGAGGCCGAAACCTTTCGTGACGACAGTTTCGGGTTCGGGGATTACAACTCGCTCGCCTTCGGGATTGCCTACCAGAACCCGCACAATGCCTATTGGACCAGTTTCGCCGATTTCCAGGTTGGCCGCGCCGAAGTGCTGATCTCCGACGCGGAATTCGATTTCCGCGACGCAAGTCTCGGCCTGTCCTACCGCCCCTCACGTGAAACCCGGCTTCGCGGTTCGTTGCGCTGGCGCGATGAACAAAGCCCGGGTCTGGACGTGCGCACGCGGGGCGTCCGCGTCGAGGCCGCTCACATGTTCGACCTTGGACAGGCCGAAATGCTGCCGCGCCAATGGGAGGTCGGCGGATTTTTCGACAGCAGCCGGACAGAAGAAGACTTTGGCTTCTTCACCGATGAATTCACCGAAGTGGCTTTTGGCGGATCGCTGCGGGCCTTCGTGACCGATCATGTTTTCATCGAAGCCCGCGCGACCGACATGGAGCGCGACACGGGCGGGTTTACTCAGCGCGAAAGGGTCTACGCCCTTCAAATCGGGTGGGAGTTCTGAGATGACCGGTCGCATGACCCTCCGCGTATTTGCAACCGCCCTTGGCCTGTCGGCCGCCCTGATCGTGCCTGCGATGGCGCAGCAGATCGGCACGGTGGCCTCGTCGGAACCGACGCTGCGCGGCACACCGCCGGGTGGCGCCACGCGCACACTCGGACTTGGCACGGCCCTGGTGCGCGATGAAACGGTCGCCAGTTCCGCCACCGGTCGCGCACAGCTGATGTTCCTGGATCAGTCCACCCTGTCGCTTGCCCCCAATACCACCATCGTGCTGGACCGGTTCGTGTTCGACCCCGATCGCGGCACCGGCGAGATCGGCGTGGGCCTGACGCAGGGTGCGTTGCGCTTCATCGGCGGCACGCTCAGCCGCAATCAGCCCGCGACTGTCACCACCCCCACGGCCTCCATCGGCATCCGCGGGTCGACCGCGCTGGTGTTGCACAACAACGGCCGGACCATCGCGATCTTCATCGCGGGATCGCAGTTGTGCATCCAGGTGGACGGGCAGCAAAGCTGCACCAGCCGCCAGGGCGGCGTCCTGACGGAAACCGGCTATGCCGGGCAGGTCAGCCCCGAATTCCTGGCCTTCGTGCTGGGCCTGATCGACGGTGCCCCGCTGCCCGGCGCGGGGGCAGGCCCCGGCACCGGCGTGGGTGGGCCCAACCCGCCGGGACGCGGACCCGTTTCCACGCTTGGCGAAGAATTCGATTTCGATCTGTTCGACGATGATTTCACCATCGATGACGTGTTCGAATGGCTCGGCGAGATTTTCTTTTATGAAGAATGCATCGAATGCAGCTTTGACTGACCGCCTGCGCCCGCGCAGTTTCGTCACTTGTTCAAGGCGCGTTCGGACCCGTCCCAGTCTGGTGGCGGCGATTGCCGGTAATGGCCGGCAATCCGGTCGAGGTACAGCTCGGCAATCCTGGCGCAGTCACACCAGGGCAGCGTCAACATCGCCAGATCGGTGAACCCGGCTTCGGCGGCCGCCCAGTTGCGCCCCAGATAGGCGGCCCGCGCGGCCCCGAAGGTCTGGGTGAACTGCGCCAGCCCCTCGGCATCCTCGCGCACCACCACATGCACCGCCTCGGCGCGCGCGAACCCCTTGGCGGCGATCAGGTCAAGCTGCACGGCGCGCAGCCCCTCGGGCAGATGCGCCACCGTGGCGCCGCCCACGCAATTGGTCGTGCCGTACAGGCGCGTCAGCCCCTCCAGCCGGGCGGCAAGGGTCACGCTGTCCCCGATGCAGGTATAGCTCAACCGGTCGCGCGATCCCATCAATCCGACCGAGGCGGGGCCGGTGTTCACCCCGATGCCGACCGAGATGCCGGGCAGGCCGGCGGCCTCCAGCTCGGCACTTGCGCGCGCGGCGGCGGTCTCAACCCCCTCGATCGCGCGCAGGCCGGCCTCGGCGTGATCGTCACGTCCGATGGGCGCATTCCAGAACGCCATCACCGCGTCACCCATGAACTTGTCGATGGTGGCCCCGTGATCGACCAGTGCCTCGGCCACGGCCGACAGGAAGGTGTTGACCAGCCCCACGACCTGGTCTGGCGCCATGCCTTCGGTCACGGTGGAAAAGCCGCGCATATCGACAAAGATCACCGTCAGATCGCGCTCCGCGCCTTGGGGTGTCAGCGCCGCGCGCGGGTCCGCCTCGATCCGCGCGATCAGGCTCGGCGGCAGGAAATAGGCGAACCGGTCGCGGATGACGCGGCGCGCGCGGTCCTTGGCCATGAAGCCAATGGTGGTTCCGGGCACATAGACCAGCACGACCGTCAGCACCGGCACCACCGGATCGAACAACAGCCCCCCCCGTGCGAACGCCACCAGGCCCCCGCCGACAAGCGCGGCCCCGATCCCCAGCGCGGCGACCAGGCCCAGCAAGGGCCGTTCGCGCAGCTGCAGGCCCGCCAGCGCCAGGCCAGCCGCGATCACGGCCAGGATTTCCAGCCCCGGCATCCAGTCCGGCCGGTTGAGGAACTGACCCGATACGATCTGTTCGATGATCTCGGCATGCAAGGTCACACCCGCCACCTGCCCGTCCAGCGGCGTGGTGCGGATGTCGAACAAGCCCTGCGCCGAAGACCCCACCAGGATGATGCGGCCGGCGATGCTGGCCTCGAGATCGGGATCGCGGCCTTCAGCCTCCAGCACCGATGCGGCCGAGGTGATGCGCTCGGGCTGCGCGCCTGCGAAATGGATGCGGAACCGGCCATCCGCCTCGACCGGGTAACTGAGCGCGCCGGTGCGCATGTCGACCGCCGCGACCGTCCCGCCCGAGACCTCGCCCGAGGCCTCGGTGGTGCGCAGGATATGTCCGCCCGCGCCTTGCGCCACCCGCAGCAGTTCCACCGAAAGCGCCGGGAACAAGGTGCCGTCGATCTGCGTGACCATGGGAACCGTGCGCGTGACACCATCGGCATTGCGGCCGAGGCTGATGGCGCCGATCCCGGCAGCGGCAGCGGTCAACTGGTCCAGATTGCCCACCGCTCCGGGAAAGCGCAACAGCCCGTCAGGCACGCGCCCGGTCACGGCCACGCCCGCCTTGGGCAGGGGCGCGGCCCCCGTCGGGGCCCCGGTGATGCTCAAGACCACGGCCCGCCCCTCGATCGCGGCTGCAAAGCGCGCATCATGGGGCGGCAGGCCCAGATCCGGAAGCGCGGGCGGGATTCCCTCGGCAAAGCGGCCCCAGCTTTCGATGATCCGCTCCGGCGAGGTCCGGTCGGGTTCGGGGAACAACACGTCAAAGCCCACCGCCGCCGCCCCGTGGTCAAACAGACGGTCCGTCAGCGCGGCCATGTAGCTGCGCGGCCAGGGCCATTGCCCGTACACATCCAGCGACGCCTCGTCGATATCGATGATGTGCACGGGGGCATGCGGATCAAAGGCGCGCGGGCTGGCCCGCTGATAGCCATCGAAGACCGCATCCTGCGCCCGCATCAGCAAGGGCGGCGACCAGGCCGCCAGCCCCACCATGGCCAGCGTCGTCACCACGCCCAGAACAAGGATCGCAGCTCTCATGCGGGGCCCGGCATGTGCGGGCAGGCCTCATGGATCAAGGGCGCAACGGCTGTGGCCACGCAAGGGTTCCTTTCGCCAAACCTGACTTCGCGCGATCCTGTCGGATTCCGCCGCCCTTGGCAATTGACCGACAGGCGGACGTTGCGGGGCCTGACGGCGCCACCGATCCCGTCACGTCCGCGCGGATCCTGCCTGTCCGACACCTGGTGCGGGGTCTTGCGGCGCCCCGCCATCACCCAGCCGCGCCAGTGCCGCGCGTTCCATCGGCACGCTATCGGCCAGCTTGCGCGCCAGTTCCCGCCCGAACAGCGCCACCATGGCATTGTTCAGCGCGGCCGATTTCGCCATGCGCCCTTTCAGCGGATCGATCGCCAGCCGGACCACGGTGCCGCCCTCGGGCAGAGTGACGGTGGCGCTGGACGGATTGCCCGTCAGAAGCGCGATTTCGCCCACGAAGGCGGGCCCCGCGATGGGAAAGGTCTGGCCGGATTTCTCGATCAGGATCTGCTTGGAAAAGACCAGCATCAGATCGCTGATCGCTTGCGCCTCCTGCGCCAGCGGCGTGCCCGCGGGCGCATGCTCACGCTGCATGTCGCGACGAAGGCGGCGGAACTGTCCGGGCGTCAGGGTCGGGAAATGGCGGTACAGCGTCAGATCATCGGGCGACATCCGAAATGTCGTGCGTTCGAAAATGATCATCACGATCAACACGAGGTTGATCGACACCAGCCCGATATTGGCCAGAACGGATTGCATGATCGGCTCGGACCGCAACCCGTAAAAGGCCACGTCACAAGTCAGCCCCGCCGCCACGAGAACACGCAAGGTCAGTTCATCACGGATCATGAAGCCGATGATCTTGAGGGCGAAGCCCACGGCAAGAATGCCGGTCAGAATGGTGATCTCATCCATCGGCATGAGCCCCGTCGTCGAAAAAAATCTTTGGTATGCAAAACAATTTTTCTTTTCATACAGGGACCTGCGCCTTTGCCCAAGGCATTTGTCAACGCCCCCCGGCGGGTCGGCCGGGCGCGTGACACCAGTTCCTTGCAAGGAACTGGCCAATCCTTTGCAAAGGATTGGCGCCGATCGGGCGATGTCAGAGCAGACCCTGTTCGCGGAACACCTCGGTCAGGGCGCGCTTGGGGCGTGGGCCGACATGGCGGATCACCTCGGAGGCCGCCGCAACCCCCATCCGTCCGGCGGTTTCGAGATCACGGTCCGTCGCCATCCCGAACAGGAAACCGGCCGCGAACTGGTCGCCCGCGCCGGTCGCGTCCACCGGGGTGATGCGCGTGACCGGCACCTCGACGCGGGTGGCGCCCTGCAAGATCTTCACCGGTTCCCCGGAATGGGTGCACACGACCAGGTCACAGACCGCGACCGCCTGCGCCAGGGCCGCATCCAGGTCGTCGGTCTGGTACAGCGCCAGCCATTCCTCGTGATTGCCGATGGTGAAATCCATCTCTTCGGTGATCAGGCGCAGGAAATCGTCACGGTGACGATCGACGCAGAACGGATCGGACAGCGTGATGCCGACCTTGCCGCCCCCTGCCCTGCAATGGTCGGCGGCCGCGGTGAACGCGGCCTTTCCTTCGGGCTTGTCGTACAGGTAGCCTTCGAGAAACAGCCAGCGGGCCGCGCGGGCCACCGATGCATCCACGTCGTCGCTGTCGAAATCGGCGCCCGCGCCCAGATAGGTATTCATCGACCGCTCGCCATCAGGCGACACGAAGATCATCGACCGCGAGGTCGGCGGGATATCCCCCGCAACCGGCGGATTGGGAAAATCGGTGCCCTGATCGGCCATGCCCGCGGCATAGAAGCGGCCCAGTGCGTCGTCTTTCACCTTGCCCAGGAACGCGGTGCTCAGTCCAAGCGTTCCGATGCCTGCAATGGTGTTGGCGACCGATCCGCCCGGCGTCTGCACCCGGTCGGACATCGCGGCATACAAGACCTCGGCACGTTCGCGTTCGATCAACTGCATGATGCCCTTGGTGATGCCCATGTTGTCGAGGAAACTGTCATCCCCGTGGCTGATCACATCGACAATCGCATTGCCGATCCCGGCGACATCATAGGTTTGGGTCATCTCGTCACGTCCTCGTGGTATGGGTCTTGCGGTGCGGTCGGGCGGAATGGGCAACGCGATCCGCCCTGTTGTCAGTCGGTCTTGTCCTCGAACTGGCACAGGTCCCGGATGATGCAAGCACCGCATTTGGGTTTGCGCGCCACGCAGATATAGCGCCCGTGCAGGATCATCCAGTGGTGGGCGTGCAGCTGGAACTCGGCCGGGATATTGTCCTCGATCGCGCGCTCGACCGCGTCGACATCGCGGCCCGGTGCGATGCCCGACCGGTTGCCGAGCCGGAAGATATGGGTGTCGACGGCCTGCGCCGGAAACCGCCACCACATGTTCAACACGACATTCGCGGTCTTGCGGCCCACCCCCGGCAGGGATTGCAGCGCCGCGCGCGAGGACGGCACCTGCCCGCCGTAATCCTCGACCAGGATCCGGCTGAGCTTGATCACGTTCCTGGCCTTGTTGCGGAACAGGCCGATGGTCTTGATATGCTCGATGACGCCCTCTTCGCCCAGCGCCAGCATCTTTTCGGGCGTATCGGCGATCTTGAACAGCTTTTCAGTGGCCTTGTTGACGCCCGCGTCGGTCGCCTGCGCGCTGAGCGCCACCGCGACCACCAGCGTAAAGGCGTTGGTATGGTGCAATTCCCCCTTGGGCTCCGGCTCGGAGGCGCGCAGGCGGCTGAAGATCTCGTAGATCGCATGATAGGGAAGCTGTTTTGCCATGACATCCCTTTTGGCCGAGACCGTGCGCCCTCGCAAGCCCGGGACTTTCGCGCAAATTCCGGGTCGCCCTGTCCGGGCGCTGCGCCTAGTCTCCGGGGGCAAGGAGATCGCACCATGACACAGATGCCCCGCCCCGATGCCCCGACGGCCTATCACTACCAGGTGGTGCGCCGTGCGCTCGATATCATCGACGCCGAAGGCCCCGGCCTGACGCTCGAGGCGCTGGCCGACAGGATCGGGATGAGCGCACCGCACGTGCAGCGCGTCTTCAGCCGGTGGGCCGGTGTCAGCCCCAAACGCTATCAGCAATACCTGGCGCTGGACCATGCCAGACACCTGCTGCGGAACCGGTTCACCACGCTGCAGACCGCCGCCGAGGTGGGCCTTTCGGGATCAGGGCGGCTGCACGACCTGTTCGTGACATGGGAGGCGATGGCGCCGGGCGATTACGCGCAAGGCGGCGCCGGCCTGGTGATCCGCTGGGGCTGGTTCGACAGCCCCTTTGGCCCGGCGCTGGTCATGGGCACCGCGCGCGGCATCTGCGGCATCGGCTTCGCCGCCGAAACGGGGCGCGAACCGGCCATGGCCGATCTGCGCGGACGTTGGCCCGAGGCGGAGTTCGTGGAGGACCCGCTGGCGCTGCGCGAGATGGCCGGGGCCGCCTTTGGCGCGGGGGGGCGGGCGCATCTGCACCTGATCGGCGCGCCGTTCCAGATCAAGGTCTGGGAGGCGCTGCTGAGCATTCCGTCGGGCCAGGTCACCACCTATTCCGAGATCGCCGGGGCCATAGGCCGCCCGCGCGCCGTGCGCGCGGTGGGCACGGCCGTGGGGCGCAACCCGATCAGCTGGCTCATACCGTGCCATCGGGCGTTGCGCAAATCGGGGGGGCTTGGGGGATATCACTGGGGCCTGCCGGTCAAACGCGCCATGCTGGCCCACGAGACCGCCGAGCGGGACATGAGCGAGGCCTGAACGGGGCCTGAGCGGGGCCGGAAAACATGGCGGATTTCCGCCATTTGAGCTTTTTGTTCTACAGAGGCAGCAATCAACCTTATATAAAACCCGGGGACAAACCTGGACACAACCGGTATCTGAGCAGCTTGGAAGGGCAACCTCATGATTTTTCGCACAAAAATGACAATACTGGCCACGGCTTCCGCGATGGCGCTGAGCGGCTGCGTGAGCGGGACCGGGCAGCCCATGGGCGAGCGCACACAAGATGGCGCGGTTCTGGGCGGCCTGTTGGGCGGCATTTTCGGCGCCGCGACCAATGACAGCGATCCTCTTCTGGGCGCGGTCGTGGGCGCGGGCGCGGGTGCGCTGGCAGGCGGCGCGATCGGTGCCTCGCTGGACCGCCAGGCGCGCGATCTGCGCGGATCGCTGGCCAATGACAACATCATCATCAACAACACCGGCGAAGAGCTGATCGTCACCATGCCCGAGGGGATCTTGTTCGACGTCGACAGCGCCTCGATCCGGTCTGGCCTGCAAGGCGATCTGCGCGCGCTGGCCCGCAATCTCCAGCAGTATCCCGACACCACCGTCGACGTGATCGGGCATACCGACAATACCGGGTCGGCCGGCTATAATCAGGACCTGTCCGCGCGGCGCGCCTCGGCCGTGGCCGGTGTTTTGCTTGAAGCCGGCGTGGCGCCCTCGCGCGTGCGCAGCTTTGGCCGCGGCGAGAATGAGCCCGTGGCAACCAACCTGACGCCCGAGGGCCGGCAGCAAAACCGCCGGGTCGAGGTGATCATCCGCCCGCGCGTCTGACAAGATCAGGGTTTGCGCCGCGCTGACGCGCGACGCCCGGGGGGGCGATTTTTGCCATGCAAAAATCGCCCCCTGCCCGTCTTCAGGTGGACTGCGTTCCATCGGCCTGCCCGCATGTGGCGTGCGCCGGACCCTCCGGGGGCCATATTTTCGGGATAAAGATGCAAGGCGTGGTTTGCCTGTCCATCCAAAGGCCAGGTAACGTTGGCGTCTGGACAGATGGCTCTTGCGGTCATAATCTTTGACCAATCCGGGGAGGAAGGCCATGCCGTTTCAACGCATCGAGGCCGAGAAACTGTCGCATTCCGTGGTGCGGCAGATCGAGCAGCTGATCTTGCGGGGGATCTTGCGGCCGGGCGAACGGTTGCCATCCGAGCGCGAGTTGAGCGAACGGCTGGGTGTTTCACGCCCATCCTTGCGCGAAGCGGTAGCCGAGTTGCAGGATCGCGGCCTGCTGGCCACGCGGGCGGGTGCGGGGATCTATGTGGCCGATGTGCTGGGGTCGGCGTTTTCACCTGCGCTGATCCGCCTGTTCGCGGCCCATGAAGAGGCGGTCTTCGATTACCTCGCCTTTCGCCGGGACATGGAAGCGATCGCGGCCGAGCGCGCGGCGACGTTCGGATCCGATACCGACCTGATGGTCATCGATACGATCTTCAGGAAGATGGAAGCGGCCCACAAGAAACGCGATCCTTCGGACGAGGCGGAACTGGATGCGCAGTTTCACCTGGCCATCATCGAGGCGAGCCACAACGTCATCATGCTGCACATGATGCGGTCGATTTTCGACCTGCTGCGGCAGGGCGTCTTCTTCAACCGGCAGATGATGTTCAAACAGCGCACCACGCGCGATCTGCTGCTGGAACATCACCAGGCGATCAACGCGGGCCTGCAGGCGCGTGACCCCGACCTTGCGCGCGCCGCCGTGATCGAGCACCTGACCTATGTGGAAAGCAAGATGTCGGACTACCGCCGGGCGGAAGTCAACGAGGGGGTGGCGCGCCTGCGCTATGCCCATGAAACGGAACGCGGATAGGGACGGCGGGGCCGGGCACGGGTTCAGACGTTGCGCGCGCGGGTCGGGCGCCAAAGGACGGTGGCGGCAACCGACAGCGCCGCGAAGACCATGAGCGCCGCGCCGTAGATGCCGAATACGCCTGCCAGCCCGAAAGGTTCCGTCAGGGCGCCGGCCAGAAGCGGCGCGGCAAACTGTCCCGCGAAAAAGGACGTCGTGGCCAGCCCCGCCGCCCTGCCCCGCAGCGCCGGCGGCATGCGCGACATCAAGACCGCCATGATATTGGGCATCATCGGCCCAAGACCCGTTCCCGCAAGGATCGTGCCGGCAAGTGCCATTCCGAACCCGTTGGAATACCCGATGGTGACATAGCCCAGGCTCATGGCGGCGAAGCTGAACGCAAAGATCAGCGTGCTGCCGAAACGCGCCCGAAGCGCGCCGAAAAACAGCGCGCCGGGTGTTGCGGACAGGGTCACACCGGCCACGGCAGCGGCCATCAGCGTCGGCGAGGTGACGCCGAGAGACAGCAGGTGGAACGGCAGCTTGGTCGGGATCAGGTAGAAGATCGCCATGCTCATGAACCCCAGCGACATCCCGAGCGCCAGATCCGCGCGCGGCAGGCGGGACGCATCACCGGCTTCACCGGCGGTTTGCGCGAATCTTGCCGGCAGGCTGCGAAACACGACGGCCATGGCAGCCGCCAAAGGCAGGGCCGCGAGATAGGCAAGGAATGGCGCCCGCCAGTCGATCTCGGCCAGGGCGCCGCCCATCAGGATGAAGACCACCCCTCCCGCCGACATGGCGCCTGCCTGCCATCCCATGAACCGGTCGCGCGCGGGGCCCTCGAACAATTGCGCCGCCAGCATCGACACCGTTGTCATCGTGGCCGCAACCCCCAGGCCAAGAACCAGCCTGCTGGCCAGGATACCCATCATGGAATCCATCAGCGCCGCCGCTGCGCCCCCGAACCCGTAGAAAACCAGGGCCGCGGTGAGCATGCGCTTCCAGCTGACCCGGTCAAGCAACACCCCGAAGAGCGCCGCGGTCAGGACAATCGCAAGCGAGGGCAGCGACAACACCAGACCGGCAAGTGTCTGGATGTTCGGCGTATCGGAGAACGCCTCGGCCAGCCCCGGAAGCGACGGGGAGATCGTGGCGTTGGCCATCACCGTCAGACTCGCGATGGCGAGGATCAGGGCGATCTGGACCGGTGTCGGGGCGGGATGTGTCATGGGGGCCAAGCTAGGCCCGCGCCCTCAAAGGGGAAGTGGCGATGGCCGCACAGCGCAGTGTGCGGACCGCAATGACGCGGGACCGCCCGCGGACCGGGCATGCGCCTGCCTGCCGGAAGGCCGCTCAATCCACGCCGCCGCCGGCCCAGACGTTCTCATTGTGCCAGTCGCATGGCGCCTCTTGCATTTCGAGGTGAAGGCGATCGCCGGCATAGGCATTTGCGCGCGCGACCGTGTCGTTCAGCGTGATGCCGAGCCCCGGCGCGGTCGGTGCCGCCACGAACCCGTTTTCGACCCGGGGCCTGCCGGTGACCAGCGCCTCGTGAAACGGGGTCTCGATCGCCTCGACCATCAGGATATTGGGGCATGACACCGCAAGGTGGACATTGGCGGCCCATTCCACCGGACCGGCATAAAGATGGGGGGCGATCTGGGCGGAATGACCCTCGGCGAGGATGGCGATCTTCTTGCCCTCCCAGATGCCGCCGGCCCGCCCGAGGGCAGGTTGCAAGATGCGTGCACCGGCCCGCAGCGCGGCGGCGAATTCCAGCTTTCCGCACAGCCGTTCGCCGGTGGCCACCGGGATCGAGGTGGCTGCGGCAACCTCGGCCAGGCCATGCAGGTCATCAGGCGGCATGGGTTCTTCGAACCACAGCGGATCATGGGGTTCGAGCGCCTTGGCCAGGCGGATCGCATGGGCGGGTGTGAACTGGCCATGGGTGCCGAACAGCAGGTCGGCACGATCGCCCACGGCGGCGCGGATCGCGGCGCAGAACGCCGCCGAGCGGGCGATGTCGGATCGTGCCGGCGAATGGCCGCCGCGGATCGTGTAGGGGCCGGCCGGGTCGAATTTCAGCGCTGTCCAGCCTTCGGCGACGCGCGCCGCGGCGGCTTCGGCATGGGCGTCGGCATCGACCCAGAAGTCATCGCCATGATGGGGTTCGGGATAGAGATAGGTATAGGCGCGCACCGGGTCGTTCATCCGCCCGCCAAGGCAGGCCCAGACCGGGCGGTCGCGGAGTTTGCCGATGATGTCCCAACACGCCATTTCGAGGCCCGCGAACGCGCCGAAGGCAGTGGGATCGGGGCGGGCCGTGAACCCCGATGACCAGACGCGACGTGACATCAGTTCGATGTTTTCGGCCGCTTCGCCCTGCATGTGGCGTGCGAACACGTCTTCGATGACGGCCTGCATCGCCCTGGGACCGACGGCGCTGGCATAGACCTCGCCCAGGCCGGTGATACCGTCTGCGGTGGTCAGGCGAACGATCAGCCAATAGCGCCCGCCCCATCCGGGCGGCGGTGGGGCGACGGTGAAGATTTCGAGGTCCTTGAGCTGCATGGGCTGGATCCATTTTCGGCTCGGGGTGGTTGGGGGGCGCTGCCCCCCGGCTGCGCCTCCCCCCGGGATATTTATGAAACAGAGAAGCCTGGGGGGCGGCGTTGCCCCTGGTGGGCGGGTTTCGGGTCAGAAGGTCAGGACATTGCGGCGGGCCTGGCCGGTCCTGGTGTCGGCGATGGCGTCGTTGATCTTGTCGAATGGCCAGCGGGTCGAGATCAGGCTGTCGAGTTGCAGACGGCCCTGACCATAGAGATCCACCATCCAGGGGATATCGCGCCCCAGGACCACGTCGCCCATCTTGGTTCCGCGAAGGCCCTGGCCGAGGGCTGCGATGATGACCGGCTCATAGGAGGACATGCCGCCCGAATGGGGCATGCCGACCGCGTAGGCGGTTCCGCCCGTCGCCAGGAGCCGGGGGGCCATGTCATAGGCAGGGATCGCGCCCACCGTGACGAAGACGTGATCGGCCAGCCGTCCGCCGGTGATCTCTTGCAGGGCCTTCCACGGCTTGGGATCGGAGGCGAGGATCGCATCGGTGGCACCGAAGGCGCGCGCGTCGTCGAGTTTCGAGGGTTCGAGATCCATCGCCACGATGCGGGCCGCCCCCGCGATACGGGCACCCTGGATGGCGTTGAGGCCCACGCCCCCTGCCCCGATCACGACCACGGTTTCACCCGGGCGCACCTGCGCCGTATTGACCACGGCGCCGACGCCGGTGGGCACGCCGCAGGCCAGAAGGCATGCGGCCTCGGGCGCGATATCCTCGCCCAGCGGCGCGATCTGGGACTGGTCGACCAGCACCTTTTCGGCAAAGGCCCCGCATTCCATCGCCTTGAGAACGGGGGCGCCGCTGGCGTCGGTCAGGGCGGGGGGGCGCGTTTCGTTTCCGCCGCAATAGACCGGCTTGCCGCTGGCGCAATCGGGACAGGTCCCGCAAGACCGGATCAGGGTGACCAGCACCCGGTCCCCAAGGGCCACCTTGCTGACCCCGGTCCCGATCGCGGTGACCCGGCCCGCGGCCTCGTGGCCATAAACGGCCGGCAATATGCCGCCCCATGCGCCGTCCATGTAGGAGATGTCGGAATGGCAGATCGCGACGGCCTCCATCTTGACCTCGATCTCACCGGGACCGGGATCGCGGAGGGTCAGCATTTCAATCTCGAGCGGTTTGCCGAATTCGCGGCAGACCGCGGCGCGGATGGTGGATGGCATCAGTCTCTCCCTGTGGCCGGTCCCGTGCGGCCCGGCGTCCGTGTTTTGGCCGAACATTGATCGTGCCGGGCGCGCGCGGCAAGGGGTTTTCGCACCCGCAGCTCCGCGACGGTCCTTGCGGGCCGGAACGATCTGGCCGAAAACCATCGGGTTAGGGAGGGCTCATGATGCAATGCCTCGATCTGGGTGATGTCACGATCCATTACAGCGATACCGGGCCACGGGATGCGCCGGCGGTGGTGTTTGCCAATTCGCTGGGAACCGACATGCGGCTTTGGGATGATGTGGTTCCGCATCTGCCCGCGGGGCTGCGGGTGATCCGATATGACAAACGGGGGCACGGCCTGTCCACCTGCCCCGAGCCGCCCTATGCGATGGGTGCACTGATCCGGGATGCGGAACGTCTGCTGGACACGCTCGGCGTGCGGGAGTGCGTGTTCGTGGGGTTGTCGATCGGGGGCATGATCGCGCAAGGCCTGGCGGCCAAGCGGCTGGACCTGGTGCGCGCCGTGGTCTTGTCGAATACGGCAGCCAAGATCGGCACCCGCGCCCTGTGGGACGAGCGCATCGCGCAGGTCGAGGGCGTGGGACTGACGGGGATGTCGGAGGCGATCATGGAGCGGTGGTTTTCGGCGGCCTTTCGCAGCGGCCCCGACCTGTCACCCTGGCGTCGGATGGTGGAAACGACGCCAGCCGCCGGTTATGCCGGGTGCAGTGCAGCGATTGCGGGTACGGATTTCTACAGCACGACCGCAACGCTGCGTCTGCCGGCACTGGTCATCGCGGGCGATCAGGATGGATCCACCCCGCCTGACCTGGTGCGCGAGCTGGCCGCCCTGATACCCGGCGCGCGGTTCGAGTTGATCCGGGGTGCGGGTCACCTGCCCTGCGTGGAAAGACCCGTGGAGTTCGCCGCGCTGTTGAACGGCTTTCTCAAGGACATCGGGCATCCGGAGGCGGCAGCATGAGTTTCAGCCCGTTTGACAGCCCTCTGTACCGCGACCTGTTCGGCGACTCGGAAATGGCGCGCCTGTTTTCCGATACCGGCGAGGTTCGGGCGATGATGCTGGTTCTGGGGGCGCTGGCCAGGGCGCAGGGCCGGTCCGGGGTGATCCCGGAAGTGTCGGGCGCGTTCCTGCATCGGGCCACGATGGAGGTGCAGATCGACCCGGCGGGGTTGTCTGCGGGTACCGGGCACAATGGGGTCACGGTGCCGGGCCTGGTCGCCGCCATGCGCACAGCGCTGAACGCGCCCGAACATGCGGGGTATCTGCATTGGGGGGCCACCAGCCAGGACATCCAGGATACCGGCCTGATGCTGCGATTGCGGCAGGGCTTCGCGTTGATCGAGGCGCGCCTGATCGAGGCCTTGCGCGACCTGGCGGACCTGGCCGAGGCCCAAGCCGCGACCCCCATGGCCGCGCGTACCTACGGGCAGGTTGCCACGCCCACGTCTTTCGGTGCGATGGTCGCGGGCTGGGGCTGGCCGATCCTGCGCGCGCTGGAGCGCATCAGGCTTCAGATGGGCACGGGTTTTCCCGTGTCGCTGACGGGTGCCGCCGGCACGTCATCCATGCTTGGGCCCGATCCGGCGTCGATCCGCGCCGCGATGGCCGAGGCTCTCGACCTGCGCGATCCG
The DNA here is from genome assembly GCA_964460185.1 of uncultured Roseicyclus sp. Lineage (GTDB taxonomy): Bacteria > Pseudomonadota > Alphaproteobacteria > Rhodobacterales > Rhodobacteraceae > JAVJPJ01. The sequence goes on along the minus strand of CAYWTM010000009.1, from coordinate 11,061 downwards.
GGGCATAGCTGGCACGCCGAGCGGTCGGCCGTCGCGGAAATGGCGGGCCTTCTGGGGGCTGTGACGACTGCGGGCGGCAAGATGGGCGAGGATCTGATGATCCTGACGCGCAGCGATGTGGGCGAGGCAGCCCTTGCCGGCGGCGGAGCGTCGTCGACCATGCCTCAGAAAAACAACCCGGTGCAGCCGTCGGTGCTGGTGGCCCTGTCGGGTTACGCTGCGGCACAGGTCGGGCTTTTGTCGGGCCTTGCACCACGAGAGGCGCGCGACGGCGCCGCATGGTTCACGGAATGGCTGTCGCTGCCGCAGCTGGTGGCGGCAGCGGGTGTTTCGGCGCGCCTGATCAGGGATCTGTCCGGCAGCATCACCCCCGACCGCGCGGCGATGGCGGGGCGCGTGAGCGACCCTTTGGGTCTGATCCAGGCCGAAGCCATCAGCTTTGCACTGGCCGCGCATATGCCGCGCCCCGCCGCCCAGGCCGAGGTCAAGGCGATGGCCCTGCGCGCGCGCGACACCGGCACCCCCCTGCCCGATCTGGTGGCAGCGGCCCATCCGGACCTGTCGTTGCCGGACCCGATGGATATGGGGCAGGCCCCGGCCGAGGCGCGTGCCTTTGCCCGGTCCGCACGGGCCGCGACATAGGCCCGGCATTCACGATGGACAACCGCAGTGTGTCAACTTAGGTTGACAGGGCAACGACACGTCCGAAAGCCACGCATGGCCCGCCGCCCCCTGCCGATCCTGTTCATCATGATCACCGTTACACTGGATGCGATGGGCATCGGGTTGATCCTTCCGGTGATGCCGGACCTCATCCAGGAGGTGCGCGGCGCAAGCCTGGCTGATGCGGCCTTGTGGGGCGGGATCCTGTCGGCCGGCTATGCGGTGATGCAGTTCGGCTTTTCGCCAACGGTCGGCAACCTGTCCGACAGGTACGGACGGCGGCCCATCTTGTTGATTTCCATGGCGGTTATGGCCGTCGATTACGCGATCATGGTCTTCGCGGGATCGATCTGGCTGCTGTTGGGGGCACGGCTTCTGACAGGGGTGGCGGCGGCAACCCATTCCACGGCGCTGGCCTTCATGGCCGACATCACCGAACCCGGCAAACGCGCGCAGAATTTCGGGCTTGTCTCGGCGTGTTTCGGATTGGGGTTCATCTTTGGCCCGGCGCTTGGCGGTCTGTTGGGCGATCTTGATCCGCGCGCGCCCTTTGCGGCGGCGGCCTGCCTTGCGGCAGCGAATTTCGCACTGGGGTATTTCGTGCTGCCCGAAAGCCTGCCGGAATCCCGACGCCGCCCGTTCGACTGGCGCCGCGCAAATCCCGCCGGGGGGGTGATGCAGATGGGCAAGCTGCCCGGGGTCAAGGCCATGCTGTGGGTGATGCTGGCCTACCAGATCGCCAATTACACCTACCCCGCCGTCTGGGCCTATTACATGCAGGCCGCCCATGATTGGGATACGCGCATGATCGGCTGGTCGCTGGCCGCCTACGGCGTGGCCATGGCGGTCGTGCAGGGCGGGCTGATCCGGGCGATCCTGCCGCGTCTTGGGGAAAACCGCGCGGTGTTCTGGGGGCTTGTCCTGAACACGGTCTGCCTCGGGCTTTACGGGGTGGCAAGCGAGGGCTGGATGATCTGGGTTCTGATCCCGATTTCCGCCGTGGGCGCGATCGTGGCCCCCGCCATGCAGGGCGTGATGAGCCGGCGTGCAAGCGAGGATCAGCAAGGTGAATTGCAAGGCGTGCTGTCGTCGATTTCCGCCCTGTCACGAATCCTGGCGCCGCTCTTGATGACACAGGCCTTTTTCTGGTTCACCCGCGACGGCGCGCAGATCTGGCTTCCCGGGGCCCCGTTTCTCGTGGGCGGCGTCCTGATGGGGCTCGCGCTGGTGATCTTCGTGGCGACCCGCGAAACATCCGGGCCCGCGCACGCCCATGCCGGCGAGTAACGTCACATCACTGCGCTGCGCGATCAGGCCCCTGTCAGAACGGCGGCAAAGGCCGCGGGATCGACATTCCCGCCCGACACCGTGCAGATCACCGGCCCGGGCGCCAGCGCGTCACCGTGATACAGCGCGGCAGCCAACGCCACCGCGCCACCCGGTTCCACCACCAGCTTCAGCCGGTTCGCGGCCTCACGCATGGCGGCGCGCACCTCGGCCTCGGTGACGACAATGCCCGGCCCACATAGCCGTTCGAGGATCGGAAAGGTGATCTCGCCGGGCATGCCGGTCAGGATCGCATCGCAAAACCCCGCCTCCACATGCCCATGACCCAGCCGGGTGCCTGCCGCCAGCGATTGGGCCGTGTCGTCGAACCCCTCGGGCTCGACCGGGCGCACGGTCATGCCGGGCGCATGGCCCTCCAGCGCAAGCGCGATCCCCGCCGTCAGCCCGCCACCCCCGCAGCAGGTCAGGACCGTGGCCTGCGCCACCCCGGCCTCGGCCGCCTGCACCGCGATTTCCAGACCACAGGTTCCCTGCCCCGCAATCACCTGCGGCTCGTCGTAAGGTTTGATGAGCGTCACGCCCCGCGCATCGCTGATCGCGGCACCGATCGCTTCGCGGCTTTCGCCGCCGGCACGATCGTACAGCACCACCTCGGCCCCAAGGGCGCGGGTGTTGTCGATCTTCATCAGCGGGGCATCCCGGGGCATGATGATGGTGGATGGAACCCCGAACAGGGCCGCCGCCCGCGCCACGCCCTGCGCATGATTGCCTGACGAATAGGCCAGAACACCCCGCGCGCGCGTTGCCTCGTCCAGGGCGCTCAGCGCCGACCAGGCGCCCCGGAACTTGAAGCTGCCCGTGTGCTGCAACACCTCCGCCTTGGCATAGACAGGCCGCCCCGCGATCTCATCCAGAAAGGGCGAACTCAACAGCGGCGTGCGGCGCACCACCCCGTCCGCCCGCAGGGCCGCCGCTTCGATCATCGAAAGATCCGTCATTCCAGTTTCTCCAACACCGCGGCGATCACATCGATGGCCTGGGGTTCATCCAAGAACGGCACATGGCCGCGTTTCGCAATATCTGCAAAGGCCATGTCAGGCCGGCGGCGCCGCATCTCGGCCGCCGTGTCAGCGGACAACAGGTTGGAGGCCGCCCCCCGGATCAGACCCAGGGGCTTGCCCGCCAGGGCGTCGAATAACGGCCACAGATCCGGTGCAACCGCCCCCGGCTCGAACGCGGGCGCCACGGCCTCGCGCAGGCGCGGATCATAGCGCAGATGCAACCTTCCCCCCTCTTCGCGGTACACCCTGCGGGCGAAGGCCGCCCAGGTCGCATCCGGCACATCCTGAAACGCCGGCGCATAATGGGCCGGAAGCGCGGCGGCTGCCTCCGCCAACGACGCAAAGCGCGGTGGGCGACCCAGGTAATCCATGATGTAGGCCAGGCCCTGCGGCATGATCTCGGGGCCGATATCGTTGAAGATCACGCCCGACAGACGATCCGGCGCCATCGCCGCAAGGACCAGGGCCACCAGCCCCCCGCGCGAGGTGCCAAGGATGGCCGTCTTCTCCAACCCGAGATGATCCAGCAACGCCAGCACATCCGCCGCCTCCTGCGGGATCTGGTAGGTGGCGGGATCCCCGAAATCAGACGACCCACGGCCCCGGAAATCCATGCGGATGATACGCGCACGGTCCCCGAACGCATCCAGGACCGGTTCGAAATCCTCCATGTTGCGGGTCAGGCCCGGCAAACACAAAAGCGCGCGGCCCCTGCCCTGGTCCCGGTAGGCCAGGCGCAGGCCGTCGGCTGCCGTCACATACTCCATCACAGACCGACCATGCCCGGAACACCTGTCAGGTCGCGCGCCATGTGGGCCGGACGCCCCGGCAAACGATCCACCGGCTCCCCCGCCCGGTTCACCCAAAGCGTGGTGAAGCCATAACGCGCCGCCGAGGCCGCATCCCACCCGTTCGATGACACGAACAGAACCTCGTCGCGCGCGCAGCCGAACCGCGCCCCGACCAGGTCATAGACACGGGCATCGGGTTTGAAATTGCCGACCTCCTCGACGCTGAGAACCGCATCCAGAAAGCCCCCCACACCTGCCGAGGATACCGCCCCGTCCAGCATCGCGGGACTGCCATTGGACAAGATCGCGGTGGTCTTCCCGCCCGCTTTCAGCGCCGCCAGCATCGCGGGCACTTCCGGGTAGGCCCGAAGCTCCCAATACAGACCCAAAAGCGCCTCGCGCAGGCCGGACTCCTCCATGCCCACCCGCGCCAGAGCCCAATCCAGCCCGTCTTGCGTCACTTGCCAGAAATCACAATATTCGCCCGTGATCGCACGCAGCCACGAATATTGCAGCTGTTTGAGCCGCCAGTCATTGGCCACTTGCACCCAAACCTTGGCAAAGGCCGCATTGCCCGGCGCCTCGGCCAACGCGCGCGCCGCCGCGCTGACATCGAACAACGTGCCATAAGCATCGAAGACAACTGTGCTGATCCGTGACATGCGCGCTCCTGCCCCCAATGGCGCGACACTCGCACACAGCCGCCGCCGCGACAATTCCTTGTGTCTCCCGGTTTCCTTTCGCGCCATTACGCAGTACAAAAGCCCCCTGAGCCAAGGCGCGCCACAGACCGGGCGCACAGATCGACCCGCGCGCCGCAAGTCACACCAATCCCCGAAAGCAATCCATGACCCAGGCCAAAGCCGGAACCACCGTCTCCATTCACTACACAGGCACCCTTGCCGATGGCACCACCTTCGACAGCTCGCAAGGTCGCGATCCGCTGACCTTCGAAATGGGCGCGGGCCAGATCATCCCCGGCCTCGAAGCCGCCCTTGACGGACTGTCCGAGGGCGACACGAAGACCGTCACCATCCCTGCCGACCGGGCCTATGGCCCGCGCAATGACCAGGCGATGCAACAAGTCCCGCGCGATGCGGTGCCAGATCACATCCCGCTCGACCTCGGCACCCAGCTACAGGTCCAGACCCCCGATGGTCAGGCCATGCCGGTTACCGTGACCGAGGTATCGGACACCCACGTGACGCTTGACGCCAATCATCCGCTGGCCGGCAAGGACCTGACCTTCGCGGTCGAACTGGTCAAGGTCGCCTGACCGGATCGGCGGCGCCGCCAGCCCCTTCTTCGTTTCGGAAATATCCCGGGGGACGGCGGCGCAGCCGCCCGGGGGCAGAGCCCCCGGCACCTGAGCGCAGCGAGGCAAACCCGACGCGCGGCACGCGCACCGCCGGGTCGGTCAGATCACAGGTTTTCGGGCTGCGGCATGCCCAGCACATGGAACCCGCCATCCACGGTCACGATCTCTCCCGTCGTGCATGCGCCATACGCCGATGCCAGGTAGACCGCCGTGCCGCCCACCGCCTCCAGTGTCGCGTTCGATCGCAGGGGCGCGTTCATCTCGGTCGTCTTGAAGGTCTTGCGCGCGCCACCGATCGCGGCGCCCGCCAGGGTCTTCATCGGCCCGGGGCTGATCGCGTTCACGCGAATCCCCTGCGGTCCAAGGTCATTGGCCAGGTAGCGCACCGCCGATTCCAGGGCCGCCTTGGCCACCCCCATCACGTTGTAATACGGCGTCACGCGGTTCGACCCCTGGTAGGTCAGCGTGATCAGGCTGCCGCCGTCGGGCATCAACTCGGACGCGCGACGCGCCACGTCAATGAACGAAAAGCAGCTGATGCTCAGCGAATTGCGGAAATTCTCGCGCGAGGTGTTGATGAAGCGCCCCGTCAATTCCGCCTTGTCGGAAAAGGCGATGGCATGCACCACGAAATCAAGGCTGCCCCATGTCTGTTTCAGCTGTGCGAAACACGCGTCCATCGAGGCATCGTCCATCACGTCCACGTCGACCAGAAGATTGCTGCCGACCGACGCGGCCAGCGGCTCCACCCGCTTGCCGAACGCCTCCCCCTGGTAGGAAAAGGCCAGCTCCGCCCCCTCGGCATGCAGCGCCCTGGCAATGCCCCAGGCAATCGAGCGGTCATTGGCGACACCCATCACAAGACCGCGCTTGCCAGCCATCAAATTCGCCATGCTCAGGGTCTCACTTCTCAAATCGGCTCAGCAGCATCGAACCATTCGTGCCGCCGAATCCAAAGGAATTGGTCATCACCGTATCCAGGCCGGCATCGGCCCTGAACGCGGTGGCGATTTCGGCCGGATCAAGGGCCGGATCCAGCGTTTCGACATTGATCGAGGGCGCGATGAAATCGCCATCCAGCATCAAGAGGCAGAACGTCGCCTCAAGCGCGCCCGCCGCCCCCTGCGCATGGCCCGTCATGGATTTGGTCGAGGATATCGGCGGCGTCGTGCCCTGACCGAATACGCGTCGCACCGCCTCGACCTCACCGACATCGCCCACCGGGGTCGAGGTGCCATGGGCGTTGATATAGCTGATCGACCGCCCCTCTGGCAGGGTCTGCAACGCCAGCCGCATCGCCCGTTCGCCGCCTTCGCCCGAGGGCGCGACCATGTCATGCCCGTCCGAGGTCGCCGCGAAACCGGTGACTTCGGCATAGATCCTGGCACCCCGCGCCAAGGCACGGTCCAACTCTTCGAGGACGAGGATCGCGCCGCCCCCGCCGATCACGAATCCGTCGCGATCCGCGTCAAAGGCCCGCGACGCGCGGGATGGCGTGTCGTTGAACTTGGACGACATCGCGCCCATCGCGTCGAACAGGCACGACAGCGTCCAATCCAGTTCTTCCGCGCCACCCGCGAACATGACGTCTTGCTTGCCCATCATGATCTGTTCGGCGGCCGCCCCGATGCAATGCAGCGACGTGGAACAGGCCGAAGTGATGGAATAATTGATGCCCTTGATCTTGTAGGCGGTCGCAAGGTTGGCCGAGATCGTGGACGACATGCACTTGGGCACCGCGAAGGGGCCGATGCGCTTGGTCGCGCCGGTATTGAGAACCGATTGATGCGCCGTGAACATCGCCGAGGTCGACGGCCCGCCCGAACCCGCGATCAGGCCGGACCGCTCGTTCATCACATCGGCGTCTTCCAGGCCGGCATCGGCAATCGCCTGGCCCATCGCGATATGGGCGTAGGCGGCGCCCGGTCCCATGAACCGCAGCGCGCGCTTGTCGACATGGTCGGCGACATCGATCTTGAGCGTTCCGGCGATCTGGCTGCGAAAGCCGTGTTCGGCCATCTCGGGCGATGCCTCGATGCCCGAAGTGCCGGCTTTCAGGCTGGCTATGACCTCTTCGGCGTTGTTTCCGATGGGCGAGACGATACCAAGCCCTGTAACGACGACACGACGCATCGGCTGTTCTCCCTGTTCACGGGCGTCTCAGCTTTCGCTGAGCGCCACTTTCATGTCCTTGACCAGATAGATCACTTCTCCATCGGCTTCGACCCGGCCGTCGGCAACCCCCATGGTCAGACGACGGGTCTGGATGGCCTTGGTGAAATCCACGTAGTAGGTCAGCATCTTTCGCTCGGGGCGCACCATGCCGGTCAGTTTGACCTCCCCGACGCCCAGCGCGTAGCCCCGCCCCTGCCAGCCGCGCCAGCCAAGGTTGAACCCGGTCAATTGCCACAGACCGTCAAGACCCAGACAGCCCGGCATGATCGGATTGCCGGGGAAATGGCATCCGAAGAACCAGAGATCGGGCGTGATATCGAATTCGGCCACCACATGTCCCTTGCCATGCGCGCCGCCATCATCCGAGATATCCGTGATCCGGTCCATCATCAGCATCGGGGGTTCCGGCAACTGCGCGTTGCCGGGGCCAAACAGCTCACCGCGTGCACAAGCCAGCAATGCCTCGCGGTCGAATGATTTGGGATAATCCGCCATGTGTCCCCGCCTGATAGCCAGAATATTTGTTCTCTATATGGGCTGGACGTCTAGCATCGGGGGTTCGGGGCTGGCAAGTGCGCTGCCCGCTCCAAAACCACAGGCGGATAGAGATTGAAACAGATGCTCGAATTGTCCTATATAAAGCCGTCAGCACGAAGGAAGACCCACGGATGACGCCCGAAGCACTCGAACGCAGCAAGACATGGCTGGCTCAGGCCGATCTGCGCCCGACGCGTCAGCGTCTGACGCTGGCGTCGCTTCTGGTGGGCGACGGGCAAAACCGGCACGTAACTGCCGAAGGTCTGCATGATGCCGTCATGGCATCCGGGGACAAGGTGTCGCTGGCCACGGTGTACAACACGCTCAAGGCGTTTTGTGATGCCGGCCTGATGCAGGAAGTCACCGTTGACGGATCGCGCAGTTATTTCGACACGCGCATGGATGACCATCCGCATTTCTACCTTGAGGAAACCGGCCATCTGACCGACGCTCCAAAGGCCGAGTTGCAGATAAAGTCCCTGCCCGACATTCCCGAAGGCTACGAGATCGCAAAACTCGACGTGGTGATCCGCCTGCGCAAGATCAGCTGAACTTGGGGCTGCGACGGTACCTTGCGCCACTGGCCTTCGCAGCCATGTCCATTGTGTTCGGGATCGCTTTCCACAATCGGTACTACCGCTGGCGCGACTGCTTCAACGAGCTTGGTCGCTGCTATGACCCGAACACGACGACGGTCTACACGACAAGCGGCCTGGTATGGGGTGGAGTATCGCTGGCATTCGCCTGCCTGTGCGCCCTGACCCTGTGGCGGCAGTGGAAGACCTGATCCCTGGTGGCGATAATCGATGATTTCGCCACCGGAATGCGGCATGAACCTCCTTCGCCCCTAGCCAAAGCCCGCGCCAGCCTGTAACGGCTCGGCCAACCCTCCGATTTCTCCAAAAGGCCCCGCCCCCATGGACCTGCGCAATATTGCGATTATCGCCCACGTCGACCACGGCAAGACAACGCTGGTGGACAACCTTCTGAAACAATCCGGTGCCTTCCGCGAAAACCAGGCCGTGGCCGAACGCGCCATGGACAGCAACGATCTGGAACGCGAACGCGGCATCACGATCTTCGCCAAGCCCACCTCGGTGGAATGGAAAGGCACCCGGATCAACATCGTCGACACCCCCGGTCACGCCGATTTCGGCGGCGAGGTGGAACGCATCTTGTCGATGGTCGACGGAGTCGTGCTGTTGGTGGATGCGGCCGAAGGCCCGATGCCACAGACGAAATTCGTGACATCCAAGGCTCTGGCGCTTGGGCTGCGCCCGATCGTCGTACTCAACAAGGTCGACAAACCCGATGCCGAACCGGACCGCGCGCTGGACGAGGTTTTCGATCTGTTCGCATCCCTCGATGCCGACGAAGACCAGCTGGATTTTCCGCACATGTATGCCTCGGGGCGTGCCGGTTGGGCGGATCATGAACTGAACGGGCCGCAAAAAGACTTGCACGCGCTGTTCAACCTGATCGTCAATCACGTGCCGAAACCACGCCAGATTGCCCACCAGAACGAAGATTTCCGCATGCTCGCCACCACTCTGGGTGCGGATCCCTTCGTGGGCCGCCTTCTGACGGGGCGCGTGGAAACCGGCCGCCTCAAGGTCGGCCAGACGGTGCAGACACTCAGCCGTCTGGGCGAAAAGGTCGAACAATTCCGCGTAACCCGTATCCAGGCCTTCCGGGGCCTGGGGCAGCAAGACATCGACGAGGCGCTGGCCGGTGATATCGTCAGCCTTGCCGGCATGACCAAATCGACCGTTGCCGACACCATCTGCGCGCTTGCCGTGGACGAACCCCTGCACGCACAGCCCATCGACCCGCCCACCATCACCGTGACCTTCGGGATCAATGACAGCCCGCTGGCCGGCCGCGATGGCAAAAAGGTGCAATCCCGCGTGATCCGCGAGCGCCTGATGAAAGAAGCGGAATCAAACGTCGCGATCAAGGTCAGCGACACCCCCGGCGGCGAGGCCTTCGAGGTCGCGGGCCGGGGCGAATTGCAGATGGGTGTTCTGATCGAGAACATGCGCCGCGAAGGGTTCGAGCTTTCGATTTCCCGTCCGCAGGTGCTGTTCAAGGATGACGGCGAACAAAGGCTGGAACCCGTCGAAGAAGTCACCATCGACGTCGATGACGAATATTCCGGCGCCGTGATCGAAAAGATCACAGGTACCCGCAAGGGTGAACTGGTGGAGATGAAACCGGCGGGTGCCGGCAAGACCCGGATCATAGCCCATGTGCCCTCGCGCGGGTTGATCGGCTATCATGGCGAGTTTCTGACCGACACGCGCGGCACCGGCGTTCTGAACCGCGTGTTCCACGCCTGGGAACCCTTCAAGGGCCCGATCGAGGGCCGCCGCGCAGGCGTTCTGATCTCGATGGAAAACGGGGTATCCGTGGCCTACGCGCTCTGGAATCTCGAAGATCGCGGCAAGATGTTCATCGGTGCCCAGGCCCCGATCTACACCGGCATGATCATCGGCGAACACAGCCGCGAAAACGACCTGGAAGTGAACCCGCTCAAAGGCAAGAAACTGACCAACGTGCGGGCATCGGGCACCGATGAGGCGGTCCGTCTGACCACGCCCGTGACGATGTCGCTGGAACAGGCCATCGCCTATATCGACGACGATGAACTGGTCGAGGTCACGCCAAACGCCATCCGGCTGCGCAAACGCTTCCTCGACCCGCACGAGCGCAAGCGTCAGTCGCGCGCTGCCGGCTGAGTCCAGCGGACATTGGAGTGCCGTGCCGGGCGCGTCATGCACGCTGCCCGGCAGGGACATGGGCGGGCTTAGACCGGCTCGAAGACCAGGACGATTTCACCACGCGCCACGTCTGACCGGACAGGCTGTGCACGGCTCGGGCATATCGCCGCCGCCGTGACGCCAGCCCGCCGCATCATTCAGTGATCCGTTGCGGCACCACCAAACAGATGGTCCATGCTCATCGACGGTTGCGCGCAGCCTGCCTCACCGACGATCCTGGCGGGCACGCCGGCCACCGTCTTGCACGGCGGCACCTCCTCCAGCACGACCGAACCTGCCGCGATCCGGCTGCAATTGCCGATCTTGATATTGCCCAGCACCTTGGCCCCTGCCCCGATCAGTACGCCGTCGCCGATCTTGGGATGACGGTCTTCCTCTTCCTTGCCGGTCCCGCCAAGCGTGACCGAATGCAACATCGATACGTTGTCACCAACCACCGCCGTCTCACC
>CAYWTM010000008.1:0-52435 GCA_964460185.1 uncultured Roseicyclus sp. | reverse complement strand
GGATGCACCAGCCGCCATCGATATGGATCATCTGGCCGGTCATGTAGTCGCTGTCATGGCTGGCGAGAAATGCAGCTGTTCCCATTACGTCGTCGGGGTAGGAAACGCGCTTGATCTGCAAAGCATCGCGGACGATGTCCTCGTAGGCTTGGCCCTCTTTTTCCTTGAAACCGATATCCACCAGGTCCTTGTCCAGCTGTTCCCAAAGCGGCGTGACAACCACGCCGGGCGCGTAACCGTTGACAGTGATATTGTGTTCCGAAAGCGCCAGCGCCCCGCAATGGGTCAACGCGAGACAGCCATATTTCGACGTGCAGTAAACGGTGACATCGATCAGGGGTTTGCGAGAGGCGATGGAGCCAACGTTGATCAGCTTGTAGGGTTTTTCCTGCGGGCCCTGGGCGATCATCTGGCGCGCGGTTTCCTGCATGCCGAGCCACATCGCCTTGGTGTTGACGTTCATGATCATGTCCCAGTTGTCTTCATCGATATCCATGAAGAAACGGGGCTTGTTGAGGCCGGCGTTGAACAGGCCGACATTGATCATTCCGAAGGCATCCACCGTGGCGGCCACGGCGGCGGCGTTGTCCTCACGCTTGGTCACATCCATCCTGACCGCAATCGCCTTGCCGTTTCCGGCGGCGTTGATCTGATCCGCCATACCTTGCGCGGCGTCCAGATCCAGATCGCCAAGACAGACATTCGCGCCCTGCTCGGCAAAGTGCACGGCGTTGGCGGCACCCATGCCGCGTCCGGCGCCGGTGATCAGAATGTTCTTCCCGTTCAAGCGATTGGGGTCCATGGCTTCCTCCCTAGGATATCGATTGTCTCATGATGTTTTCTGCGCGCGTCTGCGCGGCGGCCAACGCGGCTTTCGGCGTTGTGATGCCACGCAACATGTCGTGGAGTTCGTGGCCGCAAATATGAATGATGTCGGAGATCTGCGGGATCGGTGGCCGGGGCCAGAATTGCAGCTCGTCCCGCCACGACATCTGGTCCACGATTTCGAAGATGGGCGACAGGCGATTGACCTCGGGGTCCGCGCCGACAGAGTAGCGCGGCGCGGCTCGGCTGCCGTTCTGGGCATAACATTTTTGAGCGGCCGGCGATGTGAAGGTGGTCAGCGCCTCGATGGCATCGGCCAACCGGTCTTCGGCCAGGTTGCTCGGGATGCAGAACGCATATCCTCCGACCGGGGCGATCGGGGCGCCCTGTGGGCCGTGGGGATGGGCCAGATAGCCCGTGTTGCCATGCGCCGAACAGGCCGGATCCATTTCGAAATACGGTGCCAACAGCGTGTAGCCATAGGCCATTGCGACGGTGCCGGCCGCATAGGGGCGGACCCGCTCATACCACGACATCGACAGGATATCCGGGGGCGAATATCGCAGCATTTCCATAAGATATTCGGCCGCCTGCAGCGCCCGGTCCGAGTCGAGCATCGGTCGAAAGCCGCCGTTTGCCAGGTCATCTGCATCAAAGCCGCCGGCAATTGGCGGAAGATCTATGATCGGCTGCCCAAAGGCTGCGCAGGTCATCATGAACGTATGCCCCAGCGCCGTGCCACGTGCCGCGTTCCATGCCACGCCATGGCGGCCATTCTGCGGATCGTGGAAATGTCGGGCGGCGGCGATCACATCGTCTGTCGTGACCGGAGCGGGCAGGCCTGCTTTCTCGAACCAATCCGTGCGATAGAACATCAGTTCGGGGGTTGTCTGGCTGGGCACACCGTATGGCACGCCGCCCCAATGGGCCGCGCGCCAGCTTGCGGTGTGGAAATCACTTGGGTCGAGCTGTTCGACATCCATCACATCCGACAGCGGGCGGATCACGTTCTTGGTGGCGAATTCGCCCATCCACGGAAGATCCACCGCGATCAGGTCATAGCTGCTGCGCTTGCGGGTTGCATTTCGCAGCGCTTCCTCGCGCAGCCGGTCGATGGAAAAGGCCCGTTGGTGAATACCGGTTCCGACAATCTGTTCGAACTGCCGCTTGAGGTTGTCCATGACCATGAAAGTCGGGTCGCCATGCACAAGAATACGCAGCCCTCCGGACAGTTTGAGCGGTCGGGGCAGCACGGCGGGCGGCGCAATCGTGGCCTGTCCGGACACATAAGAGCCGCCGAAAAAGTAATCCTGGGCGCTCTGCTTTTGTGTGGTGCCACCGAACGCTCCGCTGGCGATGCGGTCGATGCGGTCGGACATCTGCTGAAACTGGCCCAGTAGCGCGGCACTGGGATGCAGGGAAAAGCTTTTACCCGTCCTGGTGCGTGGCCGTTGTTCGACCAGCCCCTGCTTTTGAATGTCGGCCAGTTTGCGCACTGCCGTCGCATAGGGAATCCCCGCAGCCGCTGTCATCGAAGACGCCGAGACCGGGCGTCCTTCGATATGACCGCGCAACAGGTGAAGGATCATGTTGAGATGCGGGTTCGGCGTGTTGGGGGTGAGCGCGTTGTCGATCTCCAGCGTTACCTGCTCGAGAAAATTCACCAGCCGTTCCAGTTCTGGCGCAGAGCCCGCGCCCGACATCAGGGCGTTTGGCTGGACAGGTTTTTGTCCAAAACGAATATTTTGGCCGGTTTGGTGCAGCATGTCTTCTTTGGGTTGAGGCTGAGCTGGAGACGCCATACGGTTTTTCATTGTCGAGACCCCTTGATGATCCACATTGTGTGGCGAATCCTACAGCCAGATTGTCCATTATGGATATTTTTTTCCTCAAATCGGACAAATTGGATGGATCGAACAGGGGGAAAATCGCGCTGGATACCGGTAGATCGAGTCACCCGATTCCCGCATCGGGCTGGGGGTGGCCGTCTTGAAGCGATCCAAGGGAGGATAAACCATGAAACTCACGAACAAGACCGCATTTGCATGCACCACCGCCATGGCGGCCATGATGGCGACAGGCGCGGTTGCGCAATCCGTCACCATCGGCATCACGCAGAACAATGTTGGCGTCGACAGCTACCAAACCACGTATGAACAGGCGTTCATCGCGGCCGCGGCAGAGAATCCCGATGTCGAGGTTGTCGTTCTGGACGCGGGCGGCGACGTGGCCCGCCAGATCGCGCAGATCCAGGATCTTGTACAACAAGAAGTGGACGCGATGATCATTTGGCCGACCAATGGCCAGGCCGTGATCCCCGCCGTGCGCGAGGCCTACCAGGCGGATATCCCGGTGGTCATCACCAATTCGAACATCGCCGAGGAAGGCTTCGATTTCATCGCATCTTTCTCTGGTCCGGACAACGTGACGCAAGGGTCGCGGTCAGCGGAAATCATGTGCGAACGCTTTACCGAGCTGGGCATCGAGAACGAAGCGCGCATCGTGCAGATCACCGGCCAGCCGGGCTACACCACGGCCATCGAAAGGGCCGAGGGCTTTGAAGAGCGTCTGCCGGAGGTCTGCCCCAACGTGACCTTGGTCGAAAGCCAGCCCGGCAACTGGAACCGCGAAGACAGCCAGCGTGTGATGGAAGCATTCCTGGTTCAGTATGACGACATCGATGGTGTCTATTCCGGCGATGACAACATGGGTGTCGGCGCCATGAACGCCGCGATCGCCGCAGGTCGGGTGGGTGACATCACCTTTGTCGGCGCGACCAACTTTGCCGTCGGGTACGACGCCATGGGTCGTGGCGAATATTGGGGGTCGATCTACCAGTCCCCCGTGGATGATGCCGAAGCGGCGCTTCAGACCGCGCTCGACATCCTGGCGGGTGAAGACGTGCCGTTCCTGAACTACTTCGATACGCCCAAGATCACCCAGGACAACATGGGCGAGTTTACCCGCCCGGTGTTCTGATCCCTCCCCGGTGATCACTGGCCCGGCCTTGCCGGCCGGGCCTTTTCAACCATGACAAGAATTCGGGGGGGCATGCTTTGGCCGAACCTCAGGGAGTAGAGGCGCGTGTCTGTATCGTTACGGGCGCGGCCCGCGGCATCGGCCGCGCCATAGGCGAGGCCTTGTTGGACGGCGGGGCATCGGTTTGTTTTGCAGATGTGAACGAAGCCCAAGTGCAGGAGGTCGCGGCGGCCAACCGCGCGCGCATGGGGCAGGACGACGACAGGGTTCTGGCCGTCAGCGTCGATGTCCGGGATCGGGCGCAGGTGCGAGACATGATCTCGAAGACCGTTGAACGGTTTGGTCGGCTGGATGTGATGTTCAACAATGCCGGCGTGAACAGGCCGATGAATTTTCTCGATGTGACGGACGAAAACTGGCATTTCATCATGGACGTCAACGGCCTGGGGTGCATGATCGGCATCCAGGAAGCTGCCCGCCAGATGATTGCGCAGGGCGGCGGCGGAAAGATCGTGAACACCGCGTCGATCGCGTCGCGGCAAGGGTTCGACAATGTGGCGCCCTACTGCGCGTCAAAATGGGCGGTGGTCAGCCTTACGCAGTCGGCAGCCCGGGATTTGTCAAAGCACGATATCACGGTGACGGGCTTTGCACCGGGTGTTGTCGCGACCGAAATGTGGGAACAAGTCGACCAGGACCTGCTCGAGATCGGCGCCGCCGAACGGCCCGGCCAGGCCATGGAAGAATTCTCGTCCGAAATACTGAAGGGGAGGGTGGCCAAACCTCAGGATATCACCGGCACGACGACATTTCTGGCGTCACGCGCCAGCGATTACATGACCGGTCAGATCGTCATGATCGACGGAGGGATGACACTCGTCTGAAGCGATGACGGGTTGAAAACAGGTCTGCGCCGGACGGGAGGGTCCAGGCGTTTGGGCCATATGGGAGGGAGACGGAATGCCCGAATTGAATATGAAGTCCCTGGGCGGATTTCTGGCGCGGCAAGGAATCCTTGTGGCGTTTATTGTTTTCATGATCGGATTCGCGCTCTGGAACCCGCGCTTCATCGACCCCGACAACCTCTTTGGCGTCGTGCGGTCCTCGGCGATCCTCGGGGTGATGGCGCTGGGGGTCACCTTTGTCGTCATCGGCGGCAACCTGGACTTGTCGGTGGGCTCGATGATGTCGTTTTCGGCCATCGTGGTTCTCGACCTTCATGAAAATCCCGCTTTCGGGCCGGCCCTGGCCATTCTGGCGATGTTCGCGCTGACCTTGTGCCTCGGGGCCATCAACGGCTACCTGATCGGCTACCTGAGACTGAATTCACTGATTGTGACGCTCGGCATGTTGTCCGCGATCCACGGCCTGACCCTGACCTATTCGGGCGGGCAGAACATGGACATTGCCAACCAAAGCGCCACCTGGTTCGACGTGTTCGGTCGTGGGACTGCGATGGGCATCCCCATACCTGTTCTGATCTTCGGCTTGCTGGCGGCGGTGCTTGGCATCTTGCTGTCCAAGACGCCGTTCGGGCGCAAGGTGTATGCCGTGGGCGGCAACGGGACGGCGGCGACCTTTTCGGGCATCCCGCGCGCGCGGGTCGTGTTCCTGACCTACATGATATCGGCGTTCTGTGTCGCGACCGCAGGCCTGATCCAGGCCAGCCGAACCATGGGCGCGCAGAATACCGTGGGACAGGGGCTTGAGCTCGAGGTTCTTGCAGCCGTCATCCTCGGAGGCGCCTCGCTATTGGGTGGGTCCGGCACGGTCTTCAAGACCGTCATCGGGGTTCTCATCCTCGGCTTCATCCAAAATGGACTGCTGCTGGCCGGGCTCGAATTCTACGTCCAGTTCGTCGTCACCTGGGTCATCATCATCCTCGCCGTATGGCTCGATATCGCGGCCAAGCGCGGCAGACTTCTGTCGCCGATTGCCTGAAGGGAGGCCGTTATGCACAAAGATCGCCTGAAAAACACACTCAAGCATGGCGCCATTTGGGGCTTCATCGTGCTGGAGTTGATCTTCTTCTCGGTAGCGGGTGAATTCCTGTCGCTTTCGGACCGTGCATTCATGGACGTCGACAACATGCTGCTGCTGCTCAAGCAGTCGGCCCCGATCGGCATCATTGCCGTGGGCATGACGGTGATCATGATCAACGGAAACATCGACCTTTCGGTCGGCGCCATCTTTGCCCTGGCCGCAATCGTGATGCTGGATTCCATGACCTGGCCGGTTTTTGCCGGGCTTGGTGATGGTGTCATCCCGGTCAGCTGGCTTCTTGCGTTGCTGACCGGATGCGCCCTGGGGCTGATCAACGGGTTCGTCGTCTGGAAGACGGGGGTGGATGCCTTTATCGTGACGCTTGGCGCGATGCTCGGCTATCGCGGGCTGGTCTTCATGTATAACGGCGAACAGCCGACCTATCATCTCAACTGGACGATGGTGGATTTCGCGGAGGCCGATATCCTGGGCCTCGAAAGTCCGGCCATCGTGTTTCTTGCCACGGTTCTGGTCGTTTGGCTGGTGATGACGCGGACAGTTCATGGGCGAAACGCCTACGCGATCGGGGACAACCGGGATGCAGCGGTCAACGCAGGCATCCGTGTGGGGCCCCATATCGTGATGAATTTCGTTCTCATCGGGTTCCTTGCCGCCCTTTCGGCGGTCGCGTTCTATTCGGCCAGCGGGTCGGTGAACCCGAATGACGGCATGTTGTTCGAGTTGTGGGCGATCACGGCGGTAGTGCTTGGTGGCACCAAGCTCACCGGTGGCAGAGGCTCGGTCATCGGAACGCTTGGCGGGGTCATAGCCATTCAGATCCTGCGAAAGGGACTTGGGCATATCGGCGCTGACAGCGAGACGGTGAACCTTGTGATCGGGACCATTCTGATCCTGGTCCTGTTGCTGGATCGCCAACTCAACCGGAAAGGCGCAGAGGAGTTGAAGGTATGACGGATCAAACACCAGCCTTGCGTCTTGAGGGCATCGTCAAGACATTCCCCGGCGTTCGCGCGCTGGATGGCGTCAGCTTTACCGTCATGCCGGGCGAGGTCCACGCGCTGATGGGCGAAAACGGCGCGGGGAAATCCACATTGATGAAGGTGCTGGGCGGTATCTACCAACCCGACGAGGGCAGCATCCTGATCGCCGAGCGTGAAACCGTGATGGCCAACCCGCTGGAGGCCAAGGCCAATGGCGTGATGTTCATCCATCAGGAGCTCAGCCTGGCAGAGGAACTGTCGGTCGCCGAGAACATCTATCTTGGCGAACTGCCCACCAAGAGCTTTGGCAGGGTGGACTGGGAGACGCTGTATTCCCGGACGGATGCAATACTTGAAAAGCTGAAGGTCGGGTTCAATGCCCGCACCATCGTGGGTGACCTGTCGATCGCCAACCAGCAGATGGTCGAGATCGCCCGCGCGCTGACCGTCGATGCAAAGGCCGTCATCTTTGACGAACCGACCGCGTCACTGACAGACAGCGAAAAGGTGGTGCTGTTCGATGTCATCACGGATCTGAAGGCGCAGGGTGTCGGCATCATCTACATCTCGCATCGGATGGAAGAAATCTTCAAGATGACCGACCGCATCTCGGTGCTGCGCGATGGTGAGTATCGCGGCACGCTGAACACCAGGGACACCAACGAGGACGAGGTCACCCAGTTGATGATAGGGCGATCCCTGGACCTGAGCCGAAACACGGCACCGGTCAAGCTGGGGCCAGTGGCGCTGAGGGTCGAGGGCCTGGCATGCGGGCACCTGTTCGAAGATGTGTCCTTCGAAGTGCACGAAGGAGAGGTGCTGGGGTTTTACGGACTTGTCGGTGCCGGACGCACTGAAATTGCCGAAACGCTGTTCGGGCTGCGCACGCCTACCTCTGGCCGCATTTTCCTGAAGGGAGAGGAAGTTGCGATCAAATCTCCCATCGATGCAATCGCCAAGGGTATTTCCCTTGTCCCCGAAAGCCGAAAGGAACAGGGGCTGGTGCTGGGCATGAATTGCCGCGACAACATCACCTTGCCGCAGGTCAGCGATCTGCGGGCCGGACCTTTCGTGGCCGAGGGCGCGGAGATTTCCATCTACGACCAATACCGCGACCGACTGGAGATCAAGGCCCCCAGTTGGAAATCCATCGTCGGCAACCTGTCGGGCGGAAACCAGCAGAAGATCGTGATCGGGAAGTGGTTGTCGATGCGGCCCGAGGTGCTGATCGTGGATGAACCGACACGGGGGATCGACGTGGGCAGCAAGTCCGAGATCCACAACCTGCTGCGCGATCTGGCACGCCAGGGATACGCGGTCATCGTGATCTCGTCGGAAATGCCCGAGGTGCTGCACGTCTCGGACCGGATCCTGGCCATGTACAGCGGCCGCATCATGCGCGAATTCAGTGCAGCGGAAGTCACCGAAGACAACCTGATTCAGGCGATATCAGGGATCACCGGCGACGCTGCGTGACGCGGCATCCGGGGGCAGGCGCACTTACAACATGTCGGACTTCTTGCAACGTCTTGCTCTGGCCCCTTTGCCGGGGGCGGCCCCGTGTTCCGGTGTGGCGAGGCCCGAACACCGGGCAAGGGGCGTGACAGCGACGGGCCAAGGCGCTAACAGGCGGCTAAATGCAGGAGAGCCCCATGTCCTTTGACCGTTCCGTGAAAATCGCCCCCTCCATCCTGTCCGCCGATTTCGCCGATTTCGGCCGCGAGATTCGCGCGATCGAAGACCAGGGTGCCGACTGGGTCCATGTCGATGTGATGGATGGTCATTTCGTGCCGAACCTGACCTTTGGTCCGATGGCGGTAAAGGCGTTCCGGCCCCACGTTAAGACCGTCATGGATGTGCATCTGATGATTGCGCCGGTTGATCCCTATATCGACGCCTATGCCGAAGCGGGGGCCGACGTGCTGACCGCTCATGTCGAGGCCGGGCCGCATATTCATCGCACCCTTCAGGCCATCCGTGGTGCAGGGATGAAAGCGGGCGTGGCACTGAACCCCGGCACCCCGGCACAGGCGGTCATGCATCTGCTGGATCTGGCCGATCTGGTCTGCGTGATGACGGTCAACCCCGGCTTTGGCGGCCAGAAATTCATCGACATGACGGCCAAGGTGCGCAGCCTGCGCCAGATGATCGGTGACCGGCCCGTGCATATCGAGATCGACGGCGGCGTCGACCCGACCACCGCACCCCTCGTCGTTGCGGCGGGCGCGGATGTGCTGGTCGCGGGATCAGCGGTGTTCAAGGGCGGATCGGTCAAAAACCCGGCCGTCTACGGTGACAACATCCGGGCGATCCGCGCCGCCGCAGGGTAGGGCGCGGGGCGCCTTTCGATACCTCGTCAGATGATCTCGTCTTCGTCGAACATCGGGTCGTCGTGCAATTGCGTGCTCAGATCCTCGACCGTGTTTTCCGCGCGCTCGAAGGACACCACGCGCCCCAGGTGGAACACGGCATCGCCCTCGTTGACGATGGGCAGGATGGCACGGCCCACGATGATGCCGTCGAAGGGTGCCAGCACCTCTTGCTCGACGTCGCCGAAAGGGTCAGACACCGAGCCCAGGAGATCGCCCTCGCGCACCAGCTCACCATCCGTCTTGTAGGTGCGCAAAAGCCCCCCTATGGGCGCGCGCACCCACTTGCTCGAGGCGCAGAACTGCGGCTTTGACTTGGCATGCGCGACGCCCTTGGCCGAAATCATGCCCAGATGGCGCAACACCCGCAGCAACCCGGCATAGCCCGCGCGCACGGAGAATTCGTCAAAGCGCAATCCCTCGCCCGCCTCATACAGGATCACATCCTTGCGGAGTTTCTTGGCCGTGGCCCGCAGCGACCCCTCGCGCACCGGGGCCTCCATGATGACGGGGGCGCCAAATACTTCGGCCAGCCGCAACGCGGTGCCCTTGGCCGCAGAGATCCGGATCTGGGGATAGTTCATCCGGTGGATCGCGGCGGAATGCAGGTCTATGCCGATATCCGACCGCGCCAGAACCTCGGCCGTGAAAAGATGGGCCAGCCGCGACGCCAGCGAGCCCGTGTCGCTGCCCGGAAAGGACCGGTTCAGGTCCCGGCGGTCCGGCAGATAGCGTGACCGGTTCAGGAATCCGAAGGAATTGACGATCGGCACGATCAGCAGCGTGCCTTTCAGCGTCCGCAGGTTCGGGGCCTTCATCAGGCGGCGCAAGATCTCGATCCCGATGATCTCGTCGCCATGGATGCCCGCGCTGACGAACAGGGTCGGTCCATCGACCTTGCCATGGATCACATGCACCGACATCGTGACCGGTGTGTGATCGGACAGGGTGCTGACCGGCAGGTCCACTGTCTGTCGGCTGCCCGGCGCAATGAAGGTGCCCCCGATTTCGAAATCCGGGCGTCTTGGCATCAGCCTTTCCCTTTTGTCTTGGTGGCGCCGGGTTTGGCGTTTTTCTCGATGTATTCGATGATCTTGCCCGCGATATCGAGGCCGGTTGCCTTTTCCACCCCCTCCAGGCCGGGGGAGGAATTCACCTCCATCACCACGGGGCCGTGATTGGCGCGCAGCATGTCCACGCCGCAGACATTCAGGCCCATGGATTTCGCGGCCCGCACGGCGGTGGCGCGTTCTTCGGGGCTGAGCTTGACCACCTGGGCCGAGCCGCCGCGATGCAGGTTGGATCGGAAATCACCTTCGGCGCCCGTGCGTTTCATCGCGGCGATGACCTTGCCGCCCACCACGATGGCGCGGATATCGGTGCCGCCGGCTTCCTTGATGAATTCCTGAAGCAAGATGTTCACGCCGGCCCCCCGGAATGCCTCGACCACGGACTTGGCCGACCGTTTGGTGTCTGCCAGAACCACCCCGATGCCTTGTGTTCCCTCCAGAAGCTTGATCACGATCGGCGCGCCGCCGGCCAGTTCCAGCACCTCTTCGGTCTGCTTGGGGTCGTGGGCGAAGGTGGTGACCGGCAGGCCAATGCCGTCGCGCGCCAGCAACTGCATCGAGCGCAGCTTGTCGCGCGACCGGCCAATGGCGACGCTTTCGTTCAGGGGATAGACCCCCATCATCTCGAACTGGCGCAGAACGGCGGTGCCGTAAAACGTGATCGATGCCCCGATGCGGGGGATGACGGCATCATAACCGGTCAGCTTTTCGCCGTTGTAATAGATCTCGGGGCGGCGCGACGCGATGTTCATGTAGCATCGCAAGGTGTTGATGATGTCGAGTTCATGGCCGCGTGCCTCGGCGGCCTCTTTCAGGCGCACATGGGAATACAGGTTCGGGTTTCGGGCCATCATGGCGATTTTCATGCGCTTATTCCTGTTCTGGCTTTTGTGAGGGGCTGTCCAGATCGGTCAGATTTCGGTCCCGCGTATGCACAGCAATCGGATGGTTCTTCAAAGCGGACCGACCAACGATCATGCGAAAGCGCATGTTCGCGCGATCGGTCAGCGACAGATCGATGTTCCACAGGTGGCCCGCGATGCGGAATTTCGTACGGATGATGATGCGTTCATCCGGCACGCCGCTGGTGTTCTTGATTTCCCGCACATCGTGGATCGGGCATTCGACCCAGGTGTCATGGGCATCATCGTCGAACCCGGTATGGAACCGGACCCAGTTCTGGCCGTCGCGTTCGAACCGGGTGATGTCGGTCGCATGCAGCGCCGATGTTCGCGCGCCGGTGTCGATCTTGGCGATCAGGTTTGTCAGGCCGAGCACCGGCAAATCGACCGGTTCCTGCCATCCGATCAGGATCAAGGGTTTGATTTTCTTTTTCTTCTTCATCGCGGCCCTGAATGCTGTTCAAACCATGTCCACCCCTGTTCACATATCCGATGCAAGCGGTTGCTGTCGCGTCGTGAATCAGACGGGGTCGCCGGGCGGACCAAGACCCTTGCGGTAGCAGGTAAACCGGGCAGGTGTAACCGCAAGGCGCGGTCCACGCATCCTTGAATCGGTGTCGGTCGCAGCCTGCAATATCCAGCACATGAAAAACCCGCCCGCATCGATATGATGCAAGCGGGCTGAACCGGGGTTGGCGGAGGTCAGGCTGTCGGACCGGCCTCCAGCACATCATCCAGCGTGCGCAGGCCCGTGCGCGGTGCCTGAACCAGGACCGACATATTTCCCGGCTTATGTTCGTTGCGCATCATCTTCATGTGCGCTTCGGGCAATTCGTCCCACGGGAACACCTCGGACATGCAGGGATCGAGGCGCCGGTCGAGCATCAGGTTGTTGGCGGCGGCGGCCTGTTTGAGGTGGGCGAAATGGGAGCCCTGAAGGCGCTTTTGATGCATCCACATGTAGCGCACGTCGAAGGTGCAGTTGAACCCGGTGGTGCCCGCGCAGATCACGACCATGCCGCCCTTCTTGCAAACGAGGGTCGAAACCGGAAACGTGCTTTCGCCGGGATGCTCGAACACCATGTCGACATTCACGCCTTTGCCGGTGATGTCCCAGATCGCCTTGCCGAACTTGCGCGCCTCGGTGAACCATTCCTTGTATTCCGGCGTGTTGACGGTGGGCATCTGGCCCCAGCAGTTGAAATCCTTGCGGTTGATGACGCCCTTGGCACCAAGGTCCATCACGAATTGCCGCTTGTCTTCATCCGAGATCACGCCGATGGCGTTGGCACCGGCGGTGTTGATCAGCTGGATCGCATACGATCCGAGGCCACCCGATGCCCCCCAGACCAGCACGTTCTGACCGGGCTTCAGGTCGTGCGGCTCGTGACCGAACAACATCCGGTAGGCGGTGGCCAGGGTCAGCGTGTAGCAAGCCGATTCTTCCCATGTCAGGTGCTTGGGGCGGGGCATGAGCTGTTGCGACTGGACGCGGGTGAATTGGGCGAAGGATCCATCGGCGGTCTCGTAGCCCCAGATACGCTGGGACGTGGAATACATCGGGTCGCCGCCGTTGCATTCCTCATCATCGCCGTCGTCCTGGTTGCAGTGGACAACGACCTCGTCGCCGACCTTCCAGCGTTTGACCTTGTCGCCAACGGCCCAGACAATCCCCGCCGCGTCGGATCCCAGGATCGCATAAGGCTGCTTGTGGCTGTCGAAGGTCGACACCGGCTCGCCCTTGCAGGCCCAGACCCCGTTGTAGTTCACACCGGCCGCCATCACGAGGATCAGAACCTCGTTGCTGTCGATCTTCGGGGTTTCGACCACTTCAACCTCTAGGGCCTTGGTGGGCACGCCGTGGCGTTCGCGGCGCAGGATCCAGCCGTACATGTTGGCCGGCACATGGCCCATCGGAGGGATCTCGCCCATCTCGTAGAGATCCTTGACAGGCGCATCGTAAAGAGCGGGCGGGGTCTGCGTATCCAGGGCCATGGCGCGTGTCTCCATCTCGAAAATCCAATCTGCAAGGTGATGCCGCGGTGCGGAATCAATTGCTGCCTATGCGAGAAATAGGATTCACTGCGAAACAAAGCAACCATAAAACGGCAAAAAACGAAACTTTATGTCGCAATGGATTTCTCGATGCCGGCCGAGGCCGCTGCATCGGGTGCCGGGTTTCGCAACAGGTGATCGACCGATGCCGCGTAGAACGCGATCAGCTTTTCGCCCTCTGGCGTCACGGTCAGGATATCGCCGGTTCTCGACAGGACCCGGCGTTCGATCAGGGCACCCAGACCGGCTTCGATCGTCATGGCAATCTCGTCATGAGGCACATAAATCTGTGCGCCGGTCGTGGTGGCCGCGTTCAGGCGCCGCCGTACCAAAGCCTCCAGCGCCACGACGCTGCGCACGCCGTCATTCAGGGCATGGGCGACCAGGGGAACGGGGGTGATCGGCATCACCTGTGCGATGCGGCCCATCAACGTGCTGCCTAGCGCCTTGGCCTGATCGCCGCGCTCGTTCGCGATGAAATCGGTCAGACTGAGCGGCTCTCCAAAGCTTACGGCGGCGTAGCCATAGTGGTGGTACCGTCCGGTCAGCCGCTGCACCAGTTGCCGCCGGACATAGCGCCAGATCGGACGCAGCGAAAACCGAAAGCGTCTAGACCCCGTTTCATTGGCGGCCATCAGCGTGCGGTCTTCCATCACGCGATCGTAGTTCAGGGCCACGGGCACGAAAACGACATCGCGCGACATGCCGGGTTTGAAACCGTCCAGAATATACGAGATCAGGCCAAGCTTGGGTTTGCCCAGATGTCCGTCCAGGCTCAGCCCGCCTTCGGGAAAGACGGCCTGGGTCACGCCGGCCTCGGTCGCCATCTGGACATAGCGGGCCAGCACCTTGCGGTAGAGCGCGTTGTTGTGACGGCGGCGGATGAAATATCCGCCCATGGCCCGCACCAATGCGCGCAGGGGCCAGACCCGCGCCCATTCGCCGACCGCATAGGCCAGCGCCGAGCGTTCCGCGACCAGCCAGGTGACCAGCACGTAATCCATGTTCGACCGGTGGTTCATCACGAAGATGACGGTGGCCTCCTTTGAGATCGCCTCCAGGGCTGCGTCATTGGCCTCGGCCAGGCGCACCCGGTAGAGCGACTGGCTCAGGAACCGCGCGGCTCGGATGGCAAACCCGAAATAGGTGAACGCGGAAAACCCCGGCACGATCTCGCGCGCGTAGCGTTCGGCCTTCTGAAAGGCCACGTCCTCGCGCATGCCGTTGTCGCGGGCGTGATCCGAAATCGCCTGCGCCACTTCGGGGTCATAGATCAGCCTTCGGATGGTATCGGTCCGGCGGGCCAGCTTGAAGGGTTGGATGGGTCGTGTCAGGCGTTCGTTCAACTGAGCAACAGCAGCCTCGAGACGGCGACGCAGAAACCAGCGGACGGATGGAAACAGGAAGTGCGACGCAAAGGTGACCGCCGCGAAAAGCAGGATCAGGATGAAAAGCCACAGAGGAAGTGTCACCGGGGTCGTCATGATCGGATCAAGGTGTCAGGTTTGTCATGCAAATACAACGGACCTGCGCACCCCATCGACCGGGTGCGCGGCCGTTGCGTGACCAGGGCGCACATGCGGCCCCGCTGGCGGGCGCACCGGATACAAGGGGGGGCGCTTGCGCACATCAGGCAATGGACGAACAGACCGGGGCGCGGTCCCACCCATGCAGGCCGAACCGCTATCGGCCCCCGCAGCATGTCCTTTCGTCGACGGCTCAGCCGGTCTGACCTTTCGCCATGTCCACGATGCGCGCGTAGGTCTCGTGCTGGCTCGGCGCGATCTGGGGAATCGGCGTGCCGGCGGCATCGGCCAGTTTTTGCTGCAAGACAAGGAACTTGCCGGAAACGACGGATCCGACCCTGGCCTGAAACGGCTGGTCGAGCGCCGCCTCAAGGGGGACAAAGGTGACACCCTCCGCGATCAGGCGCCCAAAGTAATCGGCGGCGATATCGGCAAAAAATGGCACGTTGTGCCCCAGGGTGATGCCGATGACCTCTTGGCCGAACCAGTCCTGTGCGGTCGCCTGGTCGTGGCGCAGCTGCGCGACCGAGAAATCCAGAAAGCTCTGCCTGACATAGGCCTGCGCCTTGGTATCGCGCGCATCCAATGCGTTGCGGTAGGCCCGGTTCCACGTCCATTCATACGCCCATGACGTTACATCGACCGGCATGATCCCCGCGGCTGCAAGATGCGCGTTCACCGCATGCAGTTTGTCGGGCGTTTCGCCCCAATGGCAAAGCGGATGCCGGAACAGCTTGCGCGGCGCGCGTGCCAGCCACGGCGCAAGCTGACGCTCGGCTTTGTCGATATCGGCCATAAAGGCGCTGGCCGTGACATCGGGCAACTGGACATGGCCGTGGGTGTGGTTCGCGATGTGGTGACCATCGGCCACCCAATCATCGAGAATGCCCGCGAATTCGGGGTGTGTATCAAGCGGCCATGAGTTCGAGAACGCGTAAACGCCAGTGATGTCATGGAGTTTCAGCGCCCTGCGAATGGCCGTCACGATCCCGTCGGCGGTATAGCCGTCGGGCGGATAGGACTGCGGCCAAAGCGGCAGATCATCCATGGTAAAGGCAATCTGCATCGGCTTTTCTCCGGCCCGGTGCGCGGGATCAGCGCCGGGGAATTCAGGTCAGAGTGTCTGGTGGCGCGCCCGCGCGCCGCGTTCGATCGCGGCCGCATGCAACCGGTCGATGTCCAGCGCATACCGCAGCTCTTCGAGAAACCGCAATTCGGGTTGTGCCAGCGCGCCATCGGCGGCGGCCACATCGCAGGCAATCGCATAAGCGGTTTCGTTCAGGTGCCCGGGCAGGGCCTCGCGCACGAGGCCGAACAGCGCGTCCAGCCCATCCTCTTCCTCGAACAGTTCGAACACCGTGTTTGCAACCTGCCGCAATCGGTCTGCATCATATCCGGCAAAGACCGGCAGGTGATTGACGATCTGTTCGATCTGCACCAGTTCGGACGTCCGGATGGTTTCATCGGACACAGAGACGGCGACCATCACGGCAACCAGTGCATCCTGGGCGGACATTTCGGACATTTCCGGGCTCTCCTGTTCTGCTCACCCTTCTATTTATTGACCTCATCGCGCCCGCACAATAGGTGCGGGGTCGCGCAGGCGATCGGGCCTGCCGCTTCCAGGGATACAAGACGATGACCGAGCTCCGCGATGCTGCGATGACCTCCAAGGCCTGGCCTTTCGAAGAGGCGCGCCAGGTGCTCAAACGGTATCAGGCCGGACCGCCTGAAAAGGGTCATGTCCTGTTCGAAACCGGGTATGGCCCGTCCGGGCTGCCGCATATCGGAACCTTTGGCGAGGTGCTGCGCACGACGATGGTGCGCCACGCGTTCGAGATCATATCGGACATTCCCACCCGGCTGATCTGTTTTTCCGACGATCTGGACGGGATGCGCAAGGTGCCCGGCAACGTGCCAAATCAAGATGCGCTGCGTGAACATCTGCAAAAACCGCTGACATCGGTGCCGGACCCGTTTGGCACACATGACAGTTTCGGGGACCACAACAATGCGATGCTGCGGCGGTTTCTTGATACCTTCGGGTTCGACTACGAGTTCTATTCGGCCACCGAATTCTATCGCTCGGGCCAGTTCGACGAGGTGCTGAAACGCGCCGTCGAACGCTATGACGCGATCATGAAAGTCATGCTGAAATCGCTGCGCGAGGAACGTCAGCAGACCTATTCGATCTTTCTGCCCATTCACCCGGAAACCGGCCGGGTGTTGTACGTGCCGATGAAAGAAGTGAACGCCACCGATCATACCATCACATTCGACGATGAAGACGGGCGCGAGTGGACGCTGCCGGTGACGGGCGGCAACGTCAAACTGCAGTGGAAACCCGATTTCGGCGCGCGCTGGGCGGCGCTGGGCGTCGATTTCGAGATGTACGGCAAGGACCATTCCACCAACACACCGATCTATGACGCGATCTGCGAGATCCTTGGCGAAAAGGCTCCCGAGCATTTCACCTACGAACTGTTTCTCGACGAGAATGGTCAGAAGATCTCGAAGTCGTCCGGCAACGGCATCAGCATCGATGAATGGCTGACCTATGCCTCGACCGAAAGCCTGTCGTATTTCATGTTCGGCAAGCCCAAGACGGCCAAGCGGCTATATTTCGACGTGATCCCCAAGGCCGTGGACGAATACCACCAGCAGTTGCGCGCCTACGCGACGCAGGACATCGTCGCGCGCCTGGCGAACCCGGTCTACCATATCCATGGCGGTGACGTCCCTGTCAGCACCATGGTGGTGCCCTTTGCGATGCTCCTGAATCTGGCCAGCGTTTCGGGCGCGCAGGAAAAGGAAAACCTGTGGGGGTTCATCCGTCGCTACGCGCCAAACGCCACCCCGGAAGCGAACCCCGATCTTGATCAGGCGGCGGGCTTTGCGATCCGGTATTTCAACGATTTCGTCAAGCCGACCCGTCAGTTCCGTCTGCCCACCGACCAGGAACGCGCCGCCATGGAGGAGCTGTCGACCTGCCTCGGTGATGCCGAAAAGGCGCTGGACGTGATCGCGCGCAAGAACGCGCAGGAGGGCAAGACTACGCCCTTGCCAGAGGTCGACTGGAATGATGAGGAATTCCTGCAATCCATCGTCTTCGCCATCGGCAAGACCCATGGGTTCGATCCCCTGCGCACGTGGTTCTCGGGGCTCTACGAGGTGTTTCTCGGGGCGTCGCAGGGGCCACGTTTCGGTGGTTTCATCGCGCTGTACGGGCTCGAGGAAACCAAGGCGCTGATTGCAAAGGGACTGGCGGGCGAGCTTGCTGTCTGAGCTTTTTCGGTGACACCTTTTTGCGGCGCGCTACGTGAATGGTCACAGCGTTGCGAAAAAGGAGACCCGGATATGCTGCGTATACTGCTGGCCTGCCTTGTGATCGGACTATCCGCGCCTCTTGCGATGGCGCAGGAGGTTCTGCCGCCCAACCCCGATATCGAAGCCACGATCGCCGGTCAGTTCGATGCCTTTCGCAGCGGTGATGTGCCCGAAGCCTGGAGCTATGCCAGCCCCAACATTCAAAGACTGTTCCAGAGCCCCGACAATTTCGCACGAATGGTCCAGCAGGGGTATCCCATGGTCTGGCAACCCGGAGAGGTCGATTTCATCGATCTGCAATCGTTGTCCGGCCTGATCGTGCAGCGCGTGCAGGTGATCGATGCGCAGGGCCGCGTCTTTTACCTCGGCTATGCCATGATCCAGACTGAAAGCGGCTGGCGCATCAATGGCGTGCAGCTGTTGCCCGCCCCCGATGTGGCGGCGTGAGGTCGGCGGTGTCACCGTTAACGGGCACTTAACCACTTCGCGTTAAATCGGTTGCCGGACCGCGGAGGCGGGATCAGGTCGTCGCCGGACCATGGCGCGCTGACCCGTTCTGCCGGGGTCTTCTCAGATATCGACCACAACCGAGATG
Source organism: uncultured Roseicyclus sp. (assembly GCA_964460185.1). Lineage (GTDB taxonomy): Bacteria > Pseudomonadota > Alphaproteobacteria > Rhodobacterales > Rhodobacteraceae > JAVJPJ01. The sequence continues at coordinate 33,803 of CAYWTM010000008.1, read as the reverse complement.
GCCATTCATGGGGCATCTCGATTGCCCCTTCGGCCAGATCATGGCGCGGGGGCCTGACCCCTTTTTTGCGCGGAAAGGGGTAAGACATGAACCAGGTGATCACCGACGGATTGGTGCTGATGCCGCCGGCCTTTGCGGACGGGCTCGGCGTCTGGTCGCGGCAAGACGGCACTGCCGGCTCGGATACATGGGCCACCGCGCCCAATGCCGCGATCGTCGCCGCGGACGCTGATTTCGGTGATTGCCTCGAGATCGTGAAGACCGAGGCCACCACGCGCATCCGCCACATGGGACAGACGCCGATGGTGCCGGGGCTCTACGTGCGGGTCTCCGCCCGGATCAAGGTCCTGTCGGGAAACCTGCCCACGGTGCGCATTGCGGGCTGGGCGGGCACTGCGACCGACCAGAACGTGGTGGGCGTGCCGCAGACCGGCGCGGAAACCCAGATGACCGCCTATGGCGAGGTCGTCACGGTCTCGGCCATCATCGGCACGGGAACGCGGGGTGGCGTAGACATGCCCTGGGGGCCGACGGCGTCCTATGGCCATATGGGTCTTGATATCACCGGCCCGAATGGCGGGCAGATCCGCATCGAAAGCCTGCAGATCGAAGACGTGACCAGCATCTTTCTGCGCAAGTTGATGGATTGGGTCGATGTCCGGGACTACGGGGCGCTGGGCGATGGCACCACCGATGATCGCGCGGCCTTTGTCGCTGCGGATCAGGCTGCAGCCGGCCGCGAGGTGCTGGTGCCCGCCGGCACGTATTTCATCGCGTCCAGCATGACGATGAACAGTCCCGTTCGCTTCGAAGGCGTGCTCAGCATGCCGGACGGCGCGCGCCTGTCCCTCAACCAGAACTTTGACCTCAAGGGCTATTCCGAGGCATTCGGCGACGAAGTCCTGGGCCTTAAAAAGGGCCTGCAACAGCTGTTCAACCAATCGGATCACGAGGCGTTCGATCTCAACGGGCGGCGCGTCATTCTCGATGAGCCGCTGGATGTGCAGGCGGTTGTGGGCAACAAGAACACCTACGCCAATCGCCGCGTGATCCGTAACGGTCAACTGTCGGCTGCTGCCTCGACGGCCTGGGATGACGACATGACGACTCGTTCGGGGACCTGGTCGGCCAGCGATCCCCGGCGGATCACCTCGGTCAGCAATGTCGCCGACATCCCCATTGGTGCGCTTGTGACCGGCCCCGCCGGGGTGGGGCGCGAAATCTACGTGACCGCCAAGAACGAAGCCCAGGGCACCGTGAGCCTTTCGGCGCCGTTCTACGGCGCGCCCGTGACGCAGACCTACACGTTCACCCGGTTCAAATACCTGCTGGATTTCAGCGGGTTCCTGAACCTTCAACGTTTCGTGGTGTCGGACATCGAATTTCTGTGCGCGGGGCAGTGTTCGGGCCTGAACCTGCCGCTGGACGGTCTGGTGTTCCAGATCCAAGACTGTTTTTTTACCGGGCCCAAGGATCGCGGCATCACCTCGGCCAGCGAAGGTTGCCAGGGCATGCAGATCGACCGCTGCCAGTTCCTGTCGAACGAACAGAACGAAGATGCCCCGCTGCGCACATCGATCGCGTTCAATACCAACTGTTCGGACGTGAAAGTGCGTGACAACCGTTGCGTCAAGTTCCGCCATTTCGGCGTGATCGCGGGCACCGGCAATATCCTGTCGGGCAATCACTTCTTTCAGGGCGATGGCGTCACAGACGGGCCGCGCACGGCCGGGCTTGTCCTGACCGGCGTGAACGCAAAGACCACCTTCGAGGGCAACTATGTCGACAATTGCTACATCGAATGGGGGAACGAACATGACGCGGCGCCGGATTTCACCAGCGGGCTCAGCTTTCACGGGCTGACGTTGAACGGGAATATCTTCTTTTCCACGGCCTCGGCGCCATGGATGAATTTCATCCTGATCAAGCCCTACGGGTCGGGGCATTTCATCAATGGGCTCAGCGTTTGCGACAACCTGTTCAAGAAAACCAGCGGCCCGCAGTTGGAGGCGGTGGACGGCGTCGACACCACCTTTGCGACCCTCGACAACGACCGCTTTTCCGATCTGTTGTTCACCGGGAATACCTATCACGGCATCGTCAAGCGCACCGAAAACCCCGTGACCGTGCGCCACGTGCAGAATACGGCCAGCGAGACATGGAACGTGGACCTGACCAGCGTTTCGCCTTTCGGTGCGGCGGTGCGCGCAGGCACCGCGTTCCTGCCAGAGGGTCCGCTGAAAAGCGCCAGCAACGTGACGATCTACATCACCCCTTATGCCGAACCCGAACAGGGGGCGGGCGGACGAACCCTGCAACTCAGGTGGCAGCAATCGGTCAGTGGCACGGCGCAGGTGACGGCCCGCTTCGACGTCTGACACGACGGCACAGCCTCGACCTAACCCCGGCCGCCGATCCGTGCGGCCGGGGTTTTCTTTCCGCCCCCGGCGCGCTAGCTGATCAGCCGGTCAGAGGAGTGCGCCAGATGACTGTTCTTCCCGTCGAAAACGTCCAGGACTACCCGCGCCCGCCTGCCTTGGAACGGGTGGCCGAGCCACTGCGGATCGTGTTTGCCGGCATTCCCGTGGCGCAGGCCGAACCGGGCACGGCATGGCGGGTTCTGGAAACCCATCATGCGCCCACATATTACCTGCCGCCCTCGTCCGTCCTGGCCTCGGCGCTGGTGCCGGTCAGCCGCGAAACCTTTTGCGAATGGAAAGGGCGGGCGGTCTATTTCGATCTGGTGGTCAACGGGCGCCGGGCGCGCAATGCGGCCTGGGCCTATCCCGCGCCCACGGCCCGGTTCGACCCCATCAAGGATCATCTGGCATTCTACGCGACCTCGGTCGATGGTGCGTGGGTGGGTGATATGAAGGTTCAACCGCAGCCGGGCGATTTCTACGGCGGGTGGGTGACCCCCAATCTGACAGGCAAGATCAAGGGATCGGCGGGCACCCTGCATTGGTGAACCCGTGTCCCTGGGCCGTGGCTGCCGATCAGGGGCCGGCCAGATCCTCGGGCGCGAGGCGAAACGCCTTGCCGAACCCGCCGTTCAGCAGGCCCGCGACAGGGGCAAATCGGATCAGCCCGAAATCGGTGAAATCGTAGTACAGCTGCGCCTTGGGATAGCGCGACAGGTAATGGGCCCGCAGCGCCGATTTGTCGGCCGGTTCGGCGCGCGCCTGAAGCGTCAGGCGCGGATGGGTCAACGGATCGCCCCTGGCCCCCGGTTCGCCGATCAACAGCGAACAGGCCGGGTTCGCGCGCAGCGCGCCCGTATGGCCCGACAGGGTGGAAATCAGCGTGAGCGGCAGGTGGTCGGGCCCCGGGACCATTGCAATGCGCGTGACCATGGGGCCGCCCGTATCCGGGTCGATCACCCCAAGCGACGCAAAGCGCGCGGTGTCGATCAGACGGAGGGCCAGCGCACGGGCCTCGTCATCGGTGGGGCGGATCGGGTCTTTGGGTTGCTCTGGCGGAACGGTCGACATGCCGCCAACCCTAGGGCCATCGCAAGGCCCGCACCAGATCGCGCAGATGCGACATCGGCACGCGAACGTGGCGGCCCGGCAACGCCCGGGGCCCATTGTGAACCCCAAGGCTGCAAATCGCGCGCGGGACCTTGAACACAAGGCGGGCGCGCGGCAGCCTGCACGCCTGCCACACATCTTTTGGGGGAAAGACGCCATGGCCCTTGTGCCGCCGCTCGACGAGAAAGACATGGACGCCGATCTGCGCGATCATGTGCAGTTCTTCAAAGGCCCTCTTGGGGTGATCCCGAATTCCGTGCGCACGATGTCCCATCGCACGCCCATTGCGCGCGCCTTTACCGACCTGAACATCGCGGTGATGACCGATTACGCCCAGGGCGTGACGCCTGAATTCAAGCGGCTCTTGGGCTATGTCTCGAGTTTCGCATCGGGGTGCCTGTATTGTCAGGCGCATATGATCCTGGCCTCGGAACGCTTCAACGCATCCGAAGAGCGCCTGAACGATGTTTTCGATTTCGAGAACAGCCCCCACTATTCCGACGCGGAAAAGGCGGCGCTTGCCTTTGCCCATGCGGCCACGCAGGTGCCCAATGCCGTGACGCCCGAGGTCGGCCAACGGTTGCGCGCGCACTGGGACGAGGGGCAGATCGTCGAGATCATGGGCGTTGTTGCGCTGTTCGGGTATCTCAACCGCTGGAACGATTCGATGGGATCCGCGCTCGAGGATCTGCCCATCTCGAAAGGCGAGCAGCGTCTCGCCGGGGCGACCGGGTGGAGCGTGGGCAAACACGCATGACGGAACTGGTCGGCGCAGTCAGGGACGCGTTGAAAGCGCGGGGCGAACCGGTCAGCCGGCTTGGGTACTTCTGTGTCCCGTTCCGCCCTGCCGAGGGGCCGCTGACCGACAAGGTCATCAAGACCTATCGCGGGGGCCGAGACCCCGGACTGCTGGAACAACTGGCGCGGCGCCATCAGGCCTATGTCGATTGTCTGACCCAGGCGGGCGTGCGTCTGCCCAGAACCGAGTTCCTGATCCTGAACGAGGCTGGGTATCTGCAACCCGTCATCGTGCAACAAGCCCTGGACGAGGCGATCTTGCTCAGGCCCCAGATCGAGGCGGCCGATCAGGCCCGCATGCTCGAGATGCTCGAGATCGCCGCCGGCAGCATCGCCGATTTCTGGCAGCGCGTGGCGCAGCGCCCGGAACGCATCGGCTATCACCCCTCGATCCGCAATTTCGCGCTGGATGGGGACGGCCCGATCTTCTTCGACACCTTCCCGCCGCTGATCGGCTACAGCCGCGAAGAGATGGGGCAGTTGTTGTTGCGCTTTTCCGAAAGCACCCTGATCCGGTCAATGGGTCGGGTCATGCCCGAACGGATCCGGTCCATCCAGGATGAATGGTATTCGCCCGCCGGCACCATCGTCGGTCTGATCGGCAGTGCGGTGCGCCTGCGCCCTGATGACGGCGAGGCGATCATGGATTGGGCGCGGCGCTTTGCCTCCGTCCGGTTGAATGGCGAAATGCAGGCCGAGGTGCTGGATGATCTGAACAGCCCGCCGCGCCTGCCCGCCATCTGGACCACGACGCGCCGGGTCCTGGGGCTTGAGGGCAAGCCGAATGTCTGACGGCGGCATGCCCCGCGCGGACATGAAGGTGGTGCTGGTCAATCCCGAAATCCCCGGAAACACCGGCACCATCGGGCGCACCTGTGTCGCGCTGGACCTCGAACTTGTCCTGATCAGGCCCTACGGGTTCGACATCACGGAAAAATCGGTGCGCCGCGCCGGGCTGGATTACTGGAAACATGTCCGGCTCAGCGAATACGACAGCTGGCAAGCGTTCTTGGGCGACCGCCAGCCAGCGCGCGACAGCCTGTTCTTTTTCGAGGAAGATGGAGCGCAGACGGTTTACGAGCCCGAATATCCGCCCGACGCCTACCTGGTATTCGGTCGCGAAACCAAAGGCATTCAGGCCGAGATCTTGTTGGGCATGCAGGACCGGATCTTTCGCCTTCCCATGCGCTCGCCCCACATCCGGTCGATCAATCTGGCCAACGCGGCGACGGCGGTCGTCTATCAGGCAATGCGGCGTCACATATCCTGAAAAAATCAAGCATTTGCCACAGTTCACCTTCGGCGCGCCCGGATTTTGCCGGAATTCATGCGGAGAAGACCCTCATTGGTAGTATTTTAATTATTACGCACGAAGTGCAATTTTGAGGACCCAAACATGAATTTGAATTCTTTTCTGACATCTGAAAACGGTGCGGTCACCGTCGAATGGGTGGTGCTGACCGCCGCCCTCACGGCCCTGGGTCTTGCAACGGTGGTTCTCGTGTCTGGGGGCGTGGAAGATCTGTCAGGCGAGATGCAGGCAGAGCTTTCCGACATGGATCCGGCCGGCGGCATACCGAGCGCCGAGGTGCAGAAGGGGCCTTTCCCGGGTGAAGAGTCGTAAGGCTCACGAATATTCCGGGCCACATTCCTGAACATGTCGAGGAATGCGCAACCTGAATGAGGACACCGACAAGGCGACCCTCACGCAGGAAAATCAAGCCCAAGACGGTGTGAGGACGGACCTTGGCCAGATGCGGCCGATGCCGTCTGCATCATGGGCTCCCCCGCAGCTGCCTCGTGTGGCTGCGGCCGGGACCTACCCCAAGACAATCCGGGCGACGCACAACTCCATGCCAGTGCCAAAACGGCAAGGGGGGCGGTGCTGTTGGCCTGACTGCGACATCCGATCCCCTGTCGCAAACCCTGCAAACCGCCCTGTCGAGGGCGTCTTTTCGTGTCGCGCGGCGCTTCCTCGGCCATGAAGGACTTGTTAAGGTTGTCCGAGGGAGGATCCCGACATGCCAGCCATCACCACCCAAGACGCCAGCCTGCAAACCGTCCTCACCACCTTTGAAACCTCACCGGGGCAATGCGCCGATCTGGTCGAGCAGTTGCAGGCGGCCTATGACGAATTCATCTCGCGCCAGCCCGGTTTCGTCGGCGCGGCCCTGCATGTGAACGACGCCCAGACGCGGGTGGCCAATTATGCCCGGTGGCGAAAGCGCGAGGATTTCCTGGCCATGCTGCGTTCGGACGAAATGCGGGAGCGCAACCGGCAGATCGCCACCTTGTGCCGGTCTTTCGAACCGGTGCTGTATGACGTGGTCGCCACATATGGAGCGTAGTCCGTGAACGATACCCCCGAACGCCCGGGCAATCCCCCCCGGCACGCGGCGGGCACGCTGGAGGAAGAAGTGCTCGCCTTGCGCCAGGAACTGACGCTCATGCGCAAGCACAAGATGTTCACACTGTATCAGTCGGTGCCACGGGTCTTGTTGCTGCGCCTGATGATGGGCATGGCCGTGGGCCTGGGCACGGTCCTGGGTGCGACGGTGTTGTTGTCGCTGATCATCTGGGCGCTCAGCCAGATCGAATTCATCCCGATCATCGGCGAATGGGCGGTCAGTATCGCCGGCGAGATCGAGGCGCTGACCCAATCGCCGGAATAGGCTTTTCCAATGCTCCTTTGCGCGGCGTTTTGAATGCCTATGTGCAGTCGTGTCGCCATGAGAAAAGGAGCACCCGACATGCAATGCCCCGTTGACGGATCCACGCTGGTCATGGCCGACCGGCAAGGGGTCGAGATCGACTACTGCCCGCAATGCCGGGGTGTGTGGCTTGACCGTGGCGAGCTGGACAAGATCATCGAACGATCCGTGCCCGTTGCCGCCCCCGCACCTGCCACACGCAGCCATGACGATCGCGGATCGGGTCGCGCGGACGGATATCACAAGAAGAAACGGCGCGGCTCGTTCCTCGACGATATCTTCGATTTCTGAGCGGCCGCTACAGGGTCAGACCACAGCTTTCAAAGGCCGCCCGCGTGGCGGCCTTTTCGTCTTCGGTCAGTTGCAGCAGCGGCGCGCGCACGGGGCCGCCGACCTGGCCCAAAAGCTCCTGCCAGTATTTGCCATGCGCCTGCGGCTTGCCGCCGGGTTTCGTGGCGCGGATCGCCTCGCGCACGGGGTTCAGGCTGTCGCGGATGGCGCGGGCCTCGGCGAATTTGCCCTCGAAGGCCAACCTCGTGTAGTCGTTCATCCGCTGATCGGTCCTGGTCTGCAACTGGTAGGGCGGGGACGAGCACAAATACAGGTTCCAGCCCAGTTCCTCGATGTTGTCCAGCCATTCGGCCTCGGACGCGGTCGACACCTGGATACGGTCACCGGCCAGTTCCGTCAGGCGCACATACATCGCACGCGGGACCGAATACTTGATCGCCACGATATTCGGCAGCTCCGCCACGCGGGCGCATAATTCGGGCGACATCAGGTAGCCGCTATCGGGGTGGGACCACATGGCGATACCGATATCCACCCGTTCGCACAGCAGCTTGTAGTAGTTGTAGACCGTATCGTCGGGGTCGGTCACGAAATGCAGCATCGGCGCGTGCACGACGACGTAGTCCGCGCCGATGTTCTGCGCGTGCCGGGCCAGGTCGACCACGGTGTCGAAATTCTGATCCGAGGCCGACATGATGGTTTGCGCCGTATCCCCGCATTCATCGACCGCGATCTCGAAGTTGCGTTTGCGTTCCTCCAGCGACATGGAAAAGAACTCGCCCTGCTTGCCCGCGATGAACAGGCCCGCAATGCCCAGGTCATCGACCCAGTGACGGATATTGCGGCGCAGCCCGGCCTCGTCCAGCGCGCCGTCCTCGCGAAACGGGTTCAGCGCCGCCGCCCAGATGCCGCGCATATGTTCCTTTGCATGGTCCTTGGCCTCGGATGTCTTGTATTTCATGGCCTCGGTCCTTTCGGGGCGTCGTGAAGGGCCTGCCACAGTCGGGCGGGCGTCAGGGGCATTTGCAGATCAGTGATCCCAAGCGGTGCCAGCGCGTCAATCGCGGCGTTCAGAATCGCGATGGGTGCGCCGATGGTCCCGGCCTCGCCCACACCCTTGGCGCCCAGGCTGTTCATCGGGCTTGGCGTTTGCTGCTTGGAAATGGCCAGTGGCGGAATGTCGGCGGCGCGGGGCAGGGCGTAATCCATCAGGCTTCCGGTCAAGAGCTGGCCGTCCTCGTCCAGCACCATACGCTCCATCGTGGCTTCGCCAAGGCCCTGGGCAAACCCGCCCCGGATCTGGCCCTCCACCTGTGCAGGGTTCACGATGCGGCCGGCGTCGTCGGCGGCATGGGCGGCCAGGATTGTCAGTTGCCCGGTGTCCCGGTCAACGTCCACCAGCACCAGGTAGGCGCCGTAGCCCCAGGCCTGGCCCTTGTTTTCATACCGCACCTCGGCGGTGACAGGCAGGGGTTCGCCCCCGTCACGTCTGCCGCGCACGGCCTGTGCGGCCTCCAGCACGGCACTGCCCCCGATGGGGGTCGACCGGCTGGCCAATGCGCCGATGCCTTCGGGGCAGGTCGCGGTATCCCCGGCCAGCACCGTGATGTCCCCGGGCAAGAGCCCAAGCGCATCGGCGGCGATCTGGGCATAGGCCGTCTGCCGCCCCTGGCCCTGGCTGGATGACCCGCTTGCGACCGTCGCAGAGCCATCGGCCTCAAGCGTGACCCGCGCGCTTTCCCATCCCGCGCCCGAGGGTTCGAGGTAAAAGGCCAGCCCAAGGCCGCACAGCCCGCCCCCGGCGCGGGCAGCGTCCCGGCGGGCAATCAGCGCGGCATAGTCCGCCGAGCCCGCCAGCGCGGCCAAAAGACCGGCATAGTCGCCGGAATCAAGCGTCTCGCCCGTGGCCGTGCGGTGCGGCAGCGCATCGGGGCGCAGCATGTTCTTCTGGCGCAACGCCAGGGGGTCAACACCCAGACGGCGTGCGGCCTTGTCGATGAGCCTCTCGATCAGGGTGTTGGCCTCGGGCCGTCCGGCCCCGCGATAGATGCCGGTGGGCGGCAGCGGGTGGCTGTGCGCCTGGGTGGCCAGATCCAGATCGGGGATGACATAGGCCGACGGCAGGATGCGCGCCGCGTTCCACGCCGGGATCAGCGCGGAATTGGGCAACCAGCCGCCAAGGGGGGCGTCCACCCGCGCCTGCAGCGCGCGAAAGCGGCCATCGGCATCAAGGGCCAAACGCCCGCGTGTGTGCAGGCCACGCCCATGGGTGCCGGCCAGGAAATCCTCGGACCGGGTGGCGATCCATTTCACGTCGCGGCGATGGGTCAGGGCGGCCCAGACGGCAAGGACCTCTTCGGGGTAAAGCGACGCCTTCATGCCAAAGGCCCCCCCGACCGACGGGGCGATGACATGCAGGCGGTCGGGGTCCACCGCCAGGATCTGCGCCAGTTCCGACCGGGTGCGATGAGGTGTCTGGGTGCTGTGATAGATGCTCAGGCTGCCGGTGTCGCGGTGATAGCGGATCGCGATGCCACGCGGTTCCATCGGGCACGGGGCCAGTCGCGGGTGCTCGATCGACACCTCGACCACATGATCTGCGGCGGCAAAGGCCGCGTCCGGGTCGCCCGCCCGCCATCTCGTTCCCGCAACGCGGGTTGGTGCGGGCATCGGCCCGTCCGCCATGTCGACCTCGACCAGGTCGGCCGCGTCCTGCGCCGCGCCGCGCGAGGTGGCAAGGATCGCCGCCAGCGGCTGGCCGATCGACAGGACCCGGCCCGTTCCAAGGATCGGAAAGGCCAGTGGCGCCTCTATCGGCAGGATCGGGTTGACCGAAAGGGGCGCGGTCGGCCCAAGGTCATCGGCGGTATGCGCCGCGACGACGCCCGGCGCGGCGCGGGCCCCGGACAGGTCCATGGCTTGGATCGTGCCGGCGGCGACCGGGCTGCGCACGAAGGCCACGTGGAGCGGGTCGTTCAGCGCCACGTCATCGGTATAGCACCCTTGCCCCGCCAGCAGCGCGGCATCCTCGCGCTGCGGCATGGCTGTGCCGATGAAAGGCTTGGGCGACGTCAGCATGATGGTCCGAGGCAAACACCGCCGCGATGTCGCGGTAAATCGGAATCTGCGAAACTGGATATGCTTTGAGTGAATATCAAATAGGCTGGCAATCTTGTATAGGCATGACAGAGTCGCAAAACGCATGGGCAACGAGGGATGGGTCATGAAACTCGCGGTGATCGGAGCCGGCAGCATCGGCAGCTATGTGGCCGCTGGCCTGCGGGACCAGGGACTGGCGGCGGTGATCCTGCGCCGTTTGCCCGCAGACCCGCCGTCCGCGGGCATCGTCCGTGTGACCCGCGTTGCCGACCTGCCCGAGGGCATCACCCATGTGATCGACTGCGCCGGTCATGGCGGGTTGAAGGCCCATGGCGCTGCCGCGCTGGAGGCGGGCATCGACGTGGTCACCCTTTCGCTGGGCGCGTTGGCCGATGCCGATCTGCACGCTGACCTGCTGCGCGCGGCCGAGATCGGCCACGCCCGGTTGCACCTGGCCAGCGGGGCCATCGGCGCGTTGGATGCCTTGCGCGCTGCCGCCGTCGGCGGGCTGGACCATGTGGTCTATGTGGGGCGCAAACCGCCCGCCGGTTGGGTGGGATCCCCCGCCGAGGCGCTTGTAGATCTGCCCGGGCTGACTGAACCGGCAACCTTTTTCGAGGGCACGGCGAGGGACGCCGCGCGTGACTATCCCAAGAATGCGAATGTGGCCGCGGCGGTGGCCCTTGCAGGCGCCGGTTTCGACGCCACCCGGGTGCACCTGATCGCGGATCCTGCCGCCACCGGCAACTCCCACCGGATCGAGGCCGAAGGGGCCTTTGGTCGGTTCGGTTTCGAGATCACCGGCAATGCCCTGCCTGACAATCCGCGCAGTTCGGCCCTGGCCGCGATGAGCGCCGTGGCCGAGATCCGGCGCATCGCCGCCCGGGTCACCACCTGATGGCGGGCGTCCCAAGCGCCGAGCGTCTCGCCCATCGGTTGAAACTGCGGCAATTGCGGTTGCTGATCGCGGTGGGCCAGCACGGCAACATCCAGAACGCCGCACGCGACATGAATGTCAGCCAGCCAGCCGCGACCAAGATGATCCAGGAGCTTGAACTGGATTTCGGCGTGCGCCTGTTCACCCGCACCAATCGCGGCGTCATCCCGACCGAGGCCGGTGACGTGTTGATCCGCCACTGCAAGCTGGTCTTTGCCCAGATCGCCTCCGCGACGCAGGAAATCGAGGATCTGAACGAGGGCCATAGCGGTCGCGTGGTGGTCGGAACGCTTCTGGCGGCCTCCTCGCGTCTGTTGCCCCGCGCGGTTGGGGCGCTTTTGGCGGAACGCCCCGGTGTGGCCGTGCGGGTCGTCGACGGCACCAACGAGATGCTGATGCCCGCGCTGAGATCGGGTGAGATCGACATGGTCCTGGGGCGTCTGCCGTCGCAACGCCACAGGGCCGAGTTGCGCCAGGTGAAATTGTACGAGGAACGCATCGTCGTGGTGGCCGGGTCCGGGCACCCTCTGGTCGGTCGGACGCAACTGGCTCTGCCTGATTTGATGGCCCATGGCTGGATCCTGCCCCCACCCGAGACCACGTTGCGCCGCCAGATCGACCAGGTGTTTCTGCGCGAAGGGCAGGGCGGGCCACAGGTGCGCGTGGAAAGCGTATCCTATCTGACCAATCGTGCATTGCTGCAGGCCAACCGGTTGATCGGGCTCATGCCGGCCCATGTGGCCGGACAGGACATCGCCCTGGGGCGCCTGGCTGAACTGGCATGGGATGTTCCGGTCGGGCAGGGGCCTGTCGGCGTGACCCTGCGCGAAGCGGGGGCGCTGTCGCCCGCCGCCGAAGCGCTGTTCAGGCAACTTGAAATCGTCGCCCGCGATCTGTGAGACCTGATTGCAAACCGCTTGGGTATAATCAAACCGGATAGCGGATTTCGCAATGAAGGATTGAGGCCCATGTCGCGCGCGGGCAGTGTTTCATACAGTCCGGGCCGTTTCGGTCAGCAAGGGGGAGCATTCCGATGGCACGTCTGGCCGCCTTCAATTTCCAGAAGTGGATCGACGAACACAAACATCTGCTCAAGCCGCCCGTCGGCAACAAGATGGTGTTTGAAGATGCCGACATGATGGTCACGGTCGTGGGCGGGCCCAACAAGCGCACCGATTACCACGATGACCCGGTCGAGGAATTCTTCTATCAGCTCAAGGGCGACATGCTGCTCAAGCTCTACGACGGAAAGGAATTCTACGATGTCCCGATCCGCGAGGGCGAGGTGTTCTTGCTGCCGGCCCATATACGTCATTCGCCGCAGCGCCCGCAGGAAGGGTCGATCGGGCTGGTGATCGAACCCAAGCGGCAGGTGGGCGAACTGGACGCGATCGAATGGTATTGCTTCGAGTGCGGCACGCGCGTGCACCGCGCCGAGATGCAGTTGACGTCCATCGTCGACGACCTGCCGCCGGTCTACGCCAAATTCTATGCCGATCAGGACGCGCGCACCTGCCCCAATTGCGGCACCGTGCATCCGGGCAAGGAGCCGCCCGAAGGGTGGGTTCAGCTCTGATTGCGGCACGACAGGGGCAGGCGGCAGATGCTTCATGCTTAAAATAAATTGCCAGGTGAACCGAAATACGGCAGTCTGATTCCAGAACAGGTGCGGCCCTGGTTTCGGACGCGCCGAAAACAACGGAATAAAACCGGGAAAATCCGGCACTTCTCAACTGGGAGACAACGAAGATGACGATCATGAAATCTTGGGTCGGTGTCGCCGCGATGGCGGTCACCGCAATCGGCGCCGGATCGGCCGGGGCCGAGGAATTCCGGCTTGGGCTGATTACGCCGCCGCCCCATGTCTGGACCCGCGCGGCCGAGGATTTCGGCGCGCAGCTGTCCGAGGCCTCCGGCGGTGCACACAGCGTGCAGGTATTCCCGGCGCAGCAGCTGGGCAACGAGGCCGAAATGCTGCAGCAGCTGCAATCCGGCGCGCTGGACATGGCGTTCATGACGGTGGCTGAGGTCTCGAACCGCGCGCCCAATTTCGGCGCTTTCTACGCCCCCTTCCTGGCCGACGACCTGGGCCATGCCGCGCGCATCCTGCGGTCGGACGTGGCGGCGGGCATGCTCGATGAACTGCCCGCCGAAGTCGGCGTCGTGGGCCTTGGCTACGGGATGGCCGGTCTGCGCCAGATCGTTTCGCGCGGCGACATCGCCTCGGCCGCGGACCTGGCGGGCCTCAAGATCCGCATCACACCGTTCACGCCGATCCTGGATTTCTACAACGCCTTGGGCACCGCGCCCACGCCGATGCCGCTGCCGGCCGTGTACGATGCGCTGGCCAATGGCCAGGTCGATGCCATCGACATGGATGCCGAGCTGATCTGGGCGCTGAACTATTACGAACATGCCGACACGATCATCGAATCGAACCACATGATGTTCCCGATGGTCGCACTGGTTTCGGGCCGTGTCTGGGCCGGTCTGTCCGAGGACGACCGCACCATGATCGCGGATCTGATGTCTGCCGCCGTGGACAGCACGATTGACGTTTATGTCGAACAAGAACCCGGCTGGCTGGAACAAATTGCAGCCACCGACCGCACCTATATCGAGGTCGGCCCCGAATTCTTCGGCGATGTGCCCGCACAGTGGGATGCGATCTGGTCCGAGCGGTCGTCCATGCTGGGCGCGTTGCGCGAGGTTGCGGACGCCACCCGCGAATGATCTGATCCCCTTGATCTTTGCTTGCCCGCCAGTGTTTCTGGTGGGCAAGTGTTTCGTGACACGCGCAATCGTCGGGGACGCATGCTGCACAGGGCATCAGCCGCTTGGGCCAGGGTCGAGATCTTCGTTGCCGGTTGTCTGGCGGCGGCGATTACAGGTCTGATCTTGCTTAACGTGGTCACGCGGGCCTTGAACCAGTCGATCTACTGGGTCGACGAGGCCGCGATCTATACCATGGCGTGGATGACCTTTCTGGCCGGGTCCGCCGCGGTGCACTACGGCAATTCCGTCGCGGTGACGTTGCTGCAAGATGCCCTCCCGCCTGCGCTGGCGCGGGGTGTCGCGATCTTCAAGGACCTTTGCGTGCTGGTCTTCGCCGTCTTGATGCTGTGGTTCTGCTGGCGCTGGTATCTGCCGCTGGACATTGCGCAGGCGGGCTTTGATGCGCGGACCTTCCAGGGCAATACCTTCAACTTCATCTATGCCGAGCCGACGACCACGTTGCCGTTCAAGAAATGGATCGTGTGGTTGGTGATGTGGCTGTTTTCCTTCGGATTGATCTTGCATGGCACGTCGAACCTGCTTGGTGGCGGCGAACATCTGGACCGGGCGGAGGTGACCTGACATGACCGCGCCGATCTTCGCGATCTTGCTGTTTGGCGGCGTGCCGATTGCCTTTGTGCTGGGGCTGGCGGCGGTGGCCTATATCGTCGAAAGCGACAACCAGATCCTGTTCGACAGCTTTGCCCTGCAGATGTTCGGGGGCCTCGAAAACTACGGGCTGCTGGCGATCCCGCTGTTCATGCTGACGGGCGAATTGATGAACGAGGGCGGCATAACCAAGCGCCTGATCAACGCGGCCCGCGTGTTCGTGGGCGGATTTCGCGGCGGACTGGCCTGGATCAACCTGCTGGCCAACATGTTCATGGCAGCCATCGTCGGGTCGGCGGCCAGCCAGATCGCCATCATGTCGCGCGCCATGGTGCCCGCGATGGAGGCCGAAGGTTATGATCGGGGATTTGCGGCGGCCTCGACCGCGGCGGGCGGCCTGCTGGCGCCGGTGATCCCGCCTTCGATGTTGTTCGTGATCTTCGCCGTTCTGGCTCAGATCCCCGTGGGCGAGATGTTTCTGGCCGGACTGGTGCCGGGGCTGTTGATGTTCATCAGCTTTGCGGTCGTGATCGCCACCATCGGCTTTTTCAACCCGTTCCCCGCCGGCAGGTGGATGACGCGCCCCCAGGCGCTGCGGGCCCTGGCCGAGGCGGTGCCGGCGGTGACCATTCCGGCGGCGATCATCGGCGGGGTCCTGTTCGGGTTCGCCACGCCGACGGAATCCGCGGCAGTCGCCTCGGTCGTTGCGCTGCTGCTGGGAACACTTGTCTACCGGGAATTGAAACTCGGGGATCTGTGGCCTGCGTTCAAGCGCACGGCGCAAAACGCGGCCCTCGTGATCTTGATGATCGCAACGGCCAATGTGTTCGGCTGGGTGGTGATCTACGAGGCGATCCCGCAGAAACTGGCGGCGCTGCTGATCACCATCACGGAAAATCCGTTCCTGTTCCTTTTGATCGTGAACCTGTGCCTGCTGATCATCGGCATGCTGATCGACGGGATTGCGGCGGTCATTCTCATCACGCCGATCCTGTTGCCGATCGCGATGAACGACTACGACATCTCGCCCTACCAGTTCGGTGTGGTGATCTCGATCAACCTGATCCTCGGCCTTCTGACGCCACCCGTGGGGATCGGCCTTTATATCGCCTCGGCCATGTCGGGCGTGAAACCCGTCACCATCTTCAAGGCGCTGTGGCCCTTCCTGCTGGCGACGCTCGTGGTGCTGATCTTGCTCAGCCGCTTTCCGTGGCTGTCGACGGCGTTGATCGGATAGCGGGCGCGATACCTAGCGTTTGGCCGCCGCGATGGCGTGTGCGATCACATCCGCATCGCCGATCTGGTTCATCAAGATCAGGATCAGCCGCGCGTTCAGCGCGTCGCTTTCGGCCTTGGTCAGCCCCTCATGGGCGTCGATCAGCAGGGCATAGGCGTCGTCGGGCACCGGCAGGTTGGGATCGAGGGTCAGCTTCGTCATCGCGTGGCCTTTCCAAGGGCTCGGTCCAGGGCTTTGGCGATGGTCGCGGCATCGGCCCGATCCCACCGCGCCGCCACATGCTGATCCGGCCGGATGAGGTATATCCCCTGTGTCGACTCACCCAGATAGCGGTCGGCCAGAAATGGCTCTGACGCGGGCTCGAAGCGCAGAACCGGCAGATCCGCGAGCGCTGGGGCAAGCCCCGCGCCCAGATCCAGCAAGACGAACCCACCGCCGGTCAGGTGATCCAGCAGGAAACTGCCATCGGTCAGCCGTGCATCGGGGCAGCTTGCGCCGGGGCGGCTGCGGGCGGGGCCGCCCGGCAGGGCATCGGGCGAATTCAGCGGGGACCCGTCATAGACCGCGGGCACCGACAGGCGGCCGGAATTCACCATGGGCCGCGCAAAGGCGGCGTGGCCGGCCAGGTGCAAGACCGCATCGCGAAAGATCCGGGACTGTTCGGTTTTCGGCGTGATGAAATCGGTGGACCGGGTGGAATTGCGGATATTCTCATCGGCGGCATGGATGCGTTCGGTGTCGTAGCTGTCCAGCAAGGTATCGGGGGCATCGCCCTTGAGGACTGCCGCCAGTTTCCAGCCAAGGTTGTCGGCATCCTGGATGCCGGAATTCGCACCGCGCGCGCCGAAGGGGCTGACCTGGTGGGCGGCATCGCCGGCAAAGATCACGCGTCCATGGCGAAACCGGTCCATGCGCCGGCACTGGAAGGTGTAGATCGACGTCCAGTCCAGCTCGTAGTCCACGTCCGGGCCCAACATCTGATCGACGCGGGCGCGCACGCGGGCGGGGTCGAGTTCCGCCGTCCGGTCGATATCCCACCCAAGCTGGAAATCGATCCGCCAGATATCATCGGGCTGTTTGTGCAGCAGCGCCGAGGCCCCGGATTTGAACCAGGGCTCGAACCAGAACCAGCGTTCGGTCGGGAAATCGGCGGTCATCTTCACGTCCGCGATCAGGAAATTGTCTTCGAACACGCGCCCGTCAAACCCCAGGCCCATCTTGTCGCGGATGGGCGACCGGGCCCCGTCGCACGCGATCAGCCAATCCGCGCTCAGGCTGTAGGGGCCATCGGGGGTTTCGATCTCCAGGTCGACGGTGTCGCCCCCGGCCTGCAAGGCCATCAGCCGGTTGCGCCCTCGAATGTCGATCGGTGCGCCCGCCGCCGTAGCGCGGTCTACGCGTTCGACCAGGAACCGTTCGAACCATGGCTGCTGCAGATTTATGAAGGCCGGGTGGCGGTGACCATCTTCCGGTAGAAGATCAAAGCTGAACACCTCGTCCCGGTCATGAAACACCCGTCCCCTGTTCCAGACCACGCCCTTGTCGACCATCTCGGGGCCGCAGCCCAGGCGATGCGCGATCTCGAGCGTGCGCTTGGCAAAACAGATCGCGCGACTGCCCTGACCCACGCCTTCGTGGTCGTCCAGCACGACAACCGGAATGCCCTTGAGACCCAGGTCCAGCGCGGTGGCGATGCCGATGGGGCCGCCGCCCACGATGACAACACGATGGTGCACGCGCCCGCCTGCATCCTGATCGGCGGACCGGTGATAGGGGTAGAGCCGAAAGGCGAGGGGGTAGCGATCCTGGTAGGTCATCGCGGATAATCCATGGCCGATGGGACGCGCCCGTATTCCAGAAAGAAATCATCAAGCTGCGGCGGGGCGATACCGGCATCGCCCAGTTGCACATGGGCCTGCCCGCGATGGTGGACCTGATGCTGGAACAGGTGCGGCAGCAGGTCGCCGATCCGCTCGGTCGTGGGGCCATCGTGGCGCTCGGTCCGGACGCGGCGGGTCAGGTCGGCGTCCCGCAGGTCCGTGCAGAACCGCAAAAGGCGCGCGTCGGATCCAGCCTGAAGCGTGCCAAGAATGGCCAGGTCCTCCACCTCGTCCCGGTCAAAGACGGCGCGGCCCACACCGCCCTCGGTCAGGGCGTCGATGTAATACAGATCGACCTGATAGATGTGGTTCAGCGTCTTGCAGATCGACGCAAAGAATCCCGGTCGCGGCGCGGTGAAACCCCCGTCAGGCAAGGCCGCCGCCGCCTCGTAAAACGTGCGGTTGGCCCAGGCATTGTTTGATGCGAACGCGACGTAGGGGTGGGGCATTGCCGATTACTCCTGCAAGGCCGCCCACATCTCGGCGTCGCGTTCGGCCGTCCAGATGCGCGGATGGTCGAGGCCGCGGGCCTCGTCATAGGCGCGGGCGACGTTGAAGGGCAGGCAATGCTCGTAGATCGCGAAGTCGCTGAACTTGGGGTCGCACACGGCGCGGGCGGCGGCCATCGCTTCCTTGAGCGAACCGCCACGGGCCGCAACGCGGGCGACGGGGTCATAGGTCGATTGCACGAAATCCCGCGTGCTTTCGACGGCCTTGGCCACGGTGTCGCCGATCAGAGCATCGCCACGCCCCGGCGCAATGGCGCGTGGCTGGAACCCCGCGATCACGTCGAGCGTGTCGCTCCAATCGGCGAAATGGCCGTCACCGCAGTAGCAGGCCGAGTGATATTCCACGATATCGCCGGTAAACATCACCTCGGCATCCGGCACCCAGATCGCGGCATCGCCTGCCGTGTGGGCGCGGCCGGGAACAAAGATATCGACCCGGCGATTGCCCAGGTAGACCGTCATCGCCTCGGAGAATGTCGTGGTGGGCCATGTCAGGCCGGGGATTTCCTCATGCCCTTCGAACAGACGCGGAAAGCGGGCGAATTCGCTGTCCCAATCTTCCTGCCCGCGTTCCACCACCATGGCGCGCGCGGTGTCGGACATGATGACCTGTTCCGCACCATAGGCCGACGCGCCCAGAACCCGGACGGCGTGGTAATGGGTCAGCACCAGGTGCGAAATCGGCTTGTCGGTGACGGACCGCACGCAGTCGATCACCTTGCGCGCCAGACGTGGCGTGGCCTGTGCCTCGATGATCATCACGCTGTCATCGCCGATGATCACGCCCGAGTTCGGATCGCCCTCGGCGGTGAAGGCATAAAGCCCCTCGCCCACTTCGGTGAAACTGATCTTCTTTTCCGCCATGTCGCCTGCGGATGCGAAGGCCTTGGCCATCGATATCTTCCCCCCAATTGGTCGGCTCAAGATTAGTGCAAATGCAACGACCCGTCGAGGACGGTTTCAGGTGGTCACATCCGGCCCCTCGCGCCCGGTATGCGCCTTGATCCCGGCCAGCGCTTCGGCGGCGTCGATGATCGGCGCCAGCGCGGCGTCGGCGGTCTCGTTCATCCGCGCCGGATCCGTTTCCAGCCGTTCCAGGTAGACGCGCAGCGTGGCGCCCTCGGTGCCGGTGCCCGACAGGCGGAAGACCACGCGCCCGCCGCCTTCGAACCCGATGCGGATGCCTTGCCCTTCGGACACCGACCCGTCGACCGGATCGTGATAGGCGAATTCATCGGCCATGGTGACCGTCAGGCCGGCCGCCCGGGTGCCCGGCAGATCCGCCAGTTTCGCACGAAGCCCATCCATCAGCCGGTTGGCCCCCTCGCTTGGCACGCCCTCGTAGTCATGGCGCGAATAGTAGTTCCGCCCGAACCGCGCCCACAGGTCGCCGACCACGTCCCGCACCGATTTGCGGGTGGCGGCCAGAATGTTCAGCCACGCCAGCACCGCCCAAAGCCCGTCCTTTTCGCGCACGTGATCGGCGCCGGTGCCCGCGCTTTCCTCGCCACACAGGGTGACGCGGCCCGCGTCGAGCAGATTGCCGAAGAATTTCCAACCCGTGGGTGTCTCGTAGCACGCAATCCCCAACGCCTCGGCCACGCGGTCCACCGCGCCCGAGGTCGGCATCGACCGGGCGACACCGGCCAATCCGCCCCTGAAGGCCGGGATCAGGGTCGCGTTGGCCGCCAGAACCGCCAGACTGTCGGACGGGGTGACGTAGATGCCGCGGCCCACGATCATGTTGCGGTCGCCATCGCCATCGGAGGCCGCGCCGAAATCAGGGGCCGCATCGCCCATCATCTCGTCAATCAGGGTCTTGGCCCAGATCGGGTTCGGGTCGGGATGGCCACCGCCGAAATCGGGGCTCGGCGTGCCGTTCACGACCGTGCCGGGGGCCGCGCCAAGACGGGTCTCCAGGATCGCCCTCGCATAGGGTCCGGTGACCGCGTGCATGGCATCGAACCGCATGGTGAACCCGGATTTGAACAGCGCCGTGATGGCATCGAAATCGAACAGCGTTTCCATCAGCGCGGCATAGTCGGTCACGGGGTCCACGACCTCGACCACCATGTCGCCAAGCCTGGTTTCCCCGATCCGCGACAGGTCCACATCATGGGCTTCCAGGATGTCGTAGCTGGTGATGGATCGGGTGGCGGCATGGATCTTGGCGGTCACATCCTCGGCGGCGGGGCCGCCATTGGCCGAATTCCATTTCAGCCCGAAATCCTCGTCCGGGCCACCGGGATTGTGGCTGGCCGACAGGATGATTCCGCCAAAGGCCTGCCGCGACCGGATCATGTGCGAGGCCGCCGGCGTGGACAGGATCGCGTTCTGCCCCACAATGGCGCGCGCGGCACCGCTGGCCGCGGCCATGCGCAACGCCACCTGCGCGGCCCGGTCGTTGAAATACCGTCCGTCGCCCCCGATCACGAGCGTCCTGCCCGCGACACCGCCGATCCCGTTCCAGATCGACTGGATGTAGTTTTCCAGAAAATGCGGCTCCATGAAGACGCGGGTCTTCTTGCGCAGGCCTGAGGTGCCCGGTTTCTGTCCGTCGATGGGCGTCGTCGTCACGCGGGTCGGGGTCATCTGGGGTCTCCTGGTCGGTGTCTGGCCATGATCTGCGCTGCAGGCGTCCTGCGCAGGTCAGGCTGAATTGCGTTCGATCCTATACTGCATCGCCGTCGTCTTGTGCAAAGAACGCGACACAAGGGGCGGACAGAGTGATCCGGGGGCCCGCGTCGACGGGGGCTGCGCCGGGATGGGTCGTGTCCAGCAGGCGCCGCCATGTCCCACCGGGCAGCACGACGTCCACGGGATCGGCCCCGGTGGCCAGCACGATCAGGCAGGTATGCGGGTCGCCCTCGGCCATGCGCAGTTCCACGATGACGTTGGTTTGCGTGGGGTCGTCCCAGTCCTCGGGCGTCATCTCGTGGCCCTCGGGGTGCCACCAGATCAGGTTCCGGGTCCCATCATGGCGCATTTCGCTGTGCAGAAACCGGCTTTGGCGCAGGGCGGGCTGTGTCTTTCTGAGCGCGATCAGATCCGCCACGACATCGCGGAACGCCCAATCCGCCGCGGCCCAATCGATCCAGCCCGTGGGGTTGTCCATGGCGTAGGCGTTGTTGTTGCCGCCCTGGCTGTTGGCGATCTCATCACCTGCCAGGATCATCGGCACCCCCTGGCTGAGCAGGAGGGTCGCCATCATGTTGCGTGCCCTGAGCGCGCGGGCAGCCATCAGGCCGGGGTCGTCCGTGGGCCCCTCGTGCCCCATGTTGTCCGACAGGTTGTCGCCGTGACCATCGCGCCCGCCTTCGCCATTCTCCGCGTTGTGGCGTTCGTTGTAGGAGGTCACGTCGCTGAGCGTGAACCCGTCATGGGCGGTCAGGAAGTTGACCGAAGCGGTGGCAGGCCTGCCGGAATGGTCGAACTGTTCGGCCGACCCCATCAGCACGGCGGCCATGGCCGGCAGGTGTTCGGCATCGCCGCGCCAGACCCGGCGCGTGGTGTCGCGAAACCGGTCGTTCCATTCGGCAAAGGGCGGCGGGAAAGCCCCCAGCTGATAGCCACCCGGCCCGATATCCCACGGCTCGGCGATCAGCTTGACCCGGTTCAGCACAGGATCTTGCCGCAGCGCCTGGAAAAACGCCGCATCGCGGTCAAAGCCGTGACGCATGCGCCCCAGCGTGGCGCCCAGATCAAACCGAAATCCGTCGATATGGTAGTGGTCGACCCAGTGGCGCAGGCTGTCCATCACCAGCCGCATCACCATCGGGTGGGACATGTCGACCGTATTGCCGGTGCCGGTGTCGTTGACATAGCCGCGCCCGTGCTCCAGCCGGTAGTACGATGCATTGTCGAGCCCCCGAAAGCTGAGCGTCGGGCCTGTCTCGTTGCCCTCGCAGGTGTGGTTGTAGACCACGTCGAGGATCACCTCGATCCCGGCGGAATGCAGGCGCGCCACGGCCTGTTGCACCTCTTCGGTGCGGCCTGAATGCAGGAATGGCGGGTGCGGTGCGAAAAAGCCAAGGGTCTGGTAGCCCCAGTAATTTTCCATCCCCTTACCTTGCAGGAACGCGTCGGTGATAAAGGAATGGACCGGCAACAGCTCGATCGCGGTGATGCCGAGCCGCGTCAGGTGGTCGATGACCGGATCCGACCCAAGGGCTGCGAACGTGCCCGGTGTCGGCACGCCGGGCATCTGCATCGTCAGGCCCTTTACATGCGCCTCGTAGATCACCGTGTCCTGCCACGGAATATCGGGCCGCGTGTCGGGCCAGTCGGCGGTTGGCGGCCCGGTCACCACGGCGCGCGGCATGAAAGGCGCGCTGTCGCGGGTGTCGTAGCTCAGATCGCTGCGTGGGTCATGCACCCGGTGCCCCATCAGGGCATCGTCCCAGATCAATTGGCCCGCCAGCGCCTTGGCGTAGGGATCGAGCAGCAGTTTGTTCGGGTTGAAGCGGTGGCCGTGCATGGGCGCATAAGGCCCTTCGGCGCGCAGCCCGTATTGTGTGCCCACCGGCAGGCCATCGATGCGCCCGAACCAGATATCGCCATCCCTTTCGGGCAGGGGCAGACGCAGCACCTCGCGGCCATCGGCATTGAACAGGCAGACATGGATCGCGTCCGCATGGGCGGAAAACACGGCAAAGTTCACCCCCGTGCCATCATGGGTCGCGCCCATCGGGTAGGGGCGACCCGGTTCCATCCGGTAGATGTGTGTCATGCGTCTGCGGGCACCAGGCTGCGGTACAGATCTGCGTAGGCGGCGGCGGACACATCCCAACCCACGGGGTGCGCCATCGCGCGCTTTTGCATCTGCGTCCAGGTTTTCCGATCATGGAACAAGCTCAGCAGCCGGATCAACCCGTAGGCCAGTGAATCGGTCGTGATCGGGTTGATCTGAAGCCCGGTCGCCACCCCCGTGGCCAAAGCCGCGGCGTTGGCATTGATGACCGTGTCGGCCAGCCCCCCCGTCAGGGCAACAACGGGCAGCGTGCCATAGCGCAGGCCATACAGCTGTGTCAGGCCGCAGGGCTCGAACCGGGACGGGATCACGATCGCGTCGCCGCCGGCCATCATGCGATGCGACAGCGCTTCGTCATAACCGATCCGAACCGACACGTTGGGATGTTCGGCAGCGCGCTGGAAGGCCTGTTCCAGACCGGCGTCGCCCGACCCGAGCACGGCCAGCTGTCCGCCCCGGTCCACCAGCGCGGGCAGCGCCTCGAGCAGCAGGTCCAGACCCTTTTGCTCGGTCAGGCGCGACACCACGATGCACAAAGGGCCATCCGCATCGGGCAGTCCGAATTCCTTGCGCAGCGCCGTCTTGGCGGCGGCCTTGCCGCGCGGCGTCCTGTAGGGCCGGGCAATGGCGGTATCCTTGGTCGGATCCCACGAGACCGTGTCGATTCCGTTCAGGATGCCCACCAGGTCGCCCGCCCGCGACCGGATCAGACCATCCAGCCCCATACCGAATTCCGCCCGCGTCAGTTCGCGCGCATAGGTGGGCGACACGGTGGTCAGCTTGTCCGCGAAAACCAGGCCGGCCTTCAGCGCGTTGATCTGCCCCCAGAACTCGAACCCGTCTTGGGTGAAATCCACTGCGTTCAGCTTGAGCGTCGACAGTTTTTCCGGCGGCGCGGCACCGTGGAACGCGATGTTGTGGATCGTCAGAACCGACGGGCATGGCGCGCCAAAGCGGCGCTTGAGGTAGTAGGGCGCCAACCCCGCCTGCCAGTCATGTCCATGGACCAGGTCAGGTTTCCATTTTCCCGCGCCGGACGCGCCCAGTTCCGCCGCAGCCATGGACAGCGCCGCAAAGCGTTCGGGATTGTCCGGCCAGTCGTGACGGTCCTGTCCATTGTATATCCCGCCCGGCCGGTCATACAGATGCGGCGCGTCCAGCACGTACAGCGCCATGCCGGCCGCCTTGGTTTCGATCACGCGCGCCGGACCACCGAAAAGGTCATCCCAGTCCCGCACCTGTTTGCCTTTCTTGACCGCCGCCATCACCGCCGGGTAGCCGGGCAGCAGCGTGCGCATATCGACCCCGTGCGGGGCCAGGGCGGTCGGCAGCGCCCCCGCGACATCGGCAAGGCCGCCGGTCTTCACCAGCGGCGCACATTCGGACGCGACGGACAGAACCTTGATCATTGTGCGGCGTGCCACCTTGCGATCATGTCCTTGGTGATCAGGGTCACGCCACCTTCGGAGACGCGGAAATGCCTGGCGTCTTCCTCGGGGTCTTCGCCCACGACCAGACCTTCGGGGATGTGAACGCCCCGGTCGATGACCACATTCGTCAATTGCGCGTGCCGGCCGATTTCGGCGTAGGGCAGCACAACCGCGCCATCCAGCGAGGCGTAGGAATTCGTGTGCACCTGCGTGAACAGAAGCGAGTTGCGGATCTCCGTGCCCGACACGATGCATCCGCCCGACACCAGCGAACTGACGGCCGAGCCGCGACGCTTCTCCTCGTTATGGATGAACTTGGCGGGGGGCACGCTTTCCGAATAGGTCCAGATCGGCCAGTCACGATCCCAAAGGTCGAGATCCGGGTCAAAACCCGTCAGGTCGATATTGGCCTTCCAGAAGGCATCGATCGTTCCCACATCGCGCCAGTAATACGGCGCATCCGCGCTATGGCGGACGCAGCTTTGCGAGAACCGATGCGCCTGCGCCTTGCCGTTCTTGACGATGTCCGGGATCAGGTCGCTGCCGAAATCATGCGATGAATTCGGATCATCGGCATCGCGCAGCAACAGATCGCGCAGGAATTCCCAGTTGAAGACATAGATGCCCATCGAGGCCAGCGCGACGGTCGGATCATCCGGCGTGCCGGGGGGATCGGCGGGTTTTTCGAGGAACTCCGTGATCCGGTCATTCTTGTCCACGGCCATGACGCCAAAGGCCGTGGCCTCCATCCGGGGCACGGTCAGGCAGCCCACCGTGACATCCGCTCCGCTGTCGACATGGTGCTGGATCATCTGTTCGTAATCCATCTTGTAGATGTGATCACCGGCCAGGATCAGCACGTATTCCACGCCGTAGCTGTCGACGATGTCGATGTTCTGGGTCACGGCGTCGGCGGTGCCCAGGTACCATTTGTTTTCCGCCACCCTCTGCGAGGCGGGCAGGATGTCTAGGTATTCATTGCGTTCCGCGCGGAAAAAGTTCCAGCCGCGCTGGCAATGGCGGATCAGGGAATGCGCCTTGTATTGGGTGGCGATCGCCATTTTTCGAATGCCGGAATTCAGCGCGTTGGACAGGGCGAAATCGATGATCCGCGTCTTGCCCCCGAAATAGACGGCGGGTTTGGCGCGGCTGTCGGTCAGTTCCTTCAGTCGACTGCCACGTCCACCGGCCAGAACAAAGGCCATGGAACGGCTGGACAGTCTTGGGGTCGGTCTCGGCATAATGGTTCCCTCCCTAACGGACCTGCACAGGCGCGCAGGCCGGCTCTTTTCAATTAATCCGTGTCCTCGGGCACGAGGAATATGGTCGATAGCGGCGGCAGGTAGAGCGTGGTCGATGCGGCCTGGTCATGGTGACCGGCCTCCTCCGCATCGATGCGGCCCAGGTTGCCGCGATTGCCGCCGCCGTAGATTTCGGCATCGGTGTTCAGCGCCTCGCGCCAGCGGCCTGCGTGGGGCAGGCCGATCCTGACACCGGCCCGTTCGACCGGCGTCATGTTGCAGATCACGACGACATTGCGATCCTTGGGGCCACCGCGCCGCAGCCATGCATAGATCGACCGGTCGGCATCGTTGGCCTCGATCCACTGGAACCCGTCGGGATCGGCATCCTTCACATGCAACGCGGGCTCGGCCCGGTAGAGCGTGTTGAGATCGCGAACCAACCGCTGAATGCCCTTGTGGGCGGGATCGTGCAACGCATCCCAATCGACGCTGGCGTCGTGGTTCCATTCGGTGCCCTGCGCCAGTTCCTGTCCCATGAACAGCAGCTTCTTGCCCGGATGGCCCCACATGAACCCGTAATAGGCGCGCAGATTGGCGAATTGCTCGTCCCGCGGGCCGGGCATCTTGGTCAGCATCGATCCCTTGCCATGCACCACTTCGTCATGGCTGATCGGCAGGACAAAGTTTTCCGACCACGCATAGGCCAGCCCAAAGGTCATCTGGTGGTGATGGTGTTTGCGGTGCACCGGTTCACGCTGCATGTAATCCAGCGTGTCGTTCATCCAGCCCATGTTCCATTTGTAGCCAAAGCCAAGCCCGCCGTCATGCACCGGGCCCGACACGCGCGGGAAAGAGGTGCTTTCCTCCGCCACGGTCATGATGCCGGGGTGCTGTCCGTAGCTTTGCGTGTTCATGTTCTGGAGCAACGCGATCGCCTCGAGATTCTCGCGCCCGCCATCGCGGTTCGGGATCCATTCCCCCGCCTTGCGGGAATAGTCGCGGTACAGCATCGACGCCACCGCATCCACGCGCAGCCCGTCGACATGGTATTCGTCCAGCCAGTACAGCGCGTTCGAGACCAGGTAATTGGCGACTTCGGCCCGGCCATAATTGTAGATCAGGGTGTTCCAGTCCTGGTGGAACCCCTCTTTCGGGTCGGCATGCTCGTAAAGGGCGGTGCCGTCGAACTGGCCAAGACCGTGGGCATCGGTCGGGAAATGACCCGGCACCCAGTCGAGGATCACGCCAAGCCCCTTGCGATGGGCCGCATCGACCAGGTCGCGAAACTCGTGCGGGGGGCCGTGGCGGATGGTCGGGGCAAACAGGCCCACCGGTTGATAGCCCCATGACCCGTCAAACGGATATTCCGAGATGGGCAGAAGCTCGATATGGGTGAAGCCCATGTCGGCCACGTAATCCACCAGTTCCCCGGCCGCTTCGATATAGGAAATCGCGCGGCCATCGGCGCGCCGTTTCCACGAGGTCAGATGCACCTCGTAGACCGATATGGGCGCGCGCACGTCATGGGCGGCGGCGCGGCGATCCATCCAGCCCTTGTCTTTCCAGCCATAGCCGCGGATATCGCGCACGACCGATGCGTTTTGCGGCGGATGCTGGCTGCCGAAACCCACCGGGTCGGCCTTGAGCGGCAGCGTGGCGCCGTCTGGCCCGATGAGTTCGTATTTGTACGCCGCGCCCTCGCCGATGCCGGGCAGGAAGATTTCCCAGACACCCGTCGCGCCGCGGCGGCGCATCACGTGAACCCGCCCGTTCCACAGGTTGAAGTCACCCACCACAGACACGCGCTGCGCGTTCGGCGCCCACACGGCGAAATGGGTGCCCCGGGCCCCTTCATGGGTCATCACATGGGCGCCAAGAGCTTCCCAGATGCGCAGGTGGGTGCCTTCGCCCAGAAGGTATTCGTCGATCTCGCCCAGGACCGGGCCAAAGCGGTAGGGATCGTCCAGGTCCCATGTGTCACGGGCGTTTTCGGCCTTCAGCCGGTAGGCCCCGGTGCCGGCCACCGGGCCCTGAAACACGCCCGGCGCACCCTCCGCGGGAAACAGGTCATGGGGCGCGCCATCCGCGATGGCCTGCACCCGTTCGGCACCGGGAAGGAACGCCGTCACATGTCTGCAGCCATCGATTTCATGTGGACCGAGGATCGCGAACGGGTCGCTGTTGCGTCCGTCCGATAGGGCGTGAAGCACTGATTGGCGTGCCTGGTCGTGATGCGGTCCCGACATATCGCCCACCTTATCTGCTTGGGTGCCAAGAACAACCGTTGCGCATGAGAACACCCACCGCAAGCCTTTCCGATCTCAGATCAGGCTTTCGGCATCCCAGACATCCGCCATGTAGCCCCGGATCGTCCGGTCGGATGAAAACCACCCCGACCGCGCCGTGTTCAGGGCGGCCATGCGCCACCAGCGCGACGGGTCGCGATAGACCGCGGCCGCCTCGCCCTGCGCGCGCCAGTAGTCGGAAAAATCGGAACACACGAGAAAGTAGTCGGGCCCTTGCAGGTTGTCGACGATATGCGCGTAACGGCCCGGTTCATCGGGCGAGAACACACCGCCGCCGATGGCCTTGAGCGCCGCGGCAAGACGGGGATCGGCGGCAATGGCCTTGGCGGCGTGATCCGCGACCTCGCGGCGTTTCACCACCTCATCCGCGGTCATGCCGAACAGAAAGAAGTTCTCGGCCCCCACATGCTCGCGGATCTCGACATTGGCGCCGTCCAGCGTGCCGATGGTGGGCGCGCCGTTCAGGGCGAATTTCATGTTGCCGGTGCCCGACGCTTCCTTGCCGGCGGTCGAGATCTGTTCCGACAGGTCGGCGGCCGGGATCAGCTTTTCGGCCAGCGAAACGTTGTAGTTGGGCAAGAACACGATCTGCATCAGGTGCCGTGTGTCCGGATCGGAATTGATGACCGCTGCGGCGTCGTTGATCAGGCGAATGATATCCTTGGCAAAGGCATATCCCGGTGCGGCCTTGCCCGCGAAGATGCGCACCGTGGGGGTCCAGTCCGCATTGGGCTGGGCCTTGATCGCCTGCCAGCGGGCGATGGCCTCGAGGATATTCAGATGCTGGCGCTTGTATTCGTGGATGCGCTTGATCTGGACGTCGAACATCGCCTGCGGATCGACGGTGATGCCGGTTTGAGACGCGATATAGGCGGCAAGATCGCCCTTGTTCGCGGCCTTGGCGGCGGCAAAGGCATCCAGGAACCCCTGATCCTCGACCATCGGTTCCAGCTGCCGGAGCGTTTCGAGGTCATCGACCCATCCGTCGCCCATCGTGTCGGTGATCAGGCCCGCAAGGCGCGGATTGCAGCTGAGCAGCCACCGACGCGGCGTGACGCCATTGGTCTGGTTCACGATCCTTTCGGGATGCAGTTCGTGCAGGCGCTTGAACACCGTTTGCTTCATCAGCCCGGTGTGCAGCGCCGACACGCCGTTGACCTTGTGAGCCATGATGAAGCTCAGATCGCCCATCTTGACCTGCCCATGGTCATGCACCGTCAGCCCGCGCACGGGGTAGGCCTCGTAATGGGCGTGGTCGATCTGGTCGATCAGTTCCAGGTGCCGGGGCAACAGGCGGCTGAACAGATCCTCGGGCCAGCTTTCCAATGCCTCGGGCAGCAGGGTGTGGTTGGTGTAGCTCAGCGTGTGACGTGCCAGGTCCATCGCCTCGTCAAAGGGCAGGCCGCGTTCGTCGTGCAGCAGGCGCACCAGTTCCGGGCCGGCGATTGCCGGATGGGTGTCGTTGAGCTGGATCGCGACCTTCTTCGGCAACAGCCGGATATCGCTGTGTTCGCTGTCGAAGCGCCGCAGGATGTCGGCCAGCGACGCGGCGGTAAAGAAATATTCCTGCTTCAGGCGCAGTTCCTTGCCGCGTTCGGTGGTGTCGTCGGGGTACAGAACGCGGCTGATCGTGCGGGCCATCGCCTCGGGTTCGGCGGCGGCCTCGTAATCGCCCGCGTTGAACCGGTCGAGGTCGAAGGGATCGGCGGCGCGTGCCGACCAAAGTCGAAGCGTGTTGGCCCAACGCCCCTGCCACCCGACGATCGGCGTGTCATAGGCCTGCGCGAAAACACCCTCGGACGGGGTCCAGATAGTGGTGTTGCCCGCGTGCCCGATCCCGCCGCCGAACCCGATGCGATAGCGCGTCTCGGGCCGTTCGAATTCCCATGCGTGCGGCTGTTCCAGCCATGTTTCGGGCCGCTCGACCTGCCGGCCATCCTGAAAGCTTTGCGCAAACAGGCCGTGTTCGTAGCGGATGCCGTAGCCATAGGCCGGCACGCCGAGGGTCGACAACGATTCGAGAAAACAGGCCGCCAGCCGCCCCAGGCCGCCATTGCCAAGGGCTGCATCCGGTTCGTTCGCGATGATCGCACCGGGGTCCTGGCCCAGGCCGGTCAAGGCCTCTTGCGCCTGATCCAGAAGCCTCAGGTTGACCAACCCGTCTTCCAGCAACCGGCCGATCAGGAATTCCATCGAAAGGTAATAAACCCGTTTTGCGCCAGCGGCATAGCTGGCGCGGGTCGAGGCAAACCACGCATCCACGATCCGGTCGCGCACGGCGAATGACAATGCCATCCGCCAATCCTGGATCTTGGCGTTCTCGGCGTCTTTTCCGATCGCATAGGTCAGGTGATGCAAGATCGCATCGCGCATGTCGGCAGGTGTCTGGGTGTGGTCACGGGGCATGGCTCAACTCCGGAGCGGCGGGAACATGGGATCGCGGTTCAACGCCGGTATAGCCCCCTGCGCGGAGCCTGCAAGTGTTAGCGCTATCATCATCGGCGGTTCCATGCGGTCTGTGATCCTCTGGACAGTGGCGGCCCGGCTGCTACGCTTCGTGCAACGATCGAATTCATTTCAGAGGCGGTAAAGATGGCGAAACTTGCATTCCTGGGCCTTGGTGTCATGGGCAGCCCGATGGCGGTGCATCTGTTGAATGCGGGCCACGGCGTTACGGTCTACAACCGGACAGCCGCAAAGGCCGAGGCCTGGGTCGCGGCCAATGGCGGCGCGATGGCCACCACCCCGCGCGAGGCAGCGGAGGGATGCGATTTCGTGATGGCCTGCGTCGGCAATGACGATGATCTGCGGTCGGTCGTTCTGGGCGCGGACGGGGCGCTTGCGGGGATGGGCGAAGGATCTGTCTTCGTGGATCACACGACCGTTTCGGCCATCGTGACGCGGGAATTGGCGGCCGAGGCCAGGGCAAGGGGCATCGGCTGGGTCGATGCACCGGTGTCGGGCGGGCAGGCGGGGGCCGAAAACGGTCAGCTTGCGATCATGTGCGGCGGTGAGCCGGCGCATTTCGAAGCGGCTGAACCCGTGGTCGACGCCTATTCCAAGGCCACGGTCCATTTCGGCGACGTGGGCGCGGGCCAGCTGACCAAGATGGTGAACCAGGTCTGCATCGCGGGTCTGGTCCAGGCGATTTCCGAAGGCATGTATTTCGCGATGAAGGCAGGGCTCGATCCCAAGAAGGTCGCCGATCTGGTCAGCCAGGGGGCCGGCGGATCGTGGCAATTGGCCAACCGGGCCTCGACCATGGTCGACAACAAGTTCAACCACGGTTTCGCGGTCGACTGGATGCGCAAGGATCTGGGCATTGCCCTGGCGCAAGGCAACGAGATGGGCGTGTCCCTGCCCGTGACCGCCATGGTCGACCAGTTCTATGCAGAGGTGCAGCAACTGGGCGGCGGGCGCTGGGACACGTCTTCCCTGATCCAGCGCTTCCGCAAGATGAACGACGAGATCTGACGGGCGCGGCCCCCGGGGCCGTGTGCGACCTCGGCAGTCGGTCCGTCCGCGTCATACGGCAGCAAAGGGCCGTCCTGCCGGCATTCCGTGCCGACACGAGGGTCCGCTGCCCGGAATGGGGATGAAGGGGTCCCCGCCTTGTGATTTGTCTTGTCTGACAAGCCATTTGACCCATAATCCAGGTTTCATTGCACGGACATGATCATGTCTCAGATTCTACAGATCGCGGCCATTGCCGCCGCCACCCTCGGCACAGGCGCTGCAACGCTTTCGGTTATGAATGAAGATATCCCCGATCTTGTCGTGCCTGCGGGCGATTGGGGGGCGACAGGCGCGCTGGACGGGATGTCGTTCGAAATACGGGGCGAGGATCTGGCCTCTGGCGCCGTCCTGGAGAACAACATCTCCTTCCGTGATGGCACCTTCCAGTCGGCTGATTGCCAGGAATACTGCAACTTCGGCTGGTCCGACTACCAGACCAGGGAAATCGATGGCGTGATCCATTTCACGGCAACGACGATTTGCCCGGATGCCCCGCACACGGTGGTGTGGCACGGCGCGGTCACCGACAACGCCGTCGTCCTTGATGGAACCTGGACGACACGGCGATGGTACTGGACGAACCAGATTGCCGTTCGGGCCACAGGCACGCTGACGCCGCCCGAGGATGTTTCCGGCTGAGGGCGCGGGCGTGACGTCAAAAGGGCCGACATGGCCGGGCATGATCCTCAGGATCATCGTGCTGATCGGTTTCATCGCGCTGGCCACATGGGGCGTGCACATCATCCGTGACGCGCTGGACCTTCAGATCCGGCCGGACAATGAACAGCAGGTCCACAGGGCCATCATGATCGGCGTCGTGGCCTATGTCGCTTTTCTCGCGATGCCGTTTGTGCCGGGGGCAGAGATCGGCATCGCGCTCCTTGCAGGGTTTGGCGCGGCGATTGCCCCATTGATCTATGTCTGCACGGTCGCCGCCATGATGCTGGCTTTCACGATCGGACGGTTCTTGCCGATCCGCGCGCTGGAGCGGGGCCTGCACGTCCTGAGGATGCGGCGTGCGGCCGCGCTGGTCGCCCGCGCCGCACTATTATCAAAGGACGAGCGACTGGCCCTGCTGCTGGAAGGCCAGTCGAAACGCGTTCTTCGACTTGCCTTGCGGTATCGCTACCTGGCGATGGCGGTCGCAGTGAACACGCCGGGCAACTCCATCATCGGTGGTGGTGGCGGCATCATGATCATTGCGGGTCTGAGCGGAATATTCACGCCTCTTTCGACCTCCCTGACGGTCATTCTTGCGGTGTCGCCCGTGCCATTGGCCGTGATCTTTCTCGGCCTTCAATTCTGAGCTTCGTCGACCTGCCGTGCCTGTCGGCCCGTGTCGGTCCATCGTGATCCCGACACCGTTTGCGTTCGAACCGCCGTCTGGCTTGTCCGTAGAGCGGTCATCCATGCCAAGCGCCGCGAAGGCCGGATTAGAGCCCAGAGTATGTGATGCTGCGCGATGAACGAACGTCCCGAGCCGATTGCCACAGCCCATTCACGCGGTCATTTAAAATGCTTTATATCATGCAAAATGAATGACATTAGTCAATTAGACTTACAAAAGGAACATTGAGATGCAGATCACGTCAGATCAGTGCCGAGCGGGACGTAGCATGTTGAATTGGAGCCAAGATCAGCTTGCAACGAATGCTTCGGTGTCACGTGCCACTGTTGCCGACTTCGAGTCCAATACTAGGAGACCAATGAAGAACAACATTCGATCAATAGCAGACAGTATGTTCGCAGCTGGTATCGAATTCGTGCCTGAAGAAGGCACCAAGGGTGTAGGGGTTCGCTTCCGCGAACGAAAGCTGGAGTATGTAGGGAGCGCGCGGATCAATCGTTTTGACAACAACGCTGCTATTAGAATGCGCTATGCTGGCGAGGAGTTCGTGTGCGTCATCGACCTTGACGCAGTTGACGATCACTACGGAGACAATTTCTCAACTGATGACCAGTACGCCGAAGCCATTTCCGCCATCTTGCACATTGTGCTGGCGGCAGCCGAACGTCATGCGCCAACCCAAATCGATAATGGCAGGCTTCTCGTTACCTACGACATGTTACAGGACGGGTGATCCTTGCGCGGACATTCAGCCAATTGGGGGCAATGACAGCCTCCTCCGCACAGCCGACCCCGGTGCCAACCGCAGCGAATGACCACCTCCCGCCCGTAGG